>CAYJLR010000078.1:0-9699 GCA_964370895.1 uncultured Akkermansia sp. | reverse complement strand
CTGGATAGCCGCTGCGTCCGTGGTCTATGTCCTTTGCTTCTCACCAGAGCAGCAAAAGCCAGCTAGCTCAGAGGCTGCAGCTCCTGCTTCTTGCTGCCCTTCACCAGCCAAGAATATAGAAGAGATAGAGAAAGAAAAACAAGCTGCACCTGCTTGTAGCTCCTGCTAAAAAGTAAAAAATGCCCTTGGGATTAGTCCCAAGGGCATTTTTTCTATTTGAACAGGCTTACTTTTTGAGCTTAAAAAGCTGTGACTCCATAGCCTTGATCACCAGATTCGCGTGCTCGATGAGTTTTGCCTTCTTCTCATGATCATCTTTATCATAAGCTATAGAGGTCGTGTATAGCTCAATCACACGTGGATCTACAGTCAGTAGCTTGAAGAGAGTTAAAGCTTGGTAGAAGTTTAGCTTCTTCGCGATCTCAGATTTTTCAAAGGCGGCTTCATCAGAGGATGTATCCATGATAAAGGCGCGCATCTCTTCGGGTAAAGCCTCTAGTGAGATCTCGCCCTTCTGCGCACGCGATAAAAAACTGACAAATTTTATATCGCTCGACTTCTCTAATTGCTTCGCAGTATCCTTGAAACCCAGAAGCAGGAACTCTAAGCTAATGCGCTCCATCGCTGTCATTTCTTTTATCCTCTCCGTCATGTCCACCTTGGGCAGGGGCTTGATCTGAGATTTTAACCGTGCAGAGAAGGAGCGCAAGAGTTCTTGAGCTTTTGCTATCTCTTCTTTCGATGGGGTGTCACCTAGCTGCGTTGCGGCAGCTAGCTCTGGACCAAGCTGCATCATCATCGTGCGCATACTAGATGACATGCGTTCTTTCTCTACTGCATACAGCTTATCACAGGCATCCATGAGCTGCGACATTTGGTTCTGTAAAGCACCTCTTTCTGCATCATTCATCTTGCCGTCATAGGGTAACATTTTTACATATACTTGTACGATGGCGGTTTTTGCTGTAAGGTATTCTTGATATGCCGGTGGTAGCTCATCAAGAGGGATGTTTATAGACGAATTCAGATCTGCTATTTCGAACTCATTTGGAGTCATCTCCTTTTCCAATTGAAGTAGGAGTACATCACACTTTGTGCTCATCCATGCGTAGGCATAATTCGCGACAGCTTGATCTTCATTTGACTTCGGGGTGACGCTGCTCGCTATGACCACAGAGGATGAGAGTGCGAGGGCTGATAGGAGAACGTAATTCATAGTGGAGGGGCTGTTTAATTTTTTAAGATATAGAAAACATAGCTGTAGTCATCGCTTACGTCGTGGTACAGATCTATTTCCTGCTGTATCATAGCGATGACTTCTTGTGCCGTGCTGTTGTCACCGTACTTCTGAGTCATCTTATCAAGATTCGCTTGGAGAGGGACATAATAATTCAGCGTCCACGCGTCCTCCGGCAGGGGGAAGGATGCCACGACCTCGTAGCCTAGAGCCACCGCCTGCGCCTCCTTATGAGCCACGAAGTCCATTTCTGGATAAGCTGCTGACCAGAACTCAAGAGCCTTCGCTGATGGCTCGGATCGAATCCAGCTGATCTCACTGCATATCAGTACCCCTTCGGGCTTGAGAAGCTTTTTCCAATCGGCGAGCCCCTTGCTAAAGCCTGCTATGTAGATAGAACCTTCAGCGAAGATGTAATCGAAGCTGGCATCTTCAAAGCTCATTTCAAACATGGACATGCAGACTCCCTGTACCCTGTCTGATAGACCGCGCATCTGAGCCTCAGTATTTAGCTGATCGATGTATTCTTGGTTATTATCAATGGCGATAATATGCGCATTTACCATCGCTTCAGCCATCAGGAGAGTATGCGTACCCACGCCACAGCCCACATCGAGAATCTGCACAGCTCTATCCTTATCCATATAAGAGATAGCTTGTAAGGTGGACTGCTCGCTACCAGGACCTAATCGTGCCATGCCGTTAAAGGCTTCATAAAAATACTCTTCCATAGTTGCGTTAGTGTAGCAGAGCTTATCAGTATAGTGGAAGTAGAAAGTCGGTCTGTCGTGGTATTTTCAAGCCTGTAGACCTGATTCTTCTTGCGACATGGGGGAACTTCGCCTATAGTAGGCGCAACTTGATGAAGAGTAAATGTCCAGAAGAGTGGGTGAAGCTGATGAACGACTGGGGCGCGCAGTCCGAGCCCTTCTTTTTCCTCATTTCTTACTGTGGGCAGCATGCATATCTGTACCCTCTGCGCGATATGCCACCCACGATTCACTACTCACTGCCTAGTCAGAAGAGGATAGGGGAGTCCTGCGAATTACCTGAGAATGTTTATTTTGAGGTTTTGCCACCGAGTAAGTCAAGTTACGCAGAGTCTTTTCATCAGGTGCAGGAAGAAATCCGATCTGGAAACAGCTATTTGCTAAACCTCTGCGCTCGCTCAGGTCTAGAAACGAACTTAGAATTAGCTCATTTCTTCCATCATGCACAAGCTCCTTATAAACTGCTCGTGGAAGACGAATTCTGCTGCTTCTCACCCGAGGCATTTGTCGTCATAAAGAAGGGCATGGTTTCTACATATCCCATGAAGGGCACGATCTCTGCCACCGTTCCCGATGCTGAGAAATGCTTGCTCGAGAATGAAAAAGAGCGCTGCGAGCATGCTACCATTGTCGACCTCCTGCGCAATGATCTCTCACGCATCAGCCGAGATGTACACGTCGCGCGTTACCGCTACGTCGATCTTGTAGAAACGACGCGAGGCACTATCTACCAGACGAGCTCCGAGATAGTAGGAGAGCTAAGTGACGACTGGACAAGCCGCCTCGGCGATCTATTCCATCAGCTCCTGCCTGCAGGCAGTATATCTGGAGCACCAAAGAGAAAGACCTGTGAGATCATCGCCGCCGCTGAGGGCATGGATAGAGGATTCTACACAGGGGTGTTCGGAGTTTTCGACGGAAAGAGCGTCGAGAGTGCTGTGTGCATACGATTCGTAGAAAAGGCTGACGAGAAGCTCTACTACAAGAGCGGAGGCGGTATCACTGCCATGAGCGTCATGGAAGAAGAATACCAAGAAGTGGTAGAAAAAGTTTATGTCCCCTTTACTACTTGAGAGTATATGCATTCTAGATGGCTCTATTCAGCTGCTAGAATACCACCAGAAACGCGTGAATCGCAGTCTCGCTGACGATTATGCCTTGCCGCTACATCGCGCGCTCGCTGAGGTGAATATCCCGATGCGTGGCAAGCATAAGCTCAGACTCCTCTACAGCAGGCAGGGTGAAGTGAAGCTCATCGAGACCATTCCATACGAGATGCGTCACATCAATAGGCTTGTGCTACGTGATGCTTCTCATATAGACTATTCTTCTAAATGGGCTGACAGGACTGCGCTTGATGCCCTGATGGATGGGGTAGCAGCGAAAGATGATGTATTACTCCTTCGAGGAAGTCATGTGTGTGAGGCTCGCTATGCGAATATAGCTTTTGGAGAGCCTGGTAACTGGGTGACTCCGAAGGATGTTTTCTTAGAAGGTGTGATGAGGCAGTACCTTCTCGATAGAGGGGAATTAGCTTTAGGAGATATAGATCTAGCTTGTATGACAGACTATCCCTTTCTCTGTCTGTTCAACGCCTTAATCCCTATTAACGAACAAGTATTCCCTATAAGTCAGATTAAGTAAAAGCATTTCCTTCTTGACCTTTGATGAAATATAGATTAAACATAGTGACGTATGAAACGCCTTTCCTGCTTTGCTCTTTTTTCGTTAATGACCTTATCTCCCATGCTCCATGCTCAGGTCGGAGCTACGCAAGAAGAGACAGAAACAAAGGAGCCGCCTAATTTCATCACAGATAGGAAGCAACCAGGGCATAGTAATATACGTCAGCCTTTCCTCATTTTGATTCAAGGCTCAGTGAGGCAGAGTACACTCGTCGTGAAGCTCTCAGAGATTACCTCGGTGAGTACACATATATTCCTGCTTGATGGTAAGACTCCTATCCATGAGCTAGTTATTGATACGAAGGGAAGCAGCACCATACGCCTCTACGCACGCTATGACAATAGCTCTGGTACGAACGCAGAAGCCCTTCTCGAGCGCGTGAAGGCTCGCGCCATCAACCGCTCAGGCACACCTACCACCGTGGCAAAGAACTTCCCCGATACCACGCATGCCAAAACTATAGAATACGGACTGGATAACTCAGATCAGATTGAGTATCTTCTTCAAGTTATCACCCGCGCTTGGGTAAATGAACGCGGCGTGAAGGTGAAGCTCTAATTATTATTCAACAATTTTCTCCATATTTTTCTCTAATCAACATATATGAACACAACACAACGCATCATGCTCGGTCTGAGCCTCGCTCTGACTCCACTAAGCCTCGCACAGACAGCTCCAGCAGCACCTGCACCAGCCGCTGAAGCCCCAACACCAGAAGAAATCAAAAAGGTGGCATCCTACCTCATGGGATTCCAGTTTGCGCAGCAGCTTTCTGCTGAGTCTACATCACTGAAGGCTAGCGATTTCGATCCTGCTATTTTCCAGCAAGGCTTCGCAGCTGGCTTCGAAGGTAAGTTCGATCCTGAGATTGAAGCAAAGATCCCTACACACATGCAAGCATTCGTTGACAATCTGAAGAAGCTTGATGATGCACAGGGTGCAGCAAACGCAGACGCAGGTAAGAAGTTCCTCGAAGAAAATGCTAAGAAGCCAGGAGTCGTCACACTTCCATCCGGTCTCCAGTACAAGGTAATCACCGAAGGTAAGGGTGCTAAGTACAACTCCGCACAGGACGGACAATCCGCTCTCTGCAAAGTAGAGTACGAAGGTCGCCTCATCGATGGTACTATCTTCGATGCCTCCAAAGAACCAATCGAATTCCCCATCAACCAAGTAGTCCCAGGTTTCTCTGAAGCTCTCAAGCTCATGCCTTCTGGCTCTACATGGGAAATCTACATTCCATCCGATCTCGGCTATGGTGAAAATGGCCCTCCAGTCATCGGTAAGAATGCTACACTCATCTTCAAGCTGACGCTCATCAGCATCAGCCCAGGTGCAGGTAAGCCCGGTGGTCAACCCATCGAACTGACTCCTGAGATGCTGGAAGCACTCCAGAGCCAAGGCATGCAGCCCATGTAATTGAGCCTCTGAATAATTAAGTCACAAAAAAAGCGTTTCCCTTATGGAAACGCTTTTTTTATCGTGATTAGAAGTAAAGTTGATCGACGAACTGCATCTTGTGCGAGCCGTAGAACTTCAGCTTTCGCAGCTTATCTCGCAGCTCATGAAGCTTCTTCGCGCGGTCGACTACAGCATTGCCGTCATTAGGGTTATCCATAAAGTACTGGGCGAGAGCTGGGTCGGCTTTTTGAAAAATAAGGATAAGTTCGTTGTAGACGGGTAAGATGTCGAGTACAGACTTCCACGCCTCATCCGCTGACTCCTTGTCCTTGATCCCCTCATAGAGAGCGTTCACCTTGCTGAGTCCTTCCATGACGCGGTGGGCTCGCTGGCGTAGCTCTTCGGGGCTGCTGTTGATAGGCTTACCATCCTCACTGATTTGAGGTTTGAAGTAGTTGAAGAGGACAGCATGATCTACAGCCTCGTCAGAGAACATCTCCTTGAGCTGTTTATCTGTGAGAGTGTTGCGCGAGAAGAATACGGACATGAGCTTCGTATCAATGCGCAGCACATGCAGAGTCTCATCGAAACTGCGACGTAGGAAGTATCGCGAGTTCGCAGAGAGATTCCCATCTTGTGAGAGCTCGTATTGCAGATTCGGAAGAATGCTGCTGGGGAGGGGGAGTGTTTTAGCTAGCTCTATGAGCTCGCTTAATTGTGCGCTATTCAGCCCCTTGTAGTTATTTGATTTTTCCATGATGAGCTGCATGAGGCGGAATTGCTTCATGCCTGTCCTCATCTTTTCCAGCTCCTCAGGAGTCAGCTTAGCGACTTCCTCCTGTGTCAGTGGAGCCGCTACGCCGTAGTCCTTCGCTTCCTCCCACTCAGACTTGTACTCAGGTCGAGGGGCGGGGAGTGGAGGGAGTCCTGCTAAGGCCTTTTTTTCAGCAGAGTTCGAGCTCACGCCAGCTTGATCGGCTAGAACAGAGGCTGACGCTAATACGATAGAAAATGTATACAGCAGAGACTGGGGATGCTTCATCCCTAGAGCTTATCAAGAAAACTCACCCATGTAAAACTTCTTTTTACCACGACGAATGATCATGACAGAAGATTCGATGGCTTGAGAACGCTCGACAGCAAACTGTGGGTCTTTTACCTGCTCACCATTGATGGAGATAGCTCCCTGCATGATGAACTCGCGAGCTTCGCGCTTCGAGCTGCATACCTTTGAATTAACAAGAACATCGATGAGTGCACCTTCTTCGAGTTTAATCTGAGGCACATTCTTCATACCCGACTTGATGTCCTGCAGGCTGAGGCTGCGGTAGTCACCAGCGAATAGCTTTTCGCTGATCTCCACTGCGCGGTCATATTCTTCGATACCATGCAGGTCAGCGATGATCTCACGTGCGAGTGCCTTCTGTGCGATACGCTTCTCTGGCTGTGGGCTGTGTTCAGCTTCAATCGCATTAATCGCGTCTGGGCTGAGGAAGGTGAGCTTCTTGAGGTAGGAGATGACTTCAGAGTCTTCAGAGTTCAGAAGGAACTGATAGAGTTCATAAGGGGAGGTGCGGTTCTTGTCGAGCCACAGCGCGTTCCCCTCGCTCTTGCCGAACTTGTTGCCTTGGGAGTCCGTGATGAGAGGCATGGTGAAGCCATAGACGGAATCACCCGTGGTCTTACGGATGAGCTCGATGCCGGTTGTGATGTTACCCCATTGGTCACTACCCGCTACCTGCAGATCGACACCGCGGTTCTCATGGAGGTATTTGAAGTCAATGGCCTGAATCATCATGTAGGAGAACTCCGCATAGGAGATACCCGTTTCCATCTGACGACGGACGTGATCCTTGCCCAGCATGTAGCCTACATTGATGTATTTACCATAATCACGGAAGTAATCGATCACATTCAGACCGCTGATCCAGTCGTAGTTATTCACCACTTCGAAGTCGAAGAGACGCTCGACCTGAGCCTTCAGGGCCTTGTAGTTGTTCTGCACGACTTCACGCTGCTGAAGTTCACGCTCTACTGTGCCGCGTGGGTCACCGATGAGACCCGTCGCTAGCCCTACGAGGAGGAGAGGGGTGTGACCAGCTGCCTTCAGACGACGTGTGATGAGGAAGCTAGAATAGTGACCGAGATGAAGGCTATCAGCGGTGGGGTCAGTGCCTATATAGAAGGTGAGACCGCCAGCGTTGAGCTTATCCACAAGTTCTGGGCTGGAGATTTGGTTCACCAGTCCGCGCCATTCGAGTTCTTCGTAAAGTGTCATGTTGATTATTGATCTGAGATAATGGCAAGCAATGTATCACTTTTCTAGTCTAGAGTCAAGGCAGAGCACATCTGTGACGAAAAAACTCCTCCAAGATGACTATGCCCTTGCGAGTGCTCTAAGTCACTGCTATACTCAACGCATGGATTTGTCTGACTTTCGTGAAGAATATCTCAAGGACACCTTGAGCCGTAAAAATATGGCTGCGACACCGCAGAAGCAATTCGACCTGTGGTTCAAGCAGGCGCTCGAAAGCGGAATAGCCGAACCGAATGCCATGAGCGTCGCCACGTCCACACCTGCTGGACGCCCAAGTCAGCGCACCGTGCTGTTGAAATATTATGATGAGCGTGGGTTTGTCTTTTTCACAAACTACAAGAGCCGTAAGGCTCAGGAAATAGACCAGAATCCCTACGTCTGCATGATGCTTCCATGGGTGACACTGGAACGCCAAGTCATCGTCTACGGTCGCGCTGAGAAAATCTCACGCACCGAAACGCTAAAATACTTCCTCACACGTCCCCGTGAGTCTCAGCTGGGAGCATGGGTATCTCAGCAGAGTGAGGTGATCTCTACACGCAAGTTGCTGCTCACAAAGCTCGCGGAAATGAAGCAGAAGTTCTCCCAAGGAGAAGTACCACTGCCTGATTTCTGGGGGGGCTTCCGCATCGTCCCTGAGGAAGTAGAGTTCTGGCAGGGCGGTCCAGGTCGTGTGCACGATCGCATTCTCTACAGCAAGCAAGCTGACGGGAGTTGGGCGCTATCACGCCTCCAGCCTTGATCAGGCACCAAGCCCTCATAGATATAAAGAGAAGTTCATTTGTGAGATAGGAGTGTAGCTCCAATCCCGTGAATGAGTTTATAACGATTTATTGAGTGCGGAATTTGGCTCGCGCAAGCAGAAGGCGCAGGGTGAATCTCCTGCGCCTTCTAATAATTTCGAGTAAAGCTTGCGATTAAGCAGCCTTACGACGGCGGCGAAGCATCAGCCCTGCAAGTGAGAGCAAGCTGAGCGTCGCTGTGCTTGGCTCGGGTATGTAGAGTACGATGTTTGTGTTACCTACAAGACCTACATTCGCTCCTTGTACATTGTAAGAGTTGCCATTGATATTGAGAATAATATCATCGTATTCCAATAATGATGGTAAGTCGGTAAGGTCTTCAATTTCAAAGCCTGTGATGCCCTTTGTGATATCGAAATCAACAAGCAGACCAAGATCCAGTGTGAGTGTGCCCGTGGCATCTGTTATCAAACCAGCTATACCTGATAGTGTATAGATGGCGGAATCTGCTGTGCTGCCTTCTGAGGTGGTGAAGCTCTCAGTGGAGGGACCTGAAATAGTGAGTCCAGTGAGTGTGGAGGAAGCAAGCTTGAGCGTGGCATCACTACCTATGGTAAGGACTCTGAGATCCGCTGTGGTGTTTTTCATGGTGTAGGTGCCGTTCGCGAGAGCGAGCGTGGCATCATTATCTATCGTAAGGTCACTGAGATCTGCGCTGGTGTCTTTCATGGTGTAGTTGCCGTAAGACAGAGTGAGCGTATGACCAGTCGCAATTTCCAAGGAACCTGTGAAGGTTAAGTTTGAAGCAAAGGCATAAAGTGTCACGGATTGGTCGGTTGAAAGCTTACCAGACAATGTTGAAGAACCCAAACTGGCGATGTGAACCTCGCTGCCATTCAACGCAATATCATTGCTCACGGTGAGCCCATTATTCACAACGAGCCTAGTATCATATAGCATGGTAATTTCGCCACTACCTAGCCCCTTTGCGTTGTTGAGGGTAATCTGGTATTGCTCGAGAGTTGTTCCACCTGAGTAGCTGTTCTCTGTTGTGATGATGAGTTCGCTAGTGCTTATTTTGCGTAATGAGCCAGTGCCTGTAATACTGCCAGTCCCCGAAAACAAGACTTGTCCTTCGCCCCCAACTGTGATGCTTTGAGGTGCGACATCACCGACGATCTGTACGTGTTCTATGTATTGTACTTTGATGCTTGGCTCGAAATTAGCAACATCGCCGTCTTCGAAGAAGGTGGAGTCACCCAATTCGTTGTTCCAATTGGTCGCATTAGTTTCAGTTTGCCAAATATTGCTTGTTGTACCTGTCCATGTAAGCTCTCTGGCTTGAGCTTGAGAGGTAAGGATGAGTGTGCTTATGAGGCCAATGCCTAGTGCTGCGATGCGTGTAGTGTGTATTTTCACAAGAGTAGAGTGGTATTTAGGTGTAAATCAAGTGATTTTGCGAATCTGTACTGCACAGTTAATCATTGTGCATGCGGATATGCTAACAGAAAAATGACTAAATGCAATACTTTTGGGTGACATTTT
>CAYJLR010000077.1:0-9800 GCA_964370895.1 uncultured Akkermansia sp. | reverse complement strand
AGCACTTGTGCTAGCGAGGCAGAGTGCACTCATTGAGAGCAAGATGCTCTTCATCGTTGTGGTGATAGGAATAGCCATAATAATGAACGTGGCTTTTTTAGCCACATTTTAGTAGTATAACATATACAAGGATGAATGCAAGCATATAGCCCACTGTATGACATTAAGCTTTTGAAATGAAGACGTACTATTTGTTTGACCTCGGGCTTTGAAATGGGCATTATGGTGACTTATGAATTTTATCTACGCTCTCGCTCCATTATGCTGTGTGGCTTCTGCCTATGCTGCGAATCATGCCCCTCTCAATGCTCTGGATGGGGAGTCTGCTTATGCAAATTTCCAGACAGACTCGGCGCTTTTTCGTATAGCGGATAAAGCTTGGTCTGTAGATGGTTTCGGTAATCACCGTGCGCTCGTGCAGGTGGATTCCCCTAGTGAGTATAGCAGTGTGCGCCTCCCATGGCGACGTGCTGACCTGCGCCAAGCGGAGAAAAAGATCATCATTCTCTCCCCCGATGGCAAGCCTATTGACAATATAAAAATCGCTCAGCAGAATGCCGAGTCTGCGGACATCGTCTTCGATAGTCGCGCAGGTGCAGGCGAATACCAGATTTACTATCTTCCTCATAAGTACAGGCGCAAGTGGAATGACGCTCGCTATGGTGATCCGTGGAATGATTACTTCCCCGCAGTTTATCAAGCGAATCCTGAATGGCTGAAGAAGCTCGCGACAACTAAGCCTCAGCCAGCGAAGCTCAGCGCGTTTGAAAGTCGCACGCGCTTTGATTACTTCACCCCCATGGGGCTCATCGCGACAGCTGCAGAGGTGGCAAAGCTGCGCGAGAAGTACAGCCAGAACCCAGTAATCTTCCCCGAGGATAGAGCCTATCCCATCCGCTTACGCAAGCAACTCCCCGCAAAGTGGGGGGTGGAAGGCGAGGCGAAGAAGGACTTCACTGGGCATGCCGCGAAAAACGAATACTATACCTGGCAGCTCGGTTTATGGGCAGCGCAGGGTGAGCTAGAGGGAGTGAAGCTTATTTTCTCAGATTTCAAGAACACGGATACGTCCACGCATGCGAGTATTCCAGCGGCCGAGTTCACCTGCTTTAATCAAGAGGGTGTGGACTGGGATGGCAGCATTCTGGATATACCTGTGAATGTCGCTAAGGATGGCGTACAGGCGCTCTGGTGTGGTGTGCAGATCCCTCGTGATGCTGCAGAAGGATGTTACGAAGGCACAGTGACAGTGACGGGTAAGAACTTCCCCTCTCAGGTCATCCCTGTGAAGATCAATGTAGGCACTGCTGTACTAGAGGACAAGGGTGATGGCGATCTCTGGCGTCACTCACGCCTTCGCTGGCTGAATTCTCAGATAGGCGTCGATAACAAGCCTGTGACTCCCTACGCCGATATGAGCTTCTCTGGAAATGAGATCCTGCTATCGGGTAAGACTCTGACTCTCCAAGACAATGGTCTCATAGCGCAGGTGACTGCGGATGGGAAGAAGCTGCTCGCCTCACCTATACAGTTCAAACTCGTGGGCGCAGCTCAGCCCATCAGCTGGTCTAAGCCAGATCTCGAGATCACGCAGCTGGACACAGGACTCATCACATGGACCAGTAGCTCGAAGTCCGATGGCATGGAGCTGCGCTGCGACGCAAGAGCAGAGTACGATGGTTATATTAATTTCAAACTCACCTTGAAGAGCGAAAAGGATATAGAACTCAGCAACACGGAGCTGGATGTGGATTATTCTCCCTATGCGTCTAGCTACTTCATGGGGCTGGGATACAAGGGGGGATTAACTCCCAAGAATCATCTCTGGAAGTGGGATGGTCCATCCGATAGCTGCTGGACTGGAGGTGAAAAGCTCGGGGCTCATCTTGAGCTACGTGGTGGCAGCTACCATGGCCCACTACTCGCGGATTACAAGCCCGAGCCTCCTGCATCTTGGTTCAATGGTGGAAAAGGAACAGTGAAGCTGGATCTCAATGACTCCTCCGCTGAGCTGCTCGCTCAGACAGGTAGCTATAAACTCGCAGCTGGTGAATCCATCACCTATGAGTTCTCCGTCCTGCTCACCCCAGTGAAGCCACTGGACACGAAGCATCACTTCTCACAGCGCTACTTCCACTCCTTCCCAGAGAGGTTCAATGAGGCTGGAGCAGAGGGGGCGAACATTGCGAATATCCACCACTCTCGCAGCCTGAATCCCGTGATTAACTACCCCTTCATCGTGCAAGAGCCGCTGAAGAAGTTCATCAAGGAGCAGCATGCTCAGGACAGGAAGGTGAAGCTCTACTACACCATACGCGAGCTATCGAACTACACGGCTGAGATTCACGCTCTCATGAGCCTGAATGGTGAGATCTTCCCCGATGGTAGAGGCTACGGTACGCCATGGCATATGGAGCATCTCGTGGAGGGCTACCGCCCAGCGTGGTATACGGAGCTTCCGAACGACGAAGCGGATGCAGCGCTGGTTCTCAGTGGATTCTCTCGCTGGATTAATTACTACCTTGAGGGGATGCGCTGGATGTTTGAAAATTATGAAATCGATGGTATCTACATGGATGATGTCTCCTTCGACCGCAATGTCATGAAGCGCATGCGCAAGATCATGGCAGAGTACCGCCCAGAAGCCCTCGTGGACTTGCATTCGAATACGAACTATTCCAAGGGAGCGATGAACCAGTACACAGACTTCTTCCCCTATGTGGATAGACTGTGGTTTGGTGAGCACTTCAAGTACGCAGAGATGGATGCGGATGAGTGGTTTGTCACCTTCTCAGGCATTCCCATGGGAGTCATGAGTGAGATGCTGCAGGACGGTGGGAATCGCTTCCTCGGCATGGTATTCGGTACTACGGGGAGACATTCCTATAGCAAGTATAATCCTGCTCCCATCTGGGCTCTGTGGAAGAGCTTTGGAATAGGAGACGCTGAGATGGTCGGTTACTGGAGCGAGCAGCCAGTTGTTCAGACTGGGGCAAAGGATATCAAGGCCACCGCCTTCGTGAAGAAAGGGGAGAAAACACTCATCGCGCTGGGGAACTTCTCCCACGAGAAGCAAGACTGCCTCCTGACGATCGACTGGGACGCGCTCGGACTCGATGCGGCGACTGCACGCGTGCATATGCCTGCTATTGAGGACTTTCAAGAAGCCAGCGAAATAGATCTCAGCAAGCCTCTTAGTATTACAGGGCAGGAAGGTATCATCCTCCTTATAGAAAAAAGGGCTAGTAAATAAATAGAAATAATATTAATATAGCTCGTATGAGAGTTTTTAACTCATTATTCACGGCATTGCTCTGTGCCTTCGCGCTTCTCGCGCAGCAGAGAGCAGATGCTAGTGAAGCTTACGATCGCTACAGCGATATCTTCTCTGAGGCGATGGATGCCACAGTCTCTGTTATTACAGTCATAGCTGAGCTGACGGATGAAACAGTCACTGTCGAAAAAGTAGCAAAGGAGATCAGCAAGCAAGCTGCTGCTCTGCGGGAGTACAAGGCTCAGCTCATCTCTATCGCACCGGAGCTCAGCGAAGAAGATCAAGAGCGATTGAATACTGAATTCGAAGACCCCGAAGTCAAGGAGGCATTTCAGGAACTTGACAAGGCTATAGAAGCAGCATTCACCCTCTTTGAAAAGGAGTCTTATTATGATAGTGATGAACTCCGCGCTGCCTGTGAAGAGTTCAGAGAGGCTTATCAATAAATCACCTTTTTTCATCATATGCGATTCATTATCACACTCATTTTAACCCTCAGTCTCAGCCTTGGATACACAGCCGAGGCGAAAAAGCATCTCATTGCTATCGAGTTCAAAGAAGCCATCGAAATCGATGAGAAAGAGGATAGAAACCTCACCAGTCTCAATCGCGTCACCTTTGAAGATGAGTCCCTCGACTGGACAGATCACGAAGAGTTCGACATAGGCGACATCTTCGAAATCAGCTTAGATGAAGCTGGTTCTATTAATGTCATCGTGGAGTCCGTCGAGCAGAGCGATGAGCATATCGCCATCACAGGAATCTTCGAAGGTGGTGTCGGCTGGGTGCAGATCCTCTACATTGATGAAAAAATCTGTGTAATGATCAGCGATTACCTCGAAGGAGAGGTCTATCATATCGTGTATAATGAAATCGAGCGCTGCTACACCCTTCGCATTACAGAATCAAAGTCCTAATATCAGATGATAATCAAAAGACTACAATCTCTCTTACTCGCTACGCTTTGCGTCCTGACTAGCGCACTCGCGCAGGCTGCGGAGCAGGAGTTCAAGGAGTTCAATCTCGGCTTCTATTACGACAAGGACGCAGCGCGTAATGTAAAGAGGCTCGGCGGTATGGAGATGCACGCCCATATATGCGCCTCTCAGTTCAATCAAGCACTCTTCTCCGCAGGGATCACGGATGTATGGGTGAATCCGAAGGTCATCGCTGAGCTCGACTACGATGGAGAGGGCGATACAAAAGACGCCCTCTTGCGTCACATTGCCGAAGAAGCACCCGAGGCCATCGATGAACTCGAAACCTATAAGCTCGACTTTATCATCGTCTTCGTCTGCCTGAATTATGACGAGGCCGCCTCAGAGAGAACTCTAGGCGTCACGATCAGCCTCTACCACAGGCCTGGTGAGTTCGACGCAGGTGATGATCATAAGGCACAGTGGGCTGAGGAGCTCATCGGCTCTGACATCGAAGGTGTATTCTTCGATGTGATCGAAACCCCCATCCCAGATAAACCGGGGAAGGTGCGACTCACCTATGTATACCGCGTGCTGGCTCTAGATCTTTATGAGGCGCTCAACAGCTACACCTTCACCCATGAGCTCGGGCATATCTTCGGCGCAGGGCATAGTCGCGATCAGAATGAGCAGCGCGGACCATCGAGCGAAGACTTCACCCCCTACGCCAGCGGCACCTATTTGACTATCAAGGAAGATGGTGAGAAGTATCATTACTGCTCCGTGATGTCTTATAATGATGCGGGCTATACGGACAGTGGCATCCAGTACATACAGCTCCCCATGTTTTCCTCACCACGCCCTCAGATCATCGGCAGCCACGGTGAGACTGTCCTAGGCTCGAGAGAAGATGACAACGCTCGCGCAGTTCAGGAAAACGCCTATCTCCTCGCTGCGAATCGTCCCTACGAGATCGAGGATGATGAAGGAGCTATAGACGGAACCGTTACAGGTGAATATGTCGAATATGATCCTAATGCGGCTACAGAAGATGCACCAGCTCTACCTACATTCAGCACATGGGCTCCTGAGTTCCTTCTTGAGCAATCATAATGTATTTATTAAGAGAGCGTATAGCTGCGTATAATTTTAACTTTTTGTTCTAAAGTGTTATAGAGTTATAGGAAATTTCAAATAAATGCTTGAATTTAAAAAATAGTGTGATAGTCTTGATGGCGATTCTATGGAATTGCTCCTCATATATCTATTTATAGCACTCGGTATTTCTTTCTTATGCTCCGTACTGGAAGCAGTTTTGCTTTCTACGCCGCCCTCATTCATTTCGATGAAGGTCGCAGCAGGAGCGAAGGGTGCACAGCTCATGCAGAAGCTCAAGTCAAACATTGAGCGCCCTATTTCTGCCATTCTGACCCTGAACACCATCGCGCACACCCTCGGTGCTGCTGGTGTAGGCGCACAAGCGGTAAAGCTTTTTGGTGATGCCTACTTCGGCCTCATCTCTGCCGTCCTCACACTCCTTATCCTCGTTCTCTCTGAGATCATACCTAAGACCCTCGGCGCTAGCTACTATCGTACGCTCAACCCGCTGGCAGCTCCTGTCATCCAACTCATCACCATCATCTGCTACCCTCTTGTATGGTTGTTTGAGCGTCTCACTCACCTCATATCTCCTCGTCAGACAGAGGCGACCATGAGTCGTGAAGAAGTTTCTGCCATGGTGGAAACAGGCACGAAGGAGGGTGTCATTAAGATTAAGGAAAATGTCATCATTCAGAACATCATCAAAATGGAGAAGATCAGTGTGCGCGAAGTCATGACTCCCCGCGTCGTCTGCTCCGTAGCCGATGAAGACGAGACTCTACAGGAGTTCTACGAAGATGAGGCACGTCGTCCCTTCTCTCGTATCCCAGTTTTCAAAGAAGACAAGGACATGATCTCTGGCTATGTACTCATTCTCGATGTGATGGAGTATCTTGCAGAGGATCAGCACCACATGCAGCTCTCTGAAGTGAAGCGTCCTATCCTTGCTATTCCTGACACTCTCTCTGTCTCCACAGCTTGGGAGCGCCTCGTGAGCCACCGTGAGCATATTGCCATCGTGGAAGACGAGTATGGCACATTTGAAGGCATCATCACGATGGAAGACGTGATGGAAACCATCCTTGGTCTTGAGATCATGGATGAGAAAGATACTGTAGCTGACATGCAGAAGTTCGCCCGCGATAAGTGGAAAGAGCGCATGGTCAAGTACAAGCAGTACATCAAGCGTGGCTAATCTCACCCTAGATTCACACTATGCCCTCTATTGATAATATCAATCGCGAGCAGCTCGCAGCGGCTATCATCAAGCTCAATGCCACGTCCCGTTGCGAAGGCATCGTCATGACGAAGCAAGGCGAGATTCAAGTAGGAAATGCTGGAGACGAGCAGACACTCTGCATGCTCATCCCTGCCCCCCTACTCGCGCGCCAGCTCACAGCAGACGGCCTATCATGCTATGAGATGAAGGAGCTCAAGAAGTGGGCAGATAGCTACCCGCTCGATGCCATTGCAAACATATTAGCATCACTGCAATCATAGTATCATAGAGATACCCATCTACACACGATGATTTCTTGACAGATATTCTTCTGTCTGCTATGATCCTCTGACACACATCATCCACTGTATGTTTCCACTTATCTCGACACTTATCGAGCGCAGCGGTGCAAGCAAACTGGCAAAGCGCCTCGAAGGCGACCAGAGACTCATGGTGCTTTTTGCCATCCTCTGCACCATTGCCGTTTGCGTTCTCGCCACGTCGCTCACAGATAACCTTAATTCTGAGATTTTCCGCGTCGTCTGGATATGCACGAGCACCTTTGCGCTCATCATCCTGTACCGCAGTGGCGTATACGCAGCAGAGCTCAGCAGTAGCCGCAGCCTCCTCACCATCTTAGCCATTCTCGCGCAGCTCTTCCTTATACAAGGGATTCTTAGTCTACCGAGCTTTGTCACTATCATCGAAAATTCCGAACAGATAGGCTTACTCTTCCTCCTCATGCCATGGATGCTTGCACCGGGCATCACCTCTGTACTCATAGGCAGACGCATGGGGATGTTCACCGCGCTGGCGGTCTCCATGCTAGGCATGGCACTCTTCCCTGACAGCACAGGGCTCACCTCATTAGCCGCCTTCATGGCTATCAGCCTGCTATCAGGAGCGGTCAGCGCGACTCTCTGTGGACGCGTGCATAAGCGCGAGCATATTCTCTACGCTGGATTCAGCATAGGTTTAATCACCTTTGTCGCCAGCCTCTTCATGGGCTTGCTTTATAATGGACCTGCCGCACTAGAAGAGGGCATCAACTTCCGCTGGCTCGGTATTGAAATCATCCTCTCTGTCGGCACGAGCTTCTTCTATGCTGTCATCATCAGTGGCTTCATGCCCATCCTTGAGCGTATTTTCAACCTCTGCACACCCATCACATGGCTGGAGTTAGGCGACATGAACCACAAGCTGCTCAAGGAACTCCAGCTGAATGCGCCTGGCACATTCCACCACAGTCTCCTTGTTTCCCGACTCGCTGAATCGGCGGCAGAAAGCATAGGTGCGAATCCTACCCACGCCTCCGTCTGCGCCCTCTTCCATGACATAGGCAAGCTCAAGAATCCGCAGTACTTCGCAGAAAACATCAGTGATGACATGGTCAGTCCCCATGACAGCCTCACCCCTGAGATCAGCGCGCGCATCATCACAGGACATGTATCCGAAGGTGTGGAATGCGCGCAGCAGAACAGGCTAAACAGCCGCATCGTCGATTGCATACGCGAGCACCATGGAGTATCTACAGCCTACTTCTTCTACAGCAAGGCTATCCAGCGACACACCGAAGACATGCGTCGCTTCGAAGAAGGGCAGCTTGACAATCATCCTACCCCAGTGAACAAGGAAGACTTCGCCTACAAGGGGCCTATCCCTCAGACACGTGAGTCAGGTATCATCAGCATGGCGGACGCTGTGGAGAGCGCGACGCGCTCACTGAAGAGCCCTAGCGAGGATGATATCCTCGGCATGATTGAAAACATCTTTAAGGGACGTATTCTCGATGGGCACTTAAACGAGAGTGGTCTCACGCTGGGTGAGCTACACACGATTAAGCTGAACTTCTTCCAGACGATTAAGTCTATCCATCACAACCGCATCGCTTACCCGAAGCCACCCGAAGATGATGACGACATCAAGCCCGAAGTAAAGGCCGTCCTCGCTGCAGCCAAGCAGGAGAACAACAGCCCCGAAGACGCAGATCTGCCACAGCAGAAGCCAGTGCCTGTACCCACAGCAACACCCACTCCAGCTGCGACCTCAGTCAGCGATGCTGATAGCTCCAGCACACCAGCTAGCTCATGAGCAAAACACACTGGCGTAGTATAGGACTCGTACTAGCCTTCACGCTAGGTGCTACCTTCCACACCCAGCTCTCCCCTCTACGCGGTATCATCCCCTACAGCATCGCCTTGATGCTCTTTCTCAGCTTCATCGGGATAGAAAGAGAGAAGCTCAGGCCCCAGCGCAGTCACCTTTTTCTCCTCCTCCTTATCCAGCTCGGCTGGGTTCTCGCATGGGGCATACCCTACCTGCTCGGCTACCGAGTGCTCTCAGAATCACTCTTCTTCTGCGCTGCCGCGCCTATTGCTTCTGCCAGCCCTGTCATCATCGCCCTGATACGCGGGAAGGTGGAATACATGACGACAGCGATGCTGCTGAGCCATGTCGCCTTCATTCTCATCATCCCGCTCGTACTTCCCTTCATTCTAGAGACAGGAGATACGAGTTATTGGATGCTTCTCACGCAGCTCTTCCAAGAGTTCGCCCTCCTACTCCTGCTGCCTAGCAGCCTCGTCATCCTAATGCGCTACCTCATCCCTAGCAGCCGCGAATGGGGAAGGAAGAATGCGAATTTATCGCTCACCATCTGGATCTTTAATCTCACCGTCATCACCGCCTCTGGTACGCAGAACATCTTAGCGATGAATCTGAGTTTCCACGATCTCTACCCCATGGCTCTCGGTGCACTCATCATCTGCACGCTTGGATTCACATTGGGATATCATCTAGGGAAGCCCTACTACGCACGAGAGTTCTCGCAAGGGCTGGGACAGAAGAACACCATACTGACGCTCTATATCGCGAGTCAATCCTACGCGCATCCTCTCGCCTACGTCGCGCCTGCCTTCTACGTCATCTTCCATAACATGGCGAATGCTATTCAAATCGCACTCGCGAACAAGGAAGCTATGGCTAGGAAAGCTCAATTGGAAAAAGGAGTCAAAGAGGATTAAATTAATAAAAATCCTAAGATTCAATAGTGTCCCATGGGTCCTATAAGCCAGATTCTGTCCACCCCGTTTTGCGAGGCTGTGCAGTCATTTTTCTTACGCGCTTGACGCGCGTACCCCACCGAGATGGGGTGCAACTATTACCCGAGAATACGACGAGCAGGCTACTCTTTCTCTGTTTGTCTTGCATCGCACGGGGTTTACCCTGCCTCCCTTGTTACCTCCGGAGCGGTGGGCTCTTACCCCACCTTTTCACCCTTACCCCGAGG
>CAYJLR010000076.1:0-9885 GCA_964370895.1 uncultured Akkermansia sp. | reverse complement strand
CTGGTGGTGTGGGCAGTATATGAAAAGAGCCTCTTAGTTGTTCTACTAAGAGGCTCTTCCAAAATAGGGTGAACGATGGGGATCGAACCCACGACAACCTGAACCACAATCAGGGGCTCTACCACTGAGCTACGATCACCGTTTTATTGGTTTTGCAAGCGGATGGCTTGCGGGGTGATTATAGTGATTTGTCGTAGGGATTGCAAGTGAAAAATGCTGTTTTTGTGATTTTTTTTGTGATTTTTTTTAGCTAGCGTTTGGATTGCAATGAATATCAACGAGTGCAGGACCTTTGTGCGCGAGTGCTTGGCGTATGGTTGTGCTGAGTTCATCTGTGTTTGTGACGCGGATACCATAGACTCCACAGCTGTTTGCGAGCTGGGCGAAGTCCGGATTAATGAGTGAGGTCTCCCAGGTGGGGTATTGTGCCATGCTCTGTTCACGGGTGATCTTTGCGAGTTCACTGTTGTTAAAGACGATGATCTTTACGGGAATCTGGTATTTTCCTAGTGTGCTGATCTCGGCGAGGTATTGACCTAGTCCACCGTCTCCAACGATGGCGATGATGGGGCGATTCTTCCATGGCCCCTCTTCTTGGGTGGCTGCGTAGGCTCCTATGGCTGCGGGAAGTCCGACACCTATGCTGCCGAGGTACCATGAGAGGAGGTAGCGGTTCTGCGCTTTGCTCTCGAGGTAGCGGCCTGCTTGGTAGGCGACGTTGCCGACGTCGATAGAGAGGATAGCATTGTCAGGGAGGCTGCGATTCAGTGCTTCGCAGATGGCTGCCGGGCTGATGTTTGATGCGTTTTCATCCGATGAGGTGAACTGAGCGCGCTTGCGCTTTTCGGCTCGCCATTGTGTCCATTCCTGCGCGATGCGCTCGGCTTTACTCTGGGTGCCTGCTGCCGTAGAGGCAAGTTCTGGGTGCTTTTTTACGGCCTCGATGAGGAGTTGAAGAGTGGCCTTTGCGTCACCAATGAGGGGGTGGCTAATGCTGGGGAGTGGTCGCTCTCCGCTGATCTGGTGATCGATGCGGATGATGTCTTTTACCTTTCCATTAGCGTCACTGTGAGGGATGGCACTGTGGCGTGCGTAACCTACTCCTATGGTGATGAGGGTGTCGGCTTCTGCTGCGAAGTGCTGGCTGATGGGGGTGCCGCTCAGACCGATGACTCCACAGGCGAGGGGGTGCTTGTCGCTGATGTAGCCTTTTGCCCTATAGGTGGTGCAGATGGGGGACTGGAGTAGGGTGGCGAGCTCGCGCGCTTCGGAGAGTGCGTGTTCTGCACCATGTCCGAGGATGATGAGCGGGTTCTTCGACTTGCTGAGGTGATCGGCTGCGGCTTGGATACTCTCTGCAGTGGGGATAGTATTAGACTGTGCAGTATTACTGTGAGCTACGGGTATCAGTGCTTCGCTTCCGAGTGGCGCGTGCTTCTGGGTGTCGTCGGGGAGGATGAACTGGACGGGTGCTTGAGCGGTGAGGGCGTTTTCATAGCCTTGTTTGGCTAGAATGGCGCTATTACTGTGGGCATGGAGGGTGTACTGACCTTTTGTGAGGGGGGCGAAGCAGGCGTCTAGCTTGAGCTCTTGGAAGATGTTTTGATCGAGCGTGGTGGTGGGGACTTGCCCCATTAGCGCGAGGAGTGGGGCTCGGTCAAGGAGGGCATCTGCGATGCCTGTACTCATGTTTGTCGCGCCTGGCCCTGCGATGGAGAGGCAAGCCGCGGGGAGGTGGGTGAGTTTTCCGTAGGCTGCGGCTGCGAATGCTGCTGCACCTTCGTGGCGTATGCCGATGAAGCGGATTTTCTCAGGCTGTTGCTCAGGGTTACTGAGTCGTAGTGCCTCTGCTATGCCGAGGTTACTATGCCCGACCATGCCGAAGACCCAGCGCAGTCCATTGCGCTCGAGCTGCTGTACGAAGAGGTCGGATTTTGTATTGATACTTGATGATGTGGTAGCTGAGTCTGAGCTGGTGAGAGGGGGAGCTTCTGTGGTGCTGGGGGGGATTTTCTTGATAGTGTTAAGTGTAGCTGGTGTTACGATTGGCGCAGGCGTAGCTGTCGGGGCAGAGGGATCATCTTTCTGCACAAAGACGTTTTTTGCCATTTCGCAGATAGGGCAGCGCCAGTCTTCTGGGAGATCAGTGAAGGGGACGCTTTGTGTGGATTCGTCATAGATATAGCCGCAAATAGAACAGTGATAAGACATATTCGGCAGTATTACATCTGTATCTTATGCTGTCAAGGTGTTATCTGGACAGTTATTTAGAAATTATCTAAAAATTATTTTTACCAGAATTACTCTTTATTCATTCAGAGGGGAGTGATTTCTCAGTTAGGGGTTGTCTATCATCATTTTACTCTAGATTGTGTTTGGGGATATGCTGCAGCTTGCCGACCTGATCTGTGCTGGTATGACGTGCGAGGATGGAAAATCAAACTTGCTTTCCTAAATGCGTATGTTATAATATAATTCAGCTCAAGTGATTTTATTTCAATTATTTTACGTAATGAGAAGTTATACAGGTGAGCTTTCTGATAATTCTAACATTTACACATGAAGATTATACCATCCATAGCTATTACCCTCGCCATGTGCTCTGCTGTTAATGCAGAGAACTCGGTGCCTTATCCATCCACAGTGAAGCCTCAAGAGGCTCAGCTGCATGTCGTCAGCGGTGCCGACTATGTACTTTCCAATAACATACTCAAGTGGACGAGCAATCTCAACTCCCTCTCCTCCTTTAGTTTCCAGCAAGAAGGTGCGGATGCTATCAGTAGTAAGGAGCCTTCATTCTCCATCACGACAACGGAAGGCGTCTTCCCTTCAACAAGCTTTAGCACGAGTGATGTGATCATCTCTCATGGTGGAGCTAATCCAAATGCTGTACGCAATAGCGAGAAGAGTCTGGCCCGTCGTATCTATGCAACCTTCAACAATGAAGAAGCAGGCATCAGTATCAAGTGGCGCGCTGAGCTGCGTGATGGTGCGAGCTATGTGAAGCAGACCTTTGATATCTACGCGACGAAGGCAATTGATATCAAGCATATCGATCTCATTAATCTCGAAGGCACAGGCTTCGAGGTCAAGGGTAAGGCTGTAGGCTCACCACTCGTGCACGAGGGTAGCCGACTTTTCTTCGGTATCGAGAACCCCGTAGGTGTGGCGAAGCTCAATGAGCAGGGTGCATCGATAGGTTTTGACTGTGAGCTTCCTATGGCGAAGGGGAAGAACTATAGCTTCTCCACTGTCCAAGGCGTGTACCCGAAGGGACAGCTGCGTCGTGGCTTCCTCTCCTATCTGGAAAACGAACGCGCCCAGCCTTATAGCCATTTCTTACAGTACAACGGCTGGTACGACCACGGTCTGAATCCTACTGACGAGAATATGCTCGCGACAGTGAAGGCCTACGGCGAAGAGCTCACGCAGAAGCGCGGCATCGTGCTCGATTCCTTCGTCCTTGATGATGGCTGGGATAACTACAATGACATCCCTTGGCATCCTGACAAGAAGAAGTTCCCACAGGGCTTCGCAAACCTGAGTAAGGCGATCAAGGGTATCAAGTCTAACTTCGGCATCTGGGTCTCCCCACTCGGTGGATACTACGGAGACAAGGAGCGTGCGAATTATGCGAAGAAGCATAATCAGATCCCTCAAGACGCGAAGCAGCTTAGCCTCGCATATCCTGGCTACTACGACTGGTTCCTGAACCTGCACAAGGATCTCATGACGAAGGACGGTGTGAACTACTTCAAGTGGGACCGCGCGGGTGAGGGTGTTTCTCCTCACTTCATGGGGCTGCTGAACATCGCTAATGAACTCCGTGGCGTGAACCCAAAGGTCTTCCTGAACACCACAGTCGGCACATGGCCAAGCCCATTCTGGCTGAACCACATCGACAGCATCTGGCGCACAGGTACGGCTGACGTATTCTGGATCGGCAAGGGGAGCAACCGCGAGCAGTATATCAACTTCCGTGATGCTGCGTGCTACAACAGCTTCGCCCGTCACAATCCTCTCTACCCCCTCAGCTCCGTCATGCATCACGGCATCGTGCTGGGCATGCACTTCCAAGGTCCACGCTGCAGCGACAAGCGTACCTATGTGAAGAATGCTCCTGTGGCTTCTGAGAAAGATGCGATGGGCGTCTGGAGTGAAAACCACAAGGAACAGAAGGCTGCAGGTGGAGAATCGAACAAGCAGCTCGTCAGTGATGTCACGCGTGATCAGTACGACTTCCCAGTCGATAATGACCTGAAGAAGGACATCCGCATGCTCCTCGGTGCAGGCGCGAACCTACAGGAGCTCTACCTCACACCTGGCATGATGAATGACAAGGCATGGGATGATGTCGCTGAAGCTGTACGCTGGGCAGATGCCTACGAGGACGTGACAGCTGACACGCACTGGGTCGGTGGTAATCCTGAGCAAGGGAAGGTCTATGGCTACGCGTCATGGCGCGAAGACAGAGGCGCTACGCTAGCCCTGCGTAATCCTGATGACAAGCCTCAGAGCATCGAGCTAAGCGCAGCTATCTTCGAGCCTATTACTCCTGAAGATATACAGCTGAAGTCTCCTTTCAAAGACCAGCCTATTAAGGAGCTCTGTATTCCAGCTAATGGAAAGGTGACTATCACACTCGCACCTTTCGAGGTGCTGATTCTCTGCACACGCTTTGACAAGCATAAGTAATCTTTTTTACGAGATACTTTAGTGAAAAGAAAGCCGCTCACTTCTGCAAGTGAGCGGCTTTCCGTTTATTGAAAAGTATGTGATCTTTTAATTGGCAGCAGAGCTTGCTGGAGCTGCTTCTTTTTCAGGATTTACCTTCTTGTTCCATTTCTCGAAAGCAAGAGAGATGACGATACCGACCACGAAGACAAGGATGGAAACAATAATGTCTACCATGGATGGTGTCTGCGTGAAGGCATTCATTCCGACGCTGATGAGCGAGCCTATCACCATACCCAGAATTGCGTAGTAGGTGACGAGTGGGAGACGACGGAGGCATATATCAATGATGCGTGAGCCGACGAGGAGACCGACGCCGACACCAGCCGCCACAGGGAGCAGAGTCACGATGTCGCGTGAATGAATAGCATTCATGACCGTGTAGTAACTGCCGAAGATTAGTAGAAGCATCGATCCACTCACACCGGGGAGCAGCATGCCCACGGCCGAGATGAAGGAGGTGAAGAAGAGGAACGCACAGACCGTAGGCGTGAGCGTGAGGCTTGCCTCCGTGCCGCCACCGCCACCGGAAAAGGCGAGAAGAGCCATGAGTCCGATGAAGAGTGTGAAGACGCCATAGTGCATGGGCTTCGCCTTGCCTATGCTCTTCGTCTTAGTATAGAGCATGGGGATGCTTCCGAGGATGAGCCCGGAGAAGAAGAAGTTCGTCGCCATGGCGTAATTCGTCGTGCAGAAGGTAATCACCGTGCCGAGTAGCTTGATACCGAGCAAGGCACCTATGCCTATGCCTGCGAGGAAGCGCAGATTACCCTTGATATCAGACAGGAAGCGGCTCATGCCACCGATGAGCTTGTCATAGATACCGAGCACTACAGCCATCGTGCCACCGCTCACACCTGGTATAGCATTGGCCACACCAATGATACCTCCGAATAAAACTAAGCGAAAAAACTCTTTAATCATAAATCGGCGGCATTCTAGCATAAGCTAAAGTCAAAGACAATGCCTTATTCTGCCGTCATTTCTCGCTATGGCTACCCTTCCTTAGTCGCGAAAGGGATGGGCATGGCTCTCAAGTTTCTTTCAAAAAAGTCCAGCACACGCATCTCTCCATATCTCCCTCCCATCGTGTGTCCCTGACCGGGTAAGACTAAGAGTTCGAAGTACTTCTCCGCCTTAATCAGCGCTGCGACGACTTGATAAGTAGAAGCAGGGTCTACATTCTTGTCGAGCTCACCTACGATGAGAAAGAGTCGCCCCTTTAGCAGATGCGCATTGTCCACATTCGAAGATTGGGAATATGACTCATCCACCGGATAGCCCATCCACTGCTCATTCCACCATATCTTATCGATGCGATTATCATGACAGCCACAGGCTGCGGCGGCTGCCTTGTAGAAGTCAGCATGGAAGAGTAGGGCGGCCATCGCATTCTGACCTCCAGCTGAGACACCGTAGATGCCTACGCGGTTTAAATCCATGCTGGGGTAGACTTCTGCAGCGGCTTTTATCCAGGCGATTCTATCGGGGAATCCTGCATCCTTAAGATTCTTCCAGCAGACATCGTGGAAGGCCTTTGACCGATTATAAGTCCCCATACCATCTATCTGTACGACGATATAGCCATGATCGGTGAATAGAGTGCTGCCATTCCCCGTCATATGGAAGTCATTTAGCACATGAGAATCATGTGGTCCTGCGTAGATGTACTCAAGGACGGGGTATTTCTTCTTCGGATCGTAATTCTTAGGCAGATAGATATTACCGTAGATCTCTGTTTTTCCATCGCGTCCTTTTGCATGAAACATGCGTGGACGCTGCCAGCCTGCAGCCTCAGCTTTCGAGGCATCGCCTTGCTCTAATGTCATGATAGAGGAGCCATCTTTCAATAGCTTTAGGCTGCTGACAGGTTCCTTTTCAGGGGTAGAGTAGACATCGATGAAGTATTTATTATCAGGGGAAAATGTGATACGGTGATTGCCACGCTCGGGAGTCAGGTCTGTCAAACCACTGCCATCGAACTGTACCTTGAAGAGATGCGTGTAGTAAGGGTTCTCATCAGGGTAAAATCCCGATGCTAGGAAGTAAATCTCCTGAGCTGCTTCATCGACGAGCAGAACCTCACGTACGACCCACTCGCCACGCGTGATTTGCTGCTTCACGCATTCGGTCTTTGTCGCATCGAAGAGGTAGAGATGCTTCCAGCCGTCGCGCTCTGATAGCCAGATGATTTCCTTGCTTTTATCGAGGTAGTACCTCCATGTCTTACCGTAGTTGATGAAGGTAGGAGATGATTCATCGATGATGACTCGGCTTCTAGCTGTCTCTGCGTTCACTTCCACGAGCTGATAAGTCTGATGACCGCGCTCGTTGTACTCGAAGCAGAAGCTCTTGTTATCTGCGTTCCATCGGAGAAGCCAGATATTGTATTGATTCAGATAGGGGGTTAAGTCTACATGGATCTGTTTTTCTTCTTTGAGATCGAAGAGTATGGGGAGCTCGATGGCTATCTCATCACCCGGTTTATTGTAATTTACTTGATGGAGAATGGGTTGACGTTGATGCTCGGGAGTCGATTCAACCATGCTTATCTGGCGAGGCTGAAGATGTCGCTTCTTGATCACAACGACATAGCGACCATCATGAGAGAAGTAAAACTGATTAATATAACCATTTGTAGGGCAGCCGTCGAAGCTTAACTGCACATCGCCCTCAGGTGTTTTCATATACACTTGATGATCGCGGATGAAGATACGACTATTCGGGGCGATTGGCTTTAGGACAGCTTGTTTTGCAGGAGGCAGCTTGTTGTCCCTTAGTTCCGTTTTCATGGCCTGATCTGGAATGACATGATAGCTTTTCACTCCGTCAGGCTCTTGGGCGTGGTAGATAAAGCTGCCATCTTCCTGCCAATGGGGCACTACTGCTTGTCCATAAAATAACTGATGATAGATCTCACTAGCATTCAATAGTTGAAAGAGAGTCAGGAATAAAAAACATGTGAAAAGCTTCATATAGTGCATCTAGCATATAAAATAGGGATGCATCTGTAAAGTTAATTCCAGTAGAGAGAAGAAGCGTGAGATGCGAGTCGTATTTGTAATGACTATCTATTCTAGAAGATAATAGAGATGAAACATGCATTTTCCCCGCGCTATTGCGCTGCGAGAAAATGCATGTTGCTAGTGGGCTGGAAGTTTGGGGTGTGTATTTATTCCTTAAGTTTTTCGAGTATCTTCTTGATATCAATTTCAGTGAAGCGTGTGACAATACGCTGTCCATTAAAGTCGTATTCCGCGAGTAAGCCTACATTACCATTAGGGAGTTGCTGCAGTACACTGTAGTCAAATGTCTTGCTGTAAAGAAGGTCGATTTCCTGCCACGTTCTCCCTTCGTCTAGACTTGCATAGAGCATTCCTTTGCCACGTCTACCTCCTGCGAATCGTGCGGTGGATGTCGTGGCTAGCAGTATATCTACCTTGCCTTTTTTGTAACGCAGCGTACTGCCCATGCAGCCTGTATCGACGAGGCTGGGTTCGAATCTAAGCTCAGTCCATGACTCACCGCCATTCTTGCTGTAAGCGAGGGCACGGCACTTGCTGGACGTTCGAGTATTGAGCATCAGTGTGCCATCGCTGAGTTCCACCATCTGCACTTCATCGCCGAAATCCTTGCTAGGTGAGGTGACTTCCTTTCCTTTTTTCCACGTGATGCCATTATCGTCCGACCAGACCGCGTAGACCTTGAAAGTGCGGCTATTGCCTTCACCTATTTTCTCAATATTGCACATGGGCATGACGATTCGATTCTTGTACTTCCCTGTTTTCATGCTTACGCCTACACCAGGACCAGGCATCGCCATGACTGACCTGTCGGAGAGCTTGAATGATTTCGTGACATCCTTGGGCTGTGACCAGGTCTTCCCCTTATCATCGCTGTAGATGACAAAGTTGCGAGAAATCGTCTTTCCATTATAACCAGGTTCACACATTTTCACGCCTTCGTGTGGTATGTTGCGCGAGTGGAATTTATGGGGGAACCATAAATAGGTCAGGATGATGCGGCCATTTTCCCCCTCGACGACGACGGGATTCATGGTACAGTTTTTACCGTCTTGGGTGATGATACGCGTCTTAGACCATGTTTTCCCCTCATCGGAGCTCATGCGTAGTGCGATATCGTTTTCTGCGTGATCACTGTTTCGCCCTTCGCGGCCTTCTATAAAGGCGTAGAAGAGACCGTCCGTAGCGACAAGGAAGGCAGGGATACGGTAGTTATGATAGCCGAATCCTTCTGCAGGCGTAGAGAAGACAGGAACACTGTCTATAATGATAGGACTATGCCCAGCGGCGACTAAATCGGCATGAGGTGTGGTCTGAGCTGCTAGGCTAGAGCTGAGGGCGGTGCTTAGGAGGACTGCGAGTACTGTGTTTTTTATGATCATGAGTTGTGTGTGGTGGTGAGGGAGTTCTTGAGCTGTTTCTAAACAGCAAGATAGGGAAAGGTTAACTTATTACAGTATCACACACGTTTATGGCGTCAAGTAATTTTTAAAACATAACAAAATGTTTGAATATGATTTCAGAATAATCTCCTCTCAAATAGCTCTTTTGAAGTATTCGCAGCTTGCGGGAAATTTAAGATAGTTTTCCTAACCATATAAAAATTATTAGTGTATTTTTCAAAAAAAGACTTGATTAATATAAATCGTGTGGTAGTATTTTTTACGTAAGCGATGCTTTTACCTAGAAATAGGCACATTGTCGATTACAAAACAATAAACATAAAAACACAAAAAAACTTCGGAATCTACCATATATAAGATTCTAGATTAGCTTCAAAATATTTCTACCAAAGGTTGGTAGAAGCTGCAATTTGTGTTTAGATATACTATTTAATTAATTATTATGTTTATTGAAAAAAATGAAGAAAACGCAGAGATTGCTAAATCTCTAGTTCGCACTTGGTCTAATTTTACTCAAGCGACTAGTCTTGATATTATCGCAGGGATAGGTTCTTGTATAGCTTTATCGAAGCACAGTAAATACCAAGACCTGCTATCCAGTTCAGCTCGTTATGTTTCTGAAATGTACTTGAAACGTAGCGGGATTACATCATTGGAGATTTCAGAATTTTGCCAGATTAGACCTGATGACAGAATACTGGAAGAAACAGTCAGTACTATTGACT
>CAYJLR010000075.1:0-10231 GCA_964370895.1 uncultured Akkermansia sp. | reverse complement strand
TAAAGCTTCCGTATCTCCGCAGGATTCACAAGCCTTATCATCCTTACAGATCAAAAAGGTACAAGCTATTTTTGTCGAGATAGGTGGCGGAGATAAGGAACTAGACTTCGACTACTTACAAAATCCATATGTGAATTGAATGAGGTTCAGCGGAGAGATGGCAGCTGCGAAGATGATCAAAAACGAGCTACCAATAGCTGTATAATGATGGGGGTAAAATCCTTACTTTACCGTAAAGCTAGATCAAACCTCAAATCTCACTCACAAATGATAATAAGCTGATTCAAAAGCGATATCAAGCTGGAGCTGTATCGAGACTTAGACTCTCCTCGATGGGGATAAGCCCATTGCTCGCGATGACTGCTCCCGTGATGCCACGTTCGTCCGTGGGGCTGAAGTGCAGCACGCCTCCTGCTTCTTCGAGGATGACCTTTGCCGCGGCAAAGTCCCACACATAAATAAGCTGCTCAATGTAGGCATCGAATCGCCCTGCTGCGATGTAGCAAAGCGTCAGCGCCGCAGATCCAAGAATACGCACCTTTCTCACCTGTGAAGAGAGATGGGCGAAGCGGCGTATACCAGCCTCCCCTGAGTTGTCATGACGCCCATGCCCGACGAAGATGACGGCCTGAGACATTTCTGTACGCGAGGATACCTTGATAGGATTCCCATTACAGAAAGCGCCTTGCCCACGTAAAGCAGTATAGCATTCGTCCTGCATGGGGTCATAGACACAGCCTAGGATGATTTCTCCGCGATGGCGTAGTGCAATGGAAACGCAAAAGATAGGGATGGAGTAGAAGTAGTTCACGGTGCCGTCGATGGGGTCAATGATCCATTCATTCTCCGATCCGCTTTCTCCACCATCGCCCTCTTCTCCTAGTACAGCATCATGGGGGAAGTGCTCGAGGAGTTCATCAGTGATGAGCTGCTGTGTTTCCTTATCGAGTCGCAGTTTGATATCATGAGCAAGGAGCTCGTCTACGAGTAATTCCGTATCGTGAAAATGCTTCTTGAGAAACGCTCCTGCGAGGCGTGCCACTCTAATGGCTTGCTCCATGCGTAGCTGTAAATGATCATGCACGCTCATTTCTTTTTCTTCTCTTCGTATTGTTTTTCCGCAAACTGGAAAATCTGATCTGCGAGCAATGGGGCGATATACGCAAGGCGCGTCTTCACAAGCTTCTCAGATGCAGCTGGAGGGCGTGGGTGGTCAAACCCCATCCACACAAAGACCGTGACACTGTGCTCACGGCTGAGCATACACCACTGACCTTCATTCTCAGGGAGGGTGACATTCAGTTTAAGCGGCTTGTTATCACCCCTCTGAAATGGAAGGAGCTGCTTAACAATGTGTGTTCCCTCTCGTCTGATAATTTCAGGTAACACCTCATTTTTAACACTATAAACTTGGACGCGATTATGCGAAAAGATGCCATCTATGAGTCGAAATGGAAAATCTATCCCCTGATGTAGAAGTGAAAAAAGTCTTTTCGCCACCAGTAGGCGTGGTGCTTTGAACTGTCCTTGATAAAGTTTCTCTGCCTCATTTTCAGGTATATCACCTTGATGAAGCCCTAATTTCTCAAGATACTCTGAAACCATATTGTAGCCCATACGCGCACCTGTCAGGGAAGGATCATTTGCGATAATACTATGGTCTGCCATCTCTGATTGGCAGGCGACGCAGTAGATGAAGGGAGTAGCGAGACTGCCCAGCATCATCTCTTCAGCCCATTTATTCTTTCCATCCCATGTGCTGCGCCCTGCTGTGAGTGCTAGCACCTGCCCCTTTTTATTCCTACGAGCATCGATCACGAGTACTGCGTATTGGAGGGTGGATTCATCTGCCCCTTTTAGGCGTGATGGAAAATCAGGCAGTGACTTCAGTGCTAGGAGCTCTTTCTTAATCTGCTCAGGGCTCTTGGGGGCATCTTGATCTGTCATGCTTAACCAGTCCTCTGGTACACGACGACTGCCTTCAAGAAACTGCATGCATTCCTCACCACTGCGTTCCACATACTGCTGTATAGCCTTATTAAAATAACTACGTATCCCCATGTCTGCTGTGTTGTAGAGTACATCAGATTGATGCTTTTTTAATTCAGCCTCTATAAACATAAGCGGATAAGAAGCCGCGGGTATTGGTCCAGCGGCTTGCTTTATAATGATAGGTGCATTCTTAGCTTTTTCTAGCTCTTCATCACTGATAAACTCCAGTCTGCGCATGGATTCCAGTGTCTCATTCTTCACCTGAACTGCAGCATCCATGTCCTTTATGGGGTTGAAAATAGCAGGTCCTCGGATGAGACCGACGATCGTGGCGCATTCCACAAGGTCGAGGTCTTTCACTTTCTTACCAAAATAAAGTCTGGCCGCATTCGCTATCCCATAGCTATGTCTTCCATAGTAGATGCGATTGAGGTACTGGACTAAGATCGTATCTTTATCGAATGCCTCTTCTAGCCGTATCGCTATGGCTATCTCTAGCAGCTTGCGATCTATCGAGCGGGAGCGAAGCTCAAAGAGATTACGTGCCAGCTGCATAGAAATGGTCGAGCCGCCTTGCTTATAACTAAAGTTACGCATATTCTGATAAATAGCGCGCCCGAAGGCGTAGTAATCCACCCCCTGATGCTCAAAGAAGTCATTATCCTCTCGTGCAACGAGCGCATTTATCAGATGCTGGGGAAGCTCCTCGCGAGTAGCCAGCAGGTAAGAATCCTTCCCCACGATACCTAGCTCCTTATTATCCGATGCATAAAGCCTACTCGTACCGATAGGCCTCTCCATGATGCTCAGATCATAATCAGCAGCTTGTTGTTTATAATAAAAAATTATCAGGAAAAATGTCAGGAATACGGCAAGTGAAAAACCACAGAGCAAACGCACCCAGATATGTCTAAACTGGATGAATCGATACCAACGCCTGCGCTTATTAGGGGATGCCATGAGCTTATTTTTCTATAGGAGTGCTGAGAAGCTTCTCTCATTCATGCTTCATGAAGAGGTTAATCTTACCTGGAACCTGCCATTGCGGGAAATCTTTCTTCAGCATCTCTTCGTACTGCTGAGCCTCTTCAGGTCTATCGCTACGCTTCAATGCCCAGATAATCTTATACAGTGCCTGTGGCTTCAGCTGCTGATCGCTCGCGATATTAGCGGTGCGTCCATAGTATTTTGCGGCCTGTAGATACTCCTTCATCGAATAGTACGCGTCACCGAGTGTGATGAAGAGCGATGACTTTACAGGACCATCCACCCCGTAGGCGATGGCTTCTTCTGCGAATGCGATAGCTTCCTGCTCGCGCTTCAACCCTATAAGAATGAGGGCGAGATCTCGAAGTCCCTCTGCCTTGCGGTATGGCTGAGACTCAAGGCTTATATAATGCTGAGCTGCTTCCAGTGCCGTATCATAGCGCAGGAGCTCCAGACGGGTGCGGGCTAGTGTCTTCCAGATAAGGGGCTCTACCTTCGGACGCTGCTGCTCTGCCCCAGCTTTATCTATATATGTTTCTACGGGCTCACGTTCCAGCGAGAGTGTCAAATAATGATTCGCCAGTCTGTAGTCCTTGTTCTGATAGCATGTCCAGCCACACCAGCGGAACACGGATGCAGGTAGTTCTTCGTAGCCTTCGGGGTGAGATTTCTTGAGCATTTCGAGAGCCTTGATGAGCTCGGGCAGCATCTTGAGCTTATAATATGCCTGCACGAGATTAAGATCAGCGAGAGGAGCGTACTTCTCTACATTAACCTTCCTCGCATTTTCAAATTGGATAATAGCCTTACGGGTATCACTCTCTAACAGCGCGGATGCGATGCTGAAATAGGCTTCAGCGCGAGCGGCTTCCTTAATGAATGGAAAATGCTTAAGTAGACCTTCATAGTGATAGATCATCTCCTCATCCCTATCCATCTCTCGATAGAGCTGAGCTGTACGCTGCCAGCTGAGTGCCGCGGCCTGTGACTTAGGGAAGATCTTAATCACATGCTGGAGATCCTTAATAGCATCATCGATGTTTCCGCGCTTCACGAGGGCTTCACCACGTAGCGCGTAGGCGTCAGGGGCTTTCGCATTGTCAGGAAACTGCTCGATAAACTCATTGAGAATATCTACTGGATCATAGCTCTGTGTCTTAGATCCGAGCCATGCTTTTCTGTAGAGAGCATCGGCTTGAATATTCTGAGGCAGGTTTTCTATATTGATCGCCTCGTACTGTCGTGCTGCTTTCTCTAGGTCGACAAGAAGAAGCTTGTCCGCATAGATGAGGCGCACCATATCATTGAGAGGATGATCAGCGGTATTAGCAAAGGTGGGGTAGTTTTTAAGATATTGCTCCGCTAGGATGAAAATATCACTGTCTTTTAGAACCTGCGCACATGCAATCTGCCTGTAGGCAGCTTCTAAGGCTGTCTTCGACTGAGGAAGAAGCTCCTGCACCTTCACAAACCAGCTGATAGCTTCGGCGTACATCATCAGCTCCATATAGGACTGGCCGATGATGAGAGAATACATGGCCATCTTCTGAGGATCTTCGAACTCAGCATGACGACGCGAATGAATATTGATAATCTGCCCGTACGCTTTTTGCTTCATGAGGCTGAGTATCTGTTCCATTTGAGCCTCATGGCGGAAGTTTTCCATTCCCTCCAGTTGGCTAAGCTCAGAGTAATACTCCTGCGACTGCTTATTGTTCCCTAGCTTAGATGCAAGTCTCGCAGCCTGTAGGGTGGCTGACGCGCGTGTGTCTTCTGCTATACCTTCTAGCTCTAGAAGACGCTGAAAATATGAATATGCTGCAGCTTCTTGTTGACGCTTAAGCATGAGCTGCGCGAGCTCATACAAGGTAGCACCAAGGAGGCTTGGGCTGAGTTCTTTCTGTAGGAGGAGCTGTTGATAATAGGCTTCGGCTTCCGCTTCCAGTCCCTTCTCACGAGAGATTCGGGCTAATCTGTAATGGGAATCATGCACGAGGCTGTTCTTGCTACTCTTTGCGATGACTTCCTTGTAGTAGCGTGAGGCGACATCCCACTGGCTCTTTTTCATCGCGCGCGTGGCGAGCTGGTATGCAGAGGCTGCAGCGTATTCTCCCTTGGAGGCACTTGCGAGCTTCTGATAGATTCTATTCGCAGAGCTTTCTTGCTTCAGAGAATCATGACAACTGGCCTTAATGTAAAGGGCGCGTTCTGCAAACTCAGACTTAGGATAACTGCGAGTGAAATCATCAAAAAGTTCTATGGCTTGCTTGAGCAATGACTCACGTGTAGCAGTATCTATCTCTGGATCTTGGCTCTGGGCGAAAAGCTGCTCTGCGATCTGGAAAGAATCACGCTCCACATCTATCTTAAGCACATCGGTAGCCTCTTCCTGCGCGAGACAAGGTGCGGCAAGACAGGTAAGTAGATAGGCTGTAGGGAGGAAAGTATACTTCATGATTGCTATTGTTCTTTCGGAAGTTGCTTAGAGAAGGAGATATTCCACACGCCGGCTTGAGAGCAGGCGGAGATGACGTCCACGATTTTCTGCCAGCGTGCTTCTGCATCACCGCGTATGCGCACAGCCTGATTAGGATTCACGGAGACCATGCGCTTCATGAGATCATGGAGTTCATCGCGTGTGAAGTTCTTACGGTCGATGACAATGACGAGCTCTTCCTTTTCTTCACGCACGTTAATAATGATTTCTTCAATGGCGCGAGCTTGCTCCTCGGTGGAGTTCGGCGCAGTCGGGACTGTAACCTTCACGTCCTGTTCATTGAGAATAAACTTCTGCGTTACAACGAAGAAAATGAGCAGCAAGAACACCACATCCAGCATAGGCGTGAGCTGGAAGCCTGCAGTCTCGGGAGTATTGCTCTTGAATTTCATGAAAATAGGCTCGTACTAAAGTACCTCATGCGTGGCTACTCCCAGGTGCGCATTGTGCCCAAGACGCTGCTCTCTATCCATCTGCACAGATATTACAGAGAGAAGATGGGTCGTGGCCACTTCCATGTCAGAGATCGTTTTCTGAATGCGATTGCGGAAATAGTAGTAAGCAGCCATACTCAGAATAGCAGGTACGAGGCCTGAGGCTGTCGTGATGAGAGCCACGGCTATACCGCTTGTCATCTGCATCTGCTTCACACCTTCAAAGTTACCTGATGCAATCTCGGCAAATGTCGTCATCATCCCGACAACCGTTCCCAAGAGACCAATCATAGGTGCAATGGAGGCGATGTCAGAGAGCCAAGAAATCTGGCGAGTCAAGCGGCTGCTCTGTCGTGAGCCCTCTGCTACGGCCACTTCGCGGAGTTCTTCCATGTTCGCGCGTGTATTGCGCTGAAGGAAGTTAACCATGGCATAAATCGTTCTCGCAAGGCAGGAGCCGTCATAGGTACATGCAGTGAGGATCTCGACATAATTCTTACGACGAATGAGTCGCTCCGTAGCTTCAGTGAGCTCTTCTGGCATGATAGCACTACTACGGGTGGTCCATAAGCATGTGAAAATAAGAACAAAAGAGAGAATTGAAAGCGCAAGCAGAGGCCACATCAGTATCCCTCCTTGGTCAAATAACTCAAGAGGTCCCCAGCCGACAAAAACAGAATCAGCAGAACTCAGCTCTTCGGATGCTATCATAATTAAACCGTTCACGCGCTAATATTAGCATATTTGACTGCGCACTTCAAGTAAGGAGAAGCACGTGAACACAATTTTAAAGAAATATCATCATTCTAAACTGTATTCCGCACTGATCTGGGCTTCGATCTGCTCCATCTTCGTCGAGATTTCATCCCAGCGGCTAAAGAGGTTTTCCTCCTCACGCTGCAGTTGCTGGTAGCGCTGCGTGAGCTCCATGAGCTTCTGATTCTCACTCATATTTGCAGGATCTTCTAGCTGGTGTGAGATCTCAGCACGCTGTGTCTCACATGTTGCGATATTCTTTTCGACACTAAGCAGTTCGCTCTCCAGTGGCTTAAGCAGCTGAGCGCGTTTCTGCCTAGCTTCTGCTTCGCGACGCTTCTGTTCCTTTCGCTGACTACCAGATGCAGCCACTACTGCCGTAGCACCAGACGAAGCTGCCTGCATCTTCTCTTTCTTCTCGAGCTGTTCTATGCTATCGAGATAAGCAGAAACATTCCCATAGAAGAGTCTTGGATTCTGACCTGATCGGAATTCTAGAACCTTATTAACGATAGGATCAAGGAATTGCCTATTATGCGAAACAATACAGTAAGAACCGGGATAGTCGAGGAGAGCCTGCTGGAGCACCGTTTGGCTCTGGAAGTCAAGGTGGTTCGTCGGTTCATCCATAATGAGGAAGTTCGCAGGATGAAGCAGCATGCGCACGAGAGCGACACGAGAACGCTCACCACCCGAGAGTACACCTATCTTCTTAAAGACATCATCTCCACGGAAAAGAAAGCAGCCTAGAAGATTACGCACGAGCGGGCGCGTCTGCGGACTGGCCGCAGATTCCACACACTCGAGAATCGTGGACTCATCGTCCAGCACATCAGCATGAGTCTGGGAGAAGAAGGCAAGATGCGTATGCCTCCCCCACTCTACCATACCAGAGTCTGCCTGTTCGGTCTGCGAAATGATGCGTGTGAAAGTGGATTTACCCGAGCCATTCACTCCCACGATGGCTATACGATCCCCCTTTTCAAGGAGATAGTCGTACTTATTAAGTAGCTCAATAGGTCCGTAGGACTTACTGACGCCTTCCATCTTCAGCACTGTGTGCCCACCTGTCGGCGGGGGAGGGAAGCGGAAGCTCATAATCGCGTCGTCTTCTTCGACTTCGATGCGGACTATTTTCTCCAGTTGCTTGAGACGGCTCTGCGCCTGAGTAGCCTTACTTGCTTTCGCGCGGAAGCGCTCTACGAATCGTTCCGTCTTCGCTATTTCCTTTTCCTGCGCCTTCGCCTGACGGAGGAGAATCTCCTTTCTTGCGACGCTTTCACGAAGGAAGAATGAGAAATTACCAGCGTACTCTTCCGCTCTTCCATGATGGAATGCAATGGTGCGCGTCACGAGGCTATCGAGCAGTGCCACATCATGGCTAATGATACAGATAGCACCGCGATACTGGCGCAGGTACTGCTCCACCCAGCGCTGACTCTGAATATCAAGGTGATTTGTCGGTTCATCGAGCAGCAGGACCTCAGGCTCCTGAAGCAGCAGCTTAGCGAGAGCTATACGCATCTGCCAGCCACCAGAGAACTCACCACAATCACGCGAAAAATCTTTTTCCGCGAACCCGAGACCGCGTAATATAGACTCCACGCGAGCACGCAGAGTAGCCTGCCCCTGCTCCTGCAAGATGATTTCTAAATGACCGATACGATCGATCGCCGCAAGATAGGCATCACTCTTACTATCGAGTACACTCAACTGCTGGGATAAGTCATCGATTTCCTCTTGCAGTTGTACCACCTGCCCACAGGCACTAAGCACCTCCTCAATGAGAGGGGAGCCGCTGATATGAATGCCATCTTGTGGCAGATAGCCGACGTCGCAGTACTTTGGGCGAGCGATACTGCCTCTATCAGGTTCTATCACACCGGCTATACACTTCATCAGTGTAGACTTCCCAGCCCCATTCTGTCCAGCAAAGGCGATGCGCTCTCCCATCTCCACCACGAATGAAAGAGAGTCAAATAGAACGCGCGCTCCGTATTCAATATGCAGATCCTGTACGGCAAATATCATATGCGATTATAAAAAAAAGGATACTCCCACGCATTAGTGAGAGTATCCATAAAATGTGCGAGCTTACTTCTTCAGCTTGCTGTTCCAGGACTGAACATTAGACTTCTGCTCTTCGAGCAGGCTATCAATAGAATCGTGGATTTCGATGGAAAGAATCTTATCACCTTGCGCGATGCTATCGACGACCTTCTGGTCAGCAGCATCAATCACGTTACCGAAGATGGTATGCTTACCGTCGAGCCATGGAGTAGCGACATGTGTGATGAAGAACTGTGAACCATTCGTACCGCCACCAGTCCAGCTGCGTCCAGCATTCGCCATAGCAAGCTGACCACCGCCTGTGAACTTAAGGTCTGGGCGGCATTCATCGTCGAACTGATAGCCAGGACCGCCACTACCTGTACCGGTAGGATCACCACCCTGTACCATGAAGTCAGCGATGACGCGGTGGAAGCTCAAGCCGTCATAGTAGCCCTGCGAAGCAAGGTTAAGGAAGCTAGCGGCTGTCATTGGAGTCTTAGAGGCAAAGATGACAAGCTTGATGTCACCCTTACTGGTCTTCATTGTGATGTTGATATCAGTATCCATGGGCGTATGATAGGAAAAATAACTACAAAATGCAAGAAGGAAAGGTAGGAGCAGCGCAAAAAGCCTGCCGAGTGCGAGTTTAGTCTTCATAGCGATCTTGATGGCTGAGGGTGGTTTTCGCCTGAGTCGCGATACTGAGAGCGTGATTTAGCACATCTTCCGCACTATCATTGAAGCGATACCCATAGCAGCTGGGGCAGCTTGGGGCTTGCTTTTCAATGATAGATTTACAGATGAGGCAGATTTTAAAATTCTTGGGTGCTTGCGTATATGCACCTATCTGCTGCTTATCCTGCTGCTTTTGATTCGCCTTAGACATATTCTACAGATGTTCTCTCTAATAGACTCACGAGGGCATCAGAATTAACTGATGCCCTCGGAGGTAAAACGAAAACCTAGAAAGATTTAGGCGATTGCAGCAATTGCCTTAGCGGCCTTGCTCTTGTAGTTAGCTGCGCGATTAGCTGGGATTACGTTCTTCTTAACAGCCTTGTCGATAACGGAAGCGAAATCGTTGTAGGACTGTGTTGCGAGATCCTTATCCTTAGCTTCGATTGCGGCATAGACCTTCTTACGAAGTGTGCGTACACGAGAAGCAGCAGCGCGGTTAAGAGCTGTGCGTTTGATCGTCTGACGGATGCGCTTTTTAGCGGACAGTGTGTGTGCCATAATGAAATTGGGAGTATTGAATTAGGTTTAACGTTTCTTGTGGCAGGAAGTTTACTTCATTCACTCATAAAGTCAAGCAAATTGATGGAAAATCACTAAATTTTTATTTTAGCTTTCCTTAGTAATTCTCTTTTTAGCTTTGAACATCAAACATATTCATTAGATTAGCATTATAAAAATTCTGTCATCATACCAGTTTTTTAATCCATTTTCTTGACCTCACCTATCAAAATGCTATAATCACTCTTGACTATACAACATATAATCATGAAGTTCC
>CAYJLR010000074.1:0-10316 GCA_964370895.1 uncultured Akkermansia sp. | reverse complement strand
TGATATTTCGCTTGTATTTGAGTGATCTGTGTGCTAGTATGCTCGCGCTATGTTTTATATCACCACAGCCATTGATTATACGAACGGTTCTCCCCATATCGGGCATGCCTATGAGAAGGTGCTTGCAGATGTTATCGCTCGCTGGCAGCGAATGCGTGGCGAGGATGTTTACTTCTTGATGGGCGTGGATCAGCATGGTCAAAAGGTGCAGCAAAAGGCCGCTGAGGTGGGTATGTCTCCTCAACAGTACGCTGATGAGTCGACAGCTCGTTTCAAGGCGCTGTGGAAGAAGCTAGACTTGTCCTTCGATGGATGGGCTGAGACGACAGATGCGCGCCATAAGCTGTGCGTTCAGAAGATTTTAACGACTTTAAAGGATACAGGTTATCTGTATAAGAAGGCGTATAAGGGTTTTTACTCTGTGCGTCAGGAGCAGTTCCTCACGGAGAAGGAGCGCAATGAGGATGGTTCTTTCGACCCCATGTGGGGCGAAGTTGTGGAGCTAGAGGAGGAGAACTGGTACTTTAAGCTCAGCGAACAGGCTGCGTGGCTGAAGGATTTTGTCACTCAGAGCCCTGATGTGGTGCTGCCTAGCTTCCGTAAGCAGGAGCTGCTCTCTGCGATTGAGCGTGCTTTTGATAATGATTTATGCATTTCCCGTCCTGTAGATCGTCTGAGCTGGGGCATCCCCCTGCCCTTTGATGAGCAGTTCGTGACTTATGTGTGGTTTGATGCGCTGGTGAATTACATTTCATTTGCGGGTTACTTGGCTGAAGAGGGTTCTGATCTTCCTGAGTTTAGTAAGCTCTGGCCTGCAGCTTGTGAGGTGATCGGGAAGGATATTCTCGTGCCTGCTCATGGTGTGTACTGGCTGGCAATGCTGCATGCACTCGGATTCGCAGATGACCAGATGCCGAAGCTTCTTGTTCACGGATGGTTGAATATCAAGGGTGAAAAGATGTCAAAATCAACAGGCAACATCGTAGATCCGAATGAGGTCTGTGAGGTCTTCGGTGCTGAGGCTCTGCGTTATTATCTGGTGCGTGATACGCGTACTGGATATGATAGTGATTATGATACAGATCGCTTGAAGATGATTTTCAACACGGAGCTGGCGAATGATATGGGGAATCTCCTGAATCGCTCGCTGAACATGTGCTCTCGCTACTGTGAGGGACGTGTGCTGTGGGCTGAGGGTGATGATGAACTGTCTGCTAAGCTGCGTGAGAGCCTAACTCAGTGTCATGAGAAGTTCGCCACTGCGATGAACGCATACAACACATCAGAGGCGCTGGGCGCACTGAATGCTCATGTGGCACATTGTAATGGCTACATCGAGCAGATGCAGCCATGGGTACTCGCAAAGGATGAAGCACAGCTGCCTCTACTGCAGCGCTGTCTGGCACATCTGCTGGAAAGCTGCGCACATGTGGGCTACCTACTCGGCTGTGTGCTTCCTGTGTCTTCAGGTCGTATCATGGAGCAGCTGCAGCTGGATCTCTCGGGCAAGTCTGTACAGGATCTGAGCTGGGGTCTACTGGCTGAAGGTCATGAGGTGCAAGCACCCAGTCCTGTCTTCCCTCGTATCATGAGTGAGGAAGAGAAGATCAAGATGGCTGAAAAGGCGGCAAAGGCTGCTGAGAAAGCTGCACGTAAAGCGGCCAAGGCTGCGGAGCAGCAGGAAGGCTAATAGCAAAGCTCTATTATACTCGACAGTATATTTTAAGAATCGTCAACTGGCTGTGCGCTGGTTGGCGATTTTTCATGGAGTGCTGGGATATAAATGGCAGATAGTGCAGCTTTGCCTAGAAGGGAGTTCGCTGACATCCCCTATCCTCTGCCCGTAAGGCAGCATTTCTCAGCCGAGGAAGTCGCGGAGCATTCCAATACCGTCTCTTTCACGCTATCGCGTTTGCATCTGACAATAAGTGTCGCGCTTCGCGCGCCTTTGTCAGTGCGTCAGTTTCTGGTGAGGATTGTCATGCTGGGTTTACCACAGGGACAAGTGCTACTTCATATTATGGATGAAACTGACGCTGCCGTGGTCTGCGACCACGGTTTTGATGCGAGGGCGTTGCCCTCACACTCCCAGCAGGGTGCAGAGTGACGGTAGTTGTGCTTATTTTTCCACAATTTTTGCGATGACGGCGCTGCTCATCATCATACCGAAGCAGGCGGTGACGTGGGTGGCTGAGCCGAATCCACTCGCGCAGCCTATGCCGCCTCGCTGCCCTTCTTCTTTTCTCGCGCCGACGCTGCCGTCGCATTGGGGGTAGCGTGGTTTCTCAGCTGAGAAGGCACAGGGGATGTCGACAGGAGCACTCTTGTCTTGTAAGGGCATGTTATAGTTCTGTCTAAGCTGCTTTCTCAGTGAGCCTAGTAATGAGTCGCCATAGGTGTGAGCGAGGTCAGCTAGTTTCACTTGTGACGCATCGACACGCCCTCCTGCCCCACCACAGGTGACGAGGGGGACTTTTCTCTCATAACAGCTGGCGATGAGGTGGGCCTTTGCTTTCATACTGTCGATGGCATCGACGATGACGTCGGGGGCGAGGCTGAAGAGTTCTTCGGCTTTTTTCTCACTGTAGAAGCTGACGAGTTCGATGATTTCGACATCTGGGTTAATCGCGCGGATACGCTCTGCCATGGCGGATACTTTCAGTGTTCCGTAACATGGGTCTAGTGCATGGATCTGCCTGTTCGTGTTCGTGATGCAGAGGTCATCAAGGTCCATGAGGGTGATCTTCCCCACGCCTGTGCGGGCGATGGATTCTGCGACCCATGAGCCTACGCCTCCTATGCCAACGATGGCAACATGGGCGTGGGCTATTTTTTCTGCATCTGTGGTTCCGTACAGGCGGCTTATTCCGCCAAAGCGATCTTGATTCATGTTTTTTCGTACACTCGACTAAAGGGCGTGATGGAGATGGCTTTCCCTGCTTGCCAGTCTATCTCGACGGCGGCACCGCAGATCTGCACGGGCCAGCCTCCTACGGGGAGTTTCCCTGGGATGGAGCTGACCATGCTTTCTAGCACGGCTGAGGTTTCGCGACCTATGACGCCATTAAGCGTACCGCACATGCCAGCATCCGTCAAGTACGCAGTACCGTCAGGGAGTAGGCGAGCATCGTTTGTTTGCACGTGAGTGTGGGTGCCGATGACGGCTGTGACTTTCCCATCAAGGTGGAAGCCCATCGCTATTTTCTCACTGGTGGTCTCTGCATGGAAGTCTACGATCAGAATGGCGCAGCCGTCCTCTCGGAGTCGCTGGCATACGGGGAGTACCTTGGTAAAGGGGTTCTCAGCGCACGGGCGCATGAAGGTGCGTCCCTGCAGGCTGATGACTCCTATCTTCCCCTGCGGATGCTCGATGACTGTATACCCCTGCCCTGGACTTCCTTCCTGAAGGTTACACGGGCGTAGCACGCGTGTTGTGTTCCGCAGCCATGGTGCGAGGTCAGACTGATCCCAGACGTGATCGCCTAAGGTGATCACGTCTACTCCCCAGCTGAGGAATTGCTGTGCTATCTTCGGGGTGATGCCGCGACCTCCCGCGGCATTTTCTCCATTCACAATGATGAATTCGGCGGAATACTCATTCCTGAGCTCGGGGAGTGCGCGCTGCAGTGCCTTTCGGCCTGGCTCTCCTACGACGTCTCCAAAGAATAAAATGCTACTCATACTGGCTCTAGGTCGCAGGGTACGATAGCCATGGGTATGCGTGTGTGGCGCATGAGTTTTTCTGGCGTACCACCGAGGAGGAGTGAGCCTAGCAGGCTGTGGTGCCTGTTCCCCACGACGAACATGTCTACATCATGGCGTTCGCAGAAGTCAAGGATACTCTGCACGACATCGGTGGACATCTCTGCCTTTCCGTAGATGGGGATGCCCCACTGCTGGCTGACTTCCTCGGAGAGTTCCTTGGTGCGCTTGTCAGCGATTTCGAGCAAGGAGTTGTCCATTTCAAGGTTATCAATGGTATTAATATGCGGCACTGTGGAGAGGCTGTCTTCTCCAAACATGTTCCCTGTGGACTCAAGTAGCTGCAATGGCAGCAGATGGAGGACGTACATCTTGCTCTGGCATTTGCGTGCCAGATCAGCAGCGAACTCTAAGACTGGTTTCGTATCTTCTGATAGGTCTGTGGCGGCAAGAATTTTCATGATTCAATATTTTAACACCTAAGCTGTGGTTATCAAAGGAAAAAAGGATATCTTCATCTATATTTTATTGCCTTGCTAATCGCCTTCTCAGCCTGTATGCTCGTAGCAGAATGAGACTGCGCGACAAATTACAGGAAATCCTCCCTACTCTCCTCCCTCTTCACGCTCACGAGGCGATCAAGGGTAAAGAGCTCATCGCTCGCGTGCGAGCGGTGCTGGGTGATGCCTACAGTGATCAGTCGCTGCGCTCGCAGTTCTCCTTCCTCGCGCTGGATGCCGATTCTTGCTTATCACGCGTGGAGAATGGTCAGGGCTATTACCTACGCCCCGAGGGGGAGACTCCTTCGCTGCAGCGTATGTTCGAACCCGAGCAGAGTACGGAGGCAGATAGCCCCTATTACAAGGCTCTCGCACTGTCGGTGCGCCGATACGATACTGCAGGTCTCGGTGCCTTCGTCTACCCAGTGGATGAGGAGGAATCATGGAGTTATCCTGATCTTGTGGCAGTACAGTGGCCGGCCGGCTGCAAGGATGAGCAAGGGGCTTATATACTCGAGGAGGAGCTAGGCGAGCGAGCGGTGCTGGACGTCGTGTCCCTGCGCGCGGTATGTGTAGCTCTGGCTGACTCGGAGGATGACTGTCGCCGTGCGCTGTTCCGCGCGTTGTCCTGTGGTGCATGGGCTCATCAAGTGGAGCTGATGCTCTGGGGGGATATTCCTAATGAGATGGAGGAGCAGATGCAGGGACTAGCCAGTCAGTATGGCGTAGGGCTGCATCTCTATATTATCGATCCTGCCGAGCTAGAAGACGGACTGGGTGCAGATGCTATTTTCCGAGCGAGTACGGCTGAGATCCAGCAACTTCTAGAAAATATACCCCAGCGCGATACGACACTAGCAGCTCATCGTCGTTTGAAGCTGCCTTCTCTGGAAGCGCGCGCTGACATCGCGGCTCTGATCTCATGGGTGGAGCAGTGTGTGCAAAAGGGACGCATTGAGTCCTACGAGCAGCGTGTAGCCGTACATTAAGACGCAGGCTGAGTCAGCTCTACTGCCTGCGTCTGTTTATTCTGCGCTGGCTGATGTGCTTTCAGGTATTCTGATACACCTGTGACAGGAAGATTCAGTTGATTCATCCTGTAGTGTCGCAGGATGCGTAAGGCGCGTTTTTCTGAGCCAAAGAGTTGTACAGCACTGAGACGCTGGTCTGCGGGAACTTCTATCTTACGCTGAAGGACGAAGAGAAGGCAGAGCACGGAGGGGACACGGTGTCCCGATTCGCTCATGAAGAGCTTCCTACCATAGTCCCATGCTTCTTGCTCGCGTCCGCGTATGCGGCAGAGGGCGTAGAAGAGCTGTCGCTCCTGTAGGCCTGTCGCCCCTAAGGCTACAGATTTCTTCAGCGCATCGACGGCCTTGCTAAACTGAGGGCGGCGGAAGAGGTTACTATAGAGGTCTCCTAGCTGCGCATGGAGCACGGGGCTGTCAGGGTTATTCTTGATGCCGTCGAGCAGGAAGCGCTCACCTCGGTCGATAAAGTCACGCATAGCGCTAGCGCGCTTGTGCTCATCATTATGACGACGGCTAGAGGCATAGCCTGCAGCATTCGTCGCCATTTCAAAGGAGGCATCGCCCCAGAGTTTTTCCCGCTTCGGCTGGAGGGTGGTCATCTGCTTATAGCGATTCTCCAGTGCATCCCAGTCATTCTTCGACCAGGCGACTGTCGCGTCGAGGCGCAAGAGCTCCACAGCAAGAGATCGCAGCCCACCTAAGGCAAAGAAGCCTATCTGCTGGCTAAGTGCGTCACTACCTTCTACTTGTACGTGATCTTGCCTCAGTCCTGTCTTCGCGAGCTTGTCACCAACATCGCTTGTCCACGGGCGCATGAGTGCCCCGAAGGCCAAGCAGATAAGCACGGCCACGAAAGAGCGTAGCAAGAAGCTAAAGTGGCTGGGAGCAGGTATTTTCATGAATTAAGCAGGATTGATGCGTGCGAGGATATCGACGACGAGTCGCTCCCATTCTGGGATGGGGGCTTGGATTTCACGAGCTTTTTCAAGGGGGATTCCCCAGATGTTTTGGTATTCGATGGGACGACCATGAATATAGTCCATCGCACTGCTTGGGATGAAGCCTCCCATCGGGCGTGTGCGTGCCATTTGCTGCTCGACGAGATCATCTGCAAGCGGGAATCCACGAAGCGCGGAGCACTGAACGACTTCGGCTACGATGCGTTCTGCTCGCGCCACCTCTTCAGGCATGGCGAATAATTGCTCAATACTGATGCCACCATGTGCGAGGCAGAGGCCATTGAAGGGGATGTTCCAGCTGAGCTTACGCCAGAGGATCTCTTCTATTTCGCGATAAGCACCTGTGCGTACGTTCATCGCGGAGAATTGCTCGCTGTAGGCTTCTGCTCGCGCAAATCCTTCATCAGAAGCGACCAGTGGTGCTAACTGCACCTCATTACCTCCACGGTGATGAATCTTCCCTGCTTCCTGCATCATGCAGCTGATGAAGCAGAGCCCGAGGAAGACATTCTTCGCGGGGACATGTTCTGCGATGGCTTCTGCGTTCCCCATGCCATTCTGAAAGGTCATGACATCGGTATTCTCATGCAGGAGCGGAGCTAAGGCTGTGCCGAGATGGGCGTTTGAGCTGCTCTTCCAGCAGACGAGGACGAGGTCGACAGGCCCGCAGTCTTCGGAGCTCTTGCAGATGGTGGGTTCGCTAAGGAAAATGGTCTCTTTATTCGTATTGATCTCAATACCGCGTTCGCGGGCAGCTTCATAGCCTGAGCGCATAATAAAGCGCACGTCCATTCCAGCTTCTGCAAACATAGCCCCATAGTAGCACCCCAGTGCCCCTGCTCCAAGAATAGCGATTTTCATAGACAAAAGCATAGCATGCTTAGCCGAAACAAGCAACACCTAACTACTTCTAAACTGCAGAGAAAAGAGATCGAACAGTGTGCCATGAGAGAGGCTTCTCTAGCTTATAATTGCTTTACACCTGACGCGTCATCAGGCGCGAGCTGATCTATGACAGAGGATGGAAGATAATCCTTCAGATCTTCGATGTTTTCTTTCAGGTAGTTTTCCCATGCTGGTAACCACGCAGCATCGAAGCAGTAGCTGGCAATGTTCACATTCGTCATGATAAACATAATAGTGAAAAAATAGGTAAAGAAACGTGGAGCGGTCTTCTGAAGAGGAATACTCACAGCGCGCATATCCCATAAACTAATACCTCGCTTGCGCAGCTTCCAGAAGGAGATCCCCATCGCGATAACAGTCAGTGGTAAAGGGAAGCTAAAGAGCATCATGCCCATGCCTAAGAAGAAGACGAGAAAAGATCTGCGCAGTGAGCGCAGGAGTCCGAAGCGCTCATGTGGATTCAGACTAAAGATGTAGACACCCATGAGTTTCTTCCCCAAGGTCGTGCGGAAGCGGTAGATCAAGTAGCCTTCGATCAGGATGGTAGGAAGCCATATCAAGGGGTTACTCGGCATGAGCATAATACTGAAATTCACCTTGAATAGATGGATGACAAGGAAATACAGCATCAGGTAGAAGCTATAATCCGCGATGCGCGCGAAAAACCTCTGCACAGGTGACGGCATATAGAGCTGTATCATCTTAGGCATGGGCACATCGCTAGCATCTTTTGCTTCAGTGGTCGATGCCTCGCCATCCTTCCTCTCGCCTTCTTGTACAGCGGCTACTCGGGCGGCGGCCATTTCCTTAATTTCCTTCATAGGGAAATCTTTTGAAAAGCCCTCAGGTAGATCATTTGTCTGGTCTTCTGCTGGGCTTTCTTCTTCAGGCTTTGTGGAGCCTTCTTCTGAAGTACTGGCTAGCTCTTCGGTCTTAGGCTTGAAGAAGTCCACCATGGCGGGCAGCTCTCGCAGCGGCATCCAGTCCTCGCAGCCTCGGTGCCACGCGGAGACATTCTCATCGAAATCTCCTGCCTGAATGCGGGAAATGGCCTCAGAGACACTGATAGGTCCTTGCTTTTTTTTCTCAGCTATCCAATAAATATCAACCATAAGAGTAATTCAGTATGAAGTATTTATAATTAATTAGAACGCAGAGCCTTAGATGGATCTTGGCGTGCTATAAAGAACGCAGGAATCACGGAGGCAATCAGCACCATGAGGAAGGCAGTGAATCCCTGCTGCGCGAAAGTAGCGGGATTATAATGCACAGGTAAGCTGATGCCATGCGCTTCCATGGGGAACGGATCGAGCCCTATGCTAGCGAGAGCCCACTGGATATCGAGACGATAGTGCAGGACAAGCAAAGCAAGCAAGATACCGAGAACCGCCCCAAAGAATCCAATAATAAGCCCCTGCCAGAGAAAGATACGCATGATCTTCCATGGTGTAGCACCCAGTGCTTGCATCACGGCTATCTCACGCTTGCGCTGCATAGACATCGTGAACATGACCGCCATGATACAGAAGGCGGATACGAGTGAAATAAGTGACAGGACAAAATTCATCATAGTACGCTCATTTTCAATAAGACGGAACCATTGCTCAAGACTCTTCGTCCATGGGATAATGGACCAGTTATAGGAACGCGCAGTATCGGTGAGCATCGTGTCTTCCAAGCTGGAGAAGACGAGCTCGGGTAAATGAGAGTTATCATGGGCATCATCCATGCGTACGGAGATCGCTTGTACTTGATTACTTCCATCCACTGAGTAGCTGAGGGCTTCCTGCGCGATGGGTAGAGGGAGGAAGAGACCAGGGCCGGGGAGATTACCTGGGGCTTGGTACACACCGATGATTTCGAGATCGACTGGGAGGGCGAGTTCATTGATACTGTCGATAGCCACGCCATTCTCACGAAGACGGTCGAGAGCCTTGAGCTCCTTCACCGTATTTTCCCACAGTGATTTATCTTCTTCACTAAAGCGAGATCCCAGTGATTCTGTAGCGTAAATGAGCTGATGGAGCGTGCAGACAAGAGTATACTCAGACTCACGAAGGTTCTGAGGGTTAAAGGAGTCGATTACATTCTTGATCTCTTGGAGCTTTTGCGCGTCGATGGCATAGCCTTGATCCCCTTTTTCCACCTTATCAAAAAGGGTAGAGATAGACTGCATAAAAGACGTATTCTCATGCGTGCGAAGCGGCTGCACGATGAGTTTATAAACGGATTCAAACTCATTTAAACCACCCAAGGGGTTCAGCGTCACGGTATCGCCCACATCGACTTTTAGGGCATCTGCGAGCTTATTAGAAACGACACATTGCTGGTCGAGTCCAAGACCGAAGTCAAAACTACCGCGTGTGAGCAGTGGGCGCAGGTAGCTGAGCTGGGATTCATTCTCTGGCTGTACGGACTGGAAGCGATAGGATGAGCTCGCTACTGCGCTCTGAATGAAGGCGTCACCCTCCAGCTTAGGATAGGCGGAGACGACACCAGGGAGTTTCTGAATTTTCTCCACGGCAGTAACCCAGTCCATTTCTAGGTCATCAAGACGACGAGATTGCCCGACATCATCCGAGGCTTCGACGACATAATGCGGTGTAAAGGTAAGCACCTTAGCCGCGACATCGCGCTGGAGTCCCTCCATGACTGAGAGCACGACGATAAGTACCATCACCCCAAGTGAGACGCCTAATAAGCAGATAAGAGTCATCACGGAAAAGGCATTACGCAGGGGATTAAGGTAGCGTAAGGCGAGCATGAGACTGAGGTGACGTCGAAGGAATTTCATCAGGAAAATAGGAATTTATATGTAGTAAAAAATGAGAAAACATTCTGGACTAAATTGATTACAAAATCAAGTCTAAACAGCATCATACAATTTGTACTAGCTCTTTCACTAGTGATAACACTATCTTAGACTTGCAGTATAAGTAAATTAATGCTACACTAGGCGCATGTTCAAGACCAAGACAAGATATATCTACTTCGCTTTGCTAGCGAACTGCTTATACTCTTGCTCTTTTCTAGATTTGGAATCTAGCACCCCTCAGGCGCAGCTGGCAAGCTTCATCGAGGATAGCCCTTCAGTCTATCTTTCCAAGCCGCAAACGACTAAAACTCTCTCACGTGCTGACAGAAGAATAATCACTCGAGAACTAGCTAATAACGATAAAGCGCATCGCGAAATGCTCCTAGCCCAGCAGGAAGCCCAG
>CAYJLR010000073.1:0-10364 GCA_964370895.1 uncultured Akkermansia sp. | reverse complement strand
TCGCGCTTGCGCGCGCGATAGTAGGAGCGTCAGTTTCGGATGCGGAGTTGATGCTAGGTTTGCTAGGCGGGCACGTGCGACTTCAGACTATGATGAAACTGACGCGGTCGTGCTCGCAGAGCACGACTTTACTTTGGGGGCTAGCCCCCATGCCCCCAGTGGGACCCTGTCCCACACCCTGCTTAAGGTCAGTGGACCTTAAGAATCCATTTATGTGATGCTTATGGGGATTGCATCAATCATTCCTGTGATCGCAGGGCAGCTCATCTCTACCGTAGAAGGCGCGAAGCGTGCCTCAGCATTCACCGCGCTTTCACGCTAGCGCGTTTACCACGGAAGAGAAGTGTCGCGCTTGCGCGCGCGATAGTAGGAGCGTCAGTTTCGGATGCGGAGTTGATGCTAGGTTTGCTAGGCGGGCACGTGCGACTTCAGACTATGATGAAACTGACGCGGTCGTGCTCGCAGAGCACGACTTTACTTTGGGGGCTAGCCCCCATGCCCCCAGTGGGACCCTGTCCCACACCCTGCTTAAGGTCAGTGGACCTTAAGAATCCATTTATGTGATGCTTATGGGGATTGCATCAATCATTCCTGTGGCCTACCTGCTCCAGTGACTTCGCGCCATAGGTGGTGCGTGGGTATTTCTCTGCAGCCAGTCGGAAGTAACGCTCAGCTTCTTTCGCGTCAGTTCTGTGGTCTCGGCATAGCTTGCCCGCGCGGTAGAGGAGCAGCGCCTTGTCTTGCTTGCTGCTTATCTTATCCACAGCGCGTTCGTAGAGTTCACAGGCGGCTGCGGGGTCATTGAAGACTTCATGGAGGAGTCGCGCATATTCTTGCCAGCCACGCAGGCGACGTGGGTTGCTGAGGCAGTAGGCTTCCATTTCTTCCATCTGCGCAGCGTCCTTGCTCTCACGTATGCGCGCTACGATCTGCTCGAGCTCGTCTTCGCCTGAGTTGTACAGATTTGTCTCTCCGACTATCCATGCTCGTAACCGCTCTCCGAAGGCTTCGTTCAGTGGGCGGATGACGTACATATAAAAGGCTATCGCGGCGATGATGATTAGTATCCCCTGCCACCATTCTACGCCAGAGAAAAGACTAAAACTACTTGAGCTCATTCTCATTAAATAAAGTGCTAGCATATCTTATCCTTGTTTTTGTATGTTCCAGAGCTGAGGGGCACGCGCCGAGGCGTTGAAGCATCGGCTGTGCATGACGGTGTATTGCTTCTGCGGCAGCGCATATAGGTAGCTATGTAGCTGCTCATACTCGGCTTCTCCTCCTTCATGCGCAGGGTAGGTCATGATGCTGACGATGCCTCCTATTCTGATGAGTTCCAGCGCCGCCTTCACCGCGCGTAGCGTGCTGTCTGGCTGTGTCACGACGGCATGGTCTCCACCAGGGAGGTAGCCGAGGTTAAACATGACCACGCGTGGGGCTAGTCCGGCGGGGATGTGCTCCGCGATATGTTCATGGCTGCTGTGATGGAGTGTGACGCGTGCATCCACTCCAGCGGCAGTGAGCGCTTCACTTGTCAGTGTCAGAGCCTGCTCTTGTATATCAAAGCCGATAACGCTGCCGCTCTCCCCGACGCAGTGTGCGAGAAAGAGGGTGTCATAGCCTCCTCCGACTGTGGCATCGATGACGCAGTCGCCTTCTTGGATGACTCCGCGGAGGATTTGCTGACTCAAGGGGATGAGGCGCATGGCGCGTGAGGTATAGAAATTAGCTTTCGGGGATGTCGTCCATCTCCAGATAGTTCACAGCGATGGTGCGTTTCGCATTTTTCGGGTCGCGGACTTCGAGTTTCATCTGCTTGAAGAACCATGTGCCGTCGCTGAGTCGCTGCACGGAGGTGATGCCGAATCGCTTCTTGAGCAAGCCGTCTCTTCCGTGTCCATCAATCTGCCATGTCGTGCCGTTTTCCTTATCGATCCAGATGCGCACCCAAGCGAACTGTCCTGAGTTCGGTGTGGGATTCGCTACTTCGACGATGTAGCAGTCGCGTCCCTTGATGCGGCTATCGCTCGTGTTATCGAGTACCTTGCCGCCCTTCCAGTAGAGGAAGCGTAGGGAGAGATCTTCATAGCTCACGTCAGTCGTGCCTATCTTCGCGCCATATTGCTTCGCAGGCATCTGCACCGCGCGGCCACTGCCGTCGACGACGAGAAGGTCTGCAGCTCTGTCTTTGATGCGGACGTCGAAGCGACGCCAAGTATTGTCTTGATTATACTGGAAAACGAGGGTGTTGCCACGCGCACTGATGCTGAAAGGTGTCTTACTACGACCCTTGCGGATCTGCCCCATGACATCGCGCTCGCCTTGGCTGACGGTGGACTTGCGCACAGCCTCAAGGATTTCGTCCGCTTGAGGAGCAGCGATTACAAGTGGGCAAGATGCCATAAATCCTATGAGTGCGCTTATGCTGAGCCATTTCTTAGTCATGGATGAATGTATAGCACAATTGCCCACCCATGGGGAGACTTTTCTTGTACATACACAGATAAAATGGCGAAGGCTTGACCTCTAGCGTGTTCTATGCCAGACTAGGCTTAGTCATGAAACTGCTTATTTCCCTCACCGACCAGAGCTTTCACGCGACAAAGTCCATAGGTATTTTTAATGTCAGCATGGGACTGGTACGCGGCTTCCTCGCCTGTGACGCCATCCGCGAGCTCCATATCCTGTGTAATGATGAGTGTGGGGAAGAGCTCGCATCGCTCGCCTGTGACAAGCTGCACCTCCACCTGACGGATAAGCGCGTCCCCACGCGCTTTGGGCGCATCATCTGGGATCAGTTCGGCGTGCAGAAGGCCATACGCGATATCGATCCCGACTGGTGCCTCCTGCCAAAGGGCTTCCCGCCTTATAAACCCGCGCTAGGGCGTACAAAACTCGCCTGCTATGTGCATGATTTTAACTGGGAATATTATGAAAATAAGGCGATAGCGAAGGAGAGCCCCTTCCCTCGTCACGAGATGATCTACTTTTCTACGCTAGGTAAGCGCGCCCTCGAGGTTGCCGACCTTGTCCTGACCTCCACGCAGTTCAATCGCGAACGCTTCCTCTCCTACCATGACAAGGCGAATATCGAGGTAGTCGGTATAGGCTTCGATGGTGAGGCGCAGTCCACCCCAGAAGTATTAGGGAAGGACATCCTCGCCTACGTCTCTCCTTACCCCCATAAGCGAAGTGACATCGCTATCCCTTTCCTCCAAGTCTGGCTGAGCCAGCGCGCTGATGCGGATCAGCTGCGCATCCATCTCGTGGGAAAGCTGCCGGAGCACATCAGTCCGCAGGGCGAGCAGTGGATATGCCATGAGCGTATCCCTTACACTGAGCTCCAGCGTATGCTACGCGAGAAGTGCCGACTGAGCGTCTACTTCAGCGACTACGAAGGCTTCGGCATGCCTCCTGTCGAGAGTCTCCGACTAGGCATACCCACTCTAGCTTCTGATATCCCTCCTATTCGCGAGAATATCCCAGCTCAGTACCTCTTCCGCAATGACAGCATTCAGGACTTCACCGATAAGCTAAATGCACTCTACGATGATGCCCCACGGCATGACGTCCCCTCCTATCCTAACTGGCAGGAGGTCGCTCAACGGTGCGTACGTGCCATGATGAGGAATTATTAAGCTTGCAAATCGATTTAAAATACCACATACTTCACGTTCATGCCTACTGTCTGCGCCATCTTCACCCACTTCGCAAGCGAGTCGAATACCCTCACTTGCCTTGATAGACTTGCAGCGCAGACACGTCGCCCCGAGCATATTGTCATCATCAACAACGCGAGCGCAAGCGACCCTTCACTCGAAAAGATACGAGCACACGCACAGGAGCTCTTCGCCCCAAACTGCGTTAGCATCCTCCAGATGGAGCGCAACGTAGGGAACGCAGGCGGCTGCGCCCATGGGATGAAGCATGCCTTCTCACAGCTGAATGCCGACTTCGTCTGGGTGCTTGACGATGATTCTTGGGCACGCCCTGAGAGCCTTGCCTCCTTGCTTAACACGGAGGTAGACAAGGACACCATCAGGATGAGCATGGTGATCGACCCTCAGAAGGACGATGAACTTAGCTGGCCACTCACCGCGCGCTCCGAAGAAGAGACACGCTGGAGGCACATAGGCAAGCGAGAGGAGCTCCCCGACACAGATGAGATCATCAGTCGCGGTGGATGGCTAGGCGCACTATACCCACGTCAAGCATGGGAAAAGGTAGGCGAACCCACGGAGGAATTATTCATCCGTGGCGAAGATGAGGAATACCCATGGAAGCTGCGCCATGCAGGCTTCCACTTCATCACACTGAGAAATAGCCCACTGGAGCACCCATCTTCGCGCCGAGAGCTTATCGAGTACCGCATCGGGCAGAGATCCTTCTTCTATGAGCCAGGTCTCCACCCATCGCGTTCCTACTACAAGAACCGCAACTGGGCATGGCTACAGCGACTGCGCTACCCGAAGTCCACACTGCGACGACTCGCGGCATGTGGTGTCTACATCATCTTCTCCCTGTGCGCCATGATACAGACGAATGAACTGAGTATCACTCGTGTTTACCAGCTATTCCGCGCCCTGCATTATGGATTCTACGGAAACCTCAAGCCTTACGCCTAAATATCAGCATACTACAAGCCTGACAGACCGCTAACTCAAGAATAATTTTGCGATAAAAAAACTAAAAACGTAAAATTTGTCTTTACAATATACGGGCAGCAGGTATAATGCGCCTCCGAGCGCAAAATTTCTCAAACAAATAAACCAAAAACAATAACATGAAAGTACTTTCCTCACTCGCATCAATGAAGCGTCGTCACGCTGACTGCCAAATCGTGAAGCGCAAGGGCACGCTCTACGTCATCTGCAAGAGCAACCCTAAGTTCAAGGCACGTCAAGGCACTACTGCCGGCACACGCCTCAGCAAGAAGGGTGTCAAGTAATTGACCTCTCTCTGCGTATAGATTTCATCTATCACAGTCAAAGAAGACCGCTGCATCATGCTACGGTCTTTTTTATTTTATCATCAGCAGCCTCCCCCCTCTCATGACAAGCACACAGACTCAGATTCTAGAGATTTCAGACTTTCGCTTTGATGCAGGCGTCAGTATGCCTAGCGTGCAGCTTGCCTACGAGTGCTACGGCACACTAGCAGAGGACAAGGGGAATGTCATTCTGCTGAATCATGCTCTAACTGGCAGTCACCACGCCCATGGCTGGTGTGACCAGCTTGACGAAGCGGGGGATTTCTGGCAGCCAGAGAACTTCGAAGGATGGTGGAATCTCATGATAGGCTCTGGGAAGCCTCTTGACACCGACCGTTACTTCATCATCTGCGCGAACTACCTCGGCAGCTGCTACGGCAGCACTGGCCCTGCGAGCCTCGCTCCTGATGGTACACCATGGGGAGCACGTTTCCCACTCGTCACAGCCGCCGATCAGGTGCGCGCGCAGATAGCGCTACTGGATCATTTAGGAATTCAGAGATTCCATTTAGTCGCAGCGAGCGTAGGTGGGCTCATAGGCATGACCTGCAGCTGCCTCTACCCTGAGCGAGTAAAAGGCCTCATGCTCATAGGCGTGACGCACGAGCCGACCATTGAGCACAAGCTTTCTGTCTTCGAGCAGATCCTCGCCATCGAACTGGATGCTCAGTTCTGCGCAGGAAACTATAAACTCAGCGACCCACCACGTCGAGGGCTCGCGCTCGCTCGCATCATCTGCCACAAGTTATTCGTCGACCAGAGCACCCTCGCCCTACGCGCCCGCAGCGGCACTATAGGCGAGCAAGATATGCTGCAGAGCTATCCCGTACGACACAATACTGAGAGCTACATGCTGCATCAAGGTATGAAGTTCGCAAGACGATTTGATGCGAATGCTTACATACGCATCGTTGACATGTGGGCGCAGCATGACTTAGCCACACTCATAGGGCTAGACTCACCCACTGATTGCTGGGCACGACTCGCGCAGCACCATGTCCCAGTCAGAAGCTTCGGCATCAGCACAGACGCCTGCTTCCTTCCTGAAGATATAGAGAAGCTTCATGAACAATTGTTGGCGGCAGGAGTAGACTCGCGCTACCACTTCATCCAATCAGAGAAGGGGCATGATTCTTTCTTGCTAGAGCCAGAGTTGTACGCGCAAGCGATTGGGGACTTTTTACAATCCTGATACCAAGGACATTAACGCGCCATTTCCAGCTATTCAGGCTGTCAAAATAATCTACTCTCCAGTAAAAAAAAGATTGAATCGAGAGGCCAAATTTGCTATTTATAAGGGGAGCTCTCATTATATCCATTCTCATACCCATGAATACGCATCCCACTAAGAAAAGAAACGCTTTCACCCTCATCGAAATGCTCGTCGTTATCACGATCATGGGTATATTAATGGTCATGGCCGCATCCGTCCTCGATGACGTCGGTAAAGGCCGCTCCGTTGACTCAGCTGTATCACAGCTAGAAGGCTTACTCGAAGAAGCGAAAGCAACAGCTTACGGGAACGACACCTCCACACGCGTCATCATCGTCGAAGACGAAGGCGACATGACTGCTAGCTCAAAGCATCTGCGCTATGCCGCAGTCATGATGCTGCGCAAAAAGGACAAGAGCGACGGCAAGTACGACGGCTCCGATGTCAGCACAGAAGGACGCTGGCGCTCTACATCTGCTGGTATCACCTTCCCTAATGGTGTCTTCTTCAGCCCCGAGCTCAGCAAGCCCCTCGAATGGGCAGAGCAGGGTGACGAAGAAATGATGGGCTACGACCTCATGAATATCGCAGGTCTTGGAGCTGTGAATGTGTACTACTTCGAATTCGATGAAAAGGGACGCTTCGTCTCCCCACTCGCTGATCCAAGAAACCCTACCGCACCCCAGCGTATCGTCGTCATGGAAGCGAGCCGCTCCAAGTCAAGCAAGGCTAAAAACGGCATTATCCCTATCAAGACAGACAGTAAGGGCCGCCCCATCGGCGCAAAGGGTCTCGTACTCTGGCCATCTGGCGACACGAGCCGACTGCGCACACTCGACCAGATCCAGAAAGAAAAGCGCAACGTGCGCCAAGTACGCAATAGCAAGCGTACAGCTGATCGCCAGCAATCCCGCTAAACTACCATCCCCCGCACCTCCCATCTCTCTCATTTTTCTCACATAATTCCCATGATTTTCCCACGTATGAAACAGCAACGCTGCAAGCGCAACAAGCGCGCCTTCACCCTCGTCGAAGCCCTGCTCGCCATTGGCATCGTCGGTATGCTACTCGGCATCTTCATGACCCTCTTTGTCCCAGTGAAGTCCATGCTCACTGCAGCCTTGGCGCGTGAGGAATCGGGACGCATCATTAATGCGCTTCAAACCGAGATGGAAAACATCCGTCCCGATGAGCGCGCACCAGCATCGACTAAGAACAGCTCATACGGCAAGTACGTCACTCCTTTTGACAAGGCATTCTACTGGTTCAGAAACTCACAGAAGCCCAGCACAAGCATCGCGATCTTCTCTTATCGCGCAGACATCTCTAAGCGCCGTCGCGCAGATGGCAGCTACCCACCAGTTCCACGTAATGGCAAGGTTCTCCCCGCAAACACAGAACTAGTCACCATGGCAGCCCCTTTAAATAGCAAACTGCATCGCAACTCTATTCGCCAAGCTGTGGGTCCTGTGTTCATCGTTCGCATGACAGAACTCAGGGAGGAAAAGCGCGGTGAGTTCAAGCTCGCGCCCCGTCCGGGCATACTTGAGAAGGGCTCTACGCCTAATTCATACGTCTCAGATGACGAAGACAACCCATGGGGTGGTGCCGTCTACTACCGAGCCGACTTCTACCGACTCTTCCCTGCCGACCCTGCACGCTACACGACAAAGTCATGGAATGACTTCAACCAGCCTATCTTCTCTACTAATCTTTCATTCCGCCGCTAGGACCCGCACACGATTCACCCTAAAAGCATTCGCAGCCTAGAACGAGCCTTAGACTATCACGCATATGAAACATAGCTTCCCTCGCCGCGCGCAGCGCGCCTTCACACTCATCGAACTCCTCGTTGCGATGACCATCACTGTCATTCTCGTCTTCGTCATCATGACGATGACGAATCAAGCGATCAGCATCTATAAGGATGCAAGCGAGCAGGTAGATACCAGTGCTCGTGCACGCGTCGCCCTCCGCTCACTCTCTAATGACTTCCAAGCCATGCAAATCGGCCGCGGCGCAAACGACTATGAGTGGTTTGTCGCGGAAGCCGACGACGCTGCTAGCACCTCGCTTACCGAGTCAAGCCGCAACAGTAAGAAGAAGAAAAACTACTTCTCCGATGTCACGCAGCTCATCTTCTTCGCCAGTACCCTCGATCGTAACGCAGCCGTCAGCAGTAACGAGATTCTTCGTGGCAGCTACCGCTCCGCCAAGGCAAACAATCTCGATACTCAAGGCGATGTGAATGCCGTAGGTTACCGTCTCCTCTACCGTGACCAGATTCTCAATCTCGGTCAGGACGAGAAGTCGAAGACTAAGGTGAATACATTCCCACTCTTCTCACTATACCGCCAGATCATCACACCGCGCGACGCGTACCAATTCCTCATGGCGAAGACTAATCTCAAGTCCGCCTACCGCAAGTACGAAAACGCAGAGCAGGATCACTTCCTTTGCGAAAACATCATCGACATGAACCTCGTCTTTGATATCCAGTACAGCCTCGGCGACGCTGATATCGAATCTGGGCACATCGTGTATGAGACGAAGTCTGTCCCCATCATCAGTGCACGCGGAAAGAACGAAGAATTAACAATCACTAGCCGTGACATTCTCGTAAATAACGAAAAGCTTCTCAATGCACGTATCAGCGCCATTAATATCTCTATCACTGTCGTCACAGAAGAAGGGATGCACCTCATCGAGCAAGTGCGCAATGGTCGTCGCAGCATGCCAAACCAGGCTACTTTCTTCAGGCAGTACACGCGCACCTTCACAGCACTCGTGACACCACCTAGCACCTCCTAATGAGTCATGGTGAAGAGCTCACCTAGCAGATCTTCACCTCTCACTATTCTCAGTCATGGAAATGACCCCGAACAGCGGCTGGATGGCGCATCTGCCCACGCAGTTACATCTCTGGATAGACCCCATTGCACGCAGCGGATATGAGAATATGGCAGCAGACGAGATCCTCACCCTACGCGGTGAGGCGTGGCTGCGTCTCTATGACTGGCGACTACCAGCAGTAAGCTATGGTCACTTTGATACGCGAGAAGTCGCGCAAGACTTATTTCCTCCCCGCAGTGGTGAATGTGTAGAATACATACGCCGCTGGACGGGTGGCGGCATCGTCGATCATCGCAAGGGGCAGACCTACACAGTCACACTTCCATCCCAAGAAGCAGTGATGTACCCCTCTAGTCACGACCTCTACCTCTGGATACATGGCGCACTCGCACTCGCTCTACAAGAACATGGAGTCGACTGCCAGCTGCTGCGTAGCGATGCTCCAGACGCAGGACGCGCCTGCTGGGCTAGCCCAGTAGAGAGTGATATCGTGAACCCAGCTGGTCTCAAGCTCGCAGGAGCAGGACAGCGACGCTTCCGAGGAGCTGTCCTACACCAAGGCCTCATCCAAGAATGCGCACCTCGGCAAGGCTGGATAAATAGCCTTGCACAGCATCTCTGCGAAGAGGTGGTAATCGTCACAGATGAAGAGCCATTTGAAGGCTTTCACGCGCAAGTAGCCGCGCTGGTAGAGAGTAAGTACCACTCTGATGCATGGCGCGATGAGAGCCGCGGCAGACGCCCCAGTCTGAAGAACTAAGCACAGAGCGACATGATTTTCTGGTAGACAGGGGAGAGATTACTACATTTTCTCCCCTTTTTCTTACGTAGTAGAGCTCGCTGCCTGCGTGGTCTAACCGTCAAGCCTATGATTCGCTTACAGATGCAGAGCATATGAGCTCATAATTCATGATAATAAAGAAGCACCCTATATACGAGTGATGCAATACCCATAAGTAACACCTAAATGGGAGTCCAGAGGACATTTTGCGGAAGAGCAAAATGAGACACAAATCGCACTGCGATTTGAGACGAAGAAAAGGCGAGATACCTCTCGCCTGTCCTTCGCGTTCGCGAAGGTGATGAGGAAAAAGTCCAAGACACTTCTTGGACGGCCTGAGCATAGCGAAGGTAATGAGGACAGTTCCTCTGGCAGGATGCAAGGACAGCGTCCTTGCTGAGAGTGTGAGGGCAATCCCCTCACAGAAAAGCTGTGCTCACAGAGCGCAGCAGCGACAGCGTGACACTTTTATCACCGATGAAAGCGCGAAAGCGTCATACAGAGAAGACGCGAAAACAAGCGCACTA
>CAYJLR010000072.1:0-10386 GCA_964370895.1 uncultured Akkermansia sp. | reverse complement strand
GGATGGCGTCCTGCTTCTGCTTGAGCCTGTCCATGCCGACGTCGTACCTGCCCTGCGTCGCCCACTCACGAGGGAAACCGAGGGCTGCGCTCTCTGCATTAATGAGGGTGCGACCGCCAGCACGTAGATCGACTTCGCCTACTTGATTCGCGAGCTCTAGGATGCGTGGGAAAGCGGCGACTTCGCCCAGCATATCGAGGATGCGATTGAGAAATTGGGTTTGCTTGATGTCGGGGTAGACGAGGCGTGCTGGGGCTATACCATAGCTGCCCTGTCCCCACTTCAGGAAGCGCGTCACCATGTAAGGGAACTCATGGAAGCCGCTTTCTTCGACGATACAGTCGTCTTCCATGCAGTAGTAGATGCTCTCAAAGGGCATATGCTTCGCACTGGCGCGCCCGCGCTCGCGCTGGGCACGGCGACGTACCATGTGGAGGAAGCGCAGCGAGCTGTCGATAGCGCGACTGGGCTCTTTTAGTAGCTTGCGAGCGCGCTCACCTAGGGCTTTCTCCCCGAACTGATAAGCCGCCTGACTCGCGCTGAGCTGAAACTCGCGTATGTAGACACCAAGGCTGCCGTCTTCATCGTAGTTGCACACGAACTCTCCGCAGGCGACGTGACGGAAGTGAAGTCTACCCGCCTTCGTGCTGCCACAGAAGAGGCTACCAGTGCCGAAGCCGACGCGGTCGAGGAAGCACTCATGGAGTTCGGTATAGAAGTTGCTCAGGGCGAGTTCATGGTTCGCGATTTCGGAGCATTCTTGGTACCATGAGAGGGCTTCATCCGTCGCGCGGCTGTCGGGGCTAGTCCATTTGAACCAGAGTTCGTTGCTGGGCGTGATGTAGCTCATGTGCCCGCTGGCGAGCTTCTGACAGGCCTCGACAGCTGTGGTGTCGTAGAGCTTGTGCGTCGAGTCAGGGATGAGGCTTTCCTCGTCGATACGGCCAGGCATGACGTAGTCTCGTAGCTCATCCCACCATGATTCCCAGGGGGCGCGCTGCCCCTTGAGACTTTGGTAGATGCTGAGAATGGGGGTGGATTTACTCATCTTATTGGCCTAGTTTGCTGCTGCTGCCACCTGTCTTGCTGAGGGAGGCATTCTGTGCTTGCCCTGCTTGGATGGTGGAGATGAGCCCCTTGCGCTTAGCATTGAGAGCGTCATATTGGTTCTTTGTATCGCCTTCTGCTGACTCAGTGATGGTGACAGTAGGAGGGACAGCTTCGGGGGCGGCGGGTACGCTGGGGGTTTTCATGAATCCCATGGTCTGTGGTCTTTCTATATTGTGATGTGATCGTGTGATAAGAAATGAGGACTAGATCCTCAATGGATAATGTCGCGGAATGGGTGAATGTGTGGACGTGGGTTACGCGCACCTCGATGGAAGCAAATGAAGCTTAATTCTTCAGCCTGCTTCCCGAGCTCGCGGGCCAGTGCGAGGTCGCCAACAAGAAGATGCACATACCATGCATCACTGTCCTGCGGACTCGTCGAAGCCAGCCTAGCCCAGCTATCTGGATATAGATGATTCACCGGAATCGCTAGAGCGATGAGCTGCGGAAGCCAGATGATAAGCGCGCGATCATTCTCGCTAAGAAGTTGCATATCCTGCAGGATATCACGACCATGGCGATCATAGTAATAGCGTGCTAACTGGCGGGCATCTCGGCTCATGTCCGAAAGCATAGAGAAGTTTTTAATGCTTGGCTAGCAATCAACAAGCATCGCTCGGTGTAAACCGTGCGGTTTTCACCGCGCTTAGCTAGGCGAATAATTGCGCTGCTGCGCGAATTATGTCAATCTGAGGCACTTCGAAAGAAGATTAGCTAGCATCGGCTTAACAGACCATCACCATCATCAATCATCATCATGAATACCACCACCGCCCTTGATATCTGCAATCTCGCACTATCCAAGCTGGGTGAGTCACCCATCCCTTCCATCGATCCAAACGGCAGCCCTGCTGCGCGTCAATGCCATCTGCACTACCATCCAGTGCGGCAGGAAGTCCTCTGCTCCCATCGCTGGAGCTTTGCGCAGCAGCTTGTGACCCTGCAGAGCAGTGAATCAAATGAAAAACCTGACCAGCATCTCCCCCACTATCTTCCAGCCGACTGTCTCCGCGTCCTCAGTGTGAACCAGAGCAGCTGGATCCTACGTGGGCGCAGCATTTATACGAGAGAAAGCCCTATCAAGCTCCTCTATATCAGTGATTGCGAGGACGTGACACTTTACGAACCCCTCTTTATCGATGCGCTGGCGACCCGCCTCGCGTACAAGATGTGCACCGCACTGACCAGCAGCAGCACGATGAAGCAGAGCCTCGCAGAAGAATACACACGCATCGCTATGCCAAATGCCGCTCATTTCAATGCCGTTCAGAGTCACTCTAACGACACGCATCCTCTGTACCAACTCTGGAAAGACTGCGGATCAAGACACATATAAAACACATAGAAAAACAAAACATGAAAGCCATAGATTTCGCCTGCAGGCTCCTTTACGCCCTCGAGCGCGACGAACTCCCAGCCGCAGCTCAGCGCGTGCTTATATCCATCGCTGCGGGGCTAGAAACCTGCAAGGACATAGCCCGCCACTGCGGCATCGACTCCTCCACCTGCCAGTGCAGCATCAGGCAGCTAGAAAAACTCCAGCTACTCAAGCGCCTCAGCAATCGCACACCCTTAGAATACGGGCTCAGCGAATTAGGAGAATCACGCATACGCACCATACTTTCCTTTTTACCATTAGAAAATAGAACACCTTAGGCAAGTTCTCGCAATTCGTTTTCCACAAAAGTGGATGTAGAAAATGAAGTAAACAGCGCGAAATCACGAGAACTCACCCTTAGAAAACAGAAGATTAACTATGAAAATAAAACACCTTTCCATCAGTGAAAAACGCGACTGGCTCGCCTCACTTTTCCGAGATGAGACAGGAGAAATATCACAAGCAGAGAAGTTCAAAGCCATGGTCGAAGACACACGCCTCGCCATGCTTACAGAAGAGAAAAATGCCGCTAAAGCAGCGAGCAAAAACAGTGAAGAACGCTTCACCCTCTTCACACACCTACCCCATCCGCTCGCACTCACGGGCAGTGAGAAACAGCCGTCTACGCCTAAAAAGCCGACAGCTAGATAGACTCCTAAGCGGGTGTGGGACGCTGTCTCACACCCAGCTGGAGGAGAGTGCTTTATTCATACGCGCAGGCATTATTAATAGAGCAGACATTTTTTCTTATCGCCTCCGCTCGCTAGCCTATGCTATACTTCTCGCGTGAGTGATCATTCTACAATTCATGTCTCTATCAATGGCGAAACCCATCCTCTCGCCTCACAGCTCACTATGCTAGAACTTCTTGAAGCACGTGGGTATATAGCGAGTCGCGTCGCAGTTGAACTCAACGGCGATATACTTCCCCGCAGTCAGTTCAGCACCTATGCTATCCAAGCCGATGACCGCATCGAGATCGTACACTTTGTCGGAGGAGGTTAAGATGAACGAAGACTCCCCTACCCCCTTCACGGTACAGGCATGGCAAGAAGCGCTCATCGAGCGCATCACACTGCCTGTCTATGAGAAGCTAAGAACCGCTTCCGTAGCCATAGCAGGGCTTGGTGGACTGGGTTCCCATGTCGCCATCATGCTGGCACGCGCTGGCATAGGCAAGCTACTGCTCGTGGATTTTGACAGCGTAGATGCATCGAATCTCAATAGACAGGCCTATAGCATCAGACACCTTGGCCGAGCGAAAACTGAGGCACTAGCAGAGCTCCTACGTGAGATGAACCCCTGCGTGGAACTCGAACTAGCGCAGTGCCGTGTCACAGAAGAAAACTGCATGGAATTATTTTCTCCATATAAGCTTGTCTGTGAAGCATTTGATGTAGATACAAGCAAGGCGATGCTCGTCGAGTGCCTCCTGAGCCAGAGCCCAGATACCCGTATAGTCGCTGCCTCTGGGCTAGCAGGGTACGGAAGCGCGAATGCAATCAAGACGAGACGGCTGATGAAGCGTCTCTACCTCAGTGGTGATGGAGAAAGTGCCGTCGCAGCAGGTGAGCCACTAGTCGCGCCTCGCGTGATGCTATGCGCTGCACACCAAGCACAGATGCTTATCAGGCTTATCCTAGGCGAAGAAGAAGTCTAGACAGCGCGGCTGCGCCATTTACCCTCTGGGCATCGCATGTAGCCATTCATACGCATCAGAAAGGCTGTAGTCCACTCCTTGTCCTATCGTATGCAGGTAGACCATCATGTAGCGCGCAGGCTCGTAACCGTGCGCTGCGGCTTCAGCTATGAGGTCTGCCGCGTATTGCTCATCCTTCTCGACTCCATAGCCCCAGCTGTAGCAGAGCCCGAGCTCATACATAGCAGGAGCATAGCCTTCCATGGTGGCATGTTCTAAAAGTGCCACGACCGCCCTCTTCTTCTCCTCGCTGTCCATCGATCTCTGCTTGCCTGATTCCTGCAGTGCTGCCTTGGCTAGCTCATAATTCGCCTTTTTTTCACCTAAAAAGGCAGCATGCAGATAATAGCCTCTAGCGATAGGATCTAAAGCGGGCATCACTGTAGCGCGGTCGATTTTTGTTCCATGTGGAACATTTTTGCGTGCTAAGTCACCCAGCATACACAGTGCTTGAGGATCGAGCTGGGCAGCTGATTTCTTAGCGTATTCCAGAGCAAGCTCATGATTCACTTCACAGCCTATGCCATTTTCATAGCAAATAGCCAGCATGAGCTGAGCTTGTGCACTACCGCTGCTGCTTGCTAGCTTGAAGTACTTGAACGCGCGCTCGAGATCGCGACTGATGCCATGGCTGGCATTGAGGAATATCGTCGCGAGCATGAGCTGAGATTCAGTGTCACCGCGCTCCGCCGCCGCTTCTAGCCATAAGAGTGCTGTGGGTGGATGCGCGGGTGTGCCTATGCCTTCCAAGATGAGGAAACCTACCGTAGCCTGAGCTTCTAGATTCTCGGCTCGCGCGGCCTTTAAGAACCACGTGTACATGGAAAGATGATCGGGATTCTCAGGATTAGAGTAGAAGTAGCCCAGCTCCACCTGCGCGTCTGTATCACCGCTCTGAGCGCGCTTCAGCAGATCCTCTGGAGGCATGATGGTATCTGCCTGCTCTGGACTCTCAGAGGGTGCATTCTGCGCCCTCTGAGAAGGATGCAGTGCCGCCATGACAAGGCTAGCTGCGTAGCTGAGCTGTGCAGAAGCTGTGATTAGGCTGATGAAGGCGATCGGTAGAGTGAGTGCGAGGCGCATACTGAGATCATAGCAGCAGCGCGGGCAGAGGTCAAGATGGAAGCGAGTCACAGAGTAGGGAGGGGATGTGCTTAAAAAAGTGTTCCACATGGAACACTTTTTTGCCATTAGATCTTCCCAAGTATGCTCTCTATGATACTCCTCTCTGGAGTCGATACCGCATCGATGGGCTGCAGCCAGCCTTCTCGACGCAGCCAAGTTCGCTGCCTTTTCGCGTACTGTCTTGTGCGCAGGGCGAGCTGCTTCACGCATTCTTCACTGCTGATTTCGCCGCGTATGCAGCTCTCTACCTCCAGCATGCCGAGTGTCTTCTTAGCTGTATCTGATAGCTCCTTTCCGCAGGCCAGTAATGACGTTTTGGCGGCTTGGAGCTCTTCGCAGACGCCTGACTGTAGCATTTCCTGCGCGCGCTGAGCGATGCGCGAGTCGAGTAGGGGGACGTCCCAGTCCAGAACCCAGCCAGGACCGAGTGGTACTTGATGATCCCAGTTTCTGCGCCAGTGGGAGAGGGGGTTTCCGCTGAGAAGGACGATTTCTAAGTTGCGTACGAGGTAGCGCTTGTTCTCCACTGGAGTAATGGCTAGCCCCTCAGGATCGATTTCCTTAAAACGGGTTATTAATTCATCATGGCTGAGCTCTTCGAGCTGCGCACGTAGGCTCAGATCAGAAGGGGGGGCTTCGGATATGCCATGCGAGATGAACTTTACGTAGAGTCCTGAGCCTCCTGTGACAATCACCCTTTTACCTCGTCGCTGTATATCCTCAATCGCTCGCATCGCCATGCGCGCGTGCACCGAGGCGTCATGACTCTCCCAGAGTTCCAATTCGTGAATGAGGTGGTGGGGAACACGCTGTCTCTCTTCAGCGCTGGGTGCTGCTGTGAGTAGAGGGAGATGCTTGTAGATCTGGTAGGCGTCAGCACTGACGATCTCGCAGTCACCCATGGCCTCAGCTAGGCTGATAGCTAAGCTACTTTTTCCCGAACCTGTGGGACCGAGGATAAAGAACAGTGAGGGTGAGCTAGGGTGGGTGAGGGGGGTGGAGTGCATGTGAACGCTGCCAGAATAGCGCGAAATCATTACTTTTGCAAGAACAGAAATTGTTCCACATGGAACACATAGTATATGTATAGAACAGCATTTAACCTTGTATATACGTAGCAAAGGAGCTATGATAACTCAAAATTCATTCACCTGACATATATGAAAGAGTACTACTATCTCAAAGACAGCGTTCCTGTCGGTCCCTTTTCACTGGAAGAACTCCGAGCACTGCACCTCGATGAGAAGATCTCACTTGATACCTTGATCTCAAAGGAGGGAGCCGCAGAGTGGCTGCAGTATGCTGAGTTTCTGCCTAAGAAAGTAGAAGCACAGCTTCCTCCTGTCCCCACTGCTGCGCCAGCTTCTGCATCTGAGGCTAATGACCCCTTTGTGACAGCTAAAGAGGGCTGCCCCTACTGTAAGTGCGATATAAGCATCAATGAAGATAGAATCGTGCCTTACGTTTGTCCGAAATGCTTTGGTGATATTCACGCAAAGGAAAGAGGATTATGGGATTACTTCACATACGCATTCGGTAAATACGCTACCTTCAAGGGACGCGCTACGCGTGCCGAGTTTTGGAGTTATATGCTTGTCGCCACGCTATTGGGTTTCGGGATAAGTGTTGTTGGGGTCATCATTCCCTTCATCGGATTTATATTTCAGCTTGCGATACTCATACCTTCCTTAGCAGTACTGTTCCGACGTTTCCATGATGTGGGTCTGTCAGGCTGGTGGGTGATTTTATTAAAAGCCATGCCTGCGTTTTCCGCCACTGCTGCTATCATCTATTTTTACAAGCTAGTCGTTGACGCACTGGGTGGGGTTGATAAGCTAGGAGAGCACGTAGCTAAGTTGATAGAATATAGCAATGAGGCAGGTCCTGGCTACAATCAAGAATTGCTCCAAGTGGAATACGGATTTTTTAAAGACGCTTTCGTACAAGCATGGCAGCAAGCCGGAGTCACTCTTGCTCTCTGCGCCATTGTAGTACCCGTAGTCTGCCTGATCTCTATTTTAATCGTATGCATCATGGACAGTAAGCGCGGTGTAAATAAGTACGGCGTATCGACTAAGTATCCTATGTGAGCTTTTTTGCTCACAACCAGATCAGCTAGCGAGATGATCCAGAAATTTAAAAAAGTGTTCCACATGGAACACTTTTTTTGTGCTTTAGAATAGAGCTGAGGCTAGGGGAGGGGGAGTGATCCTGAAGGAGAGCTAAGATTCACTATAGCTGGCAGCTGTCGCTATTCTGGCTTGCTTTCGCTGCCAGTTCATTGTATTCTCATTTATCATGAACGATCCTAAATACGCATCATTCTCAGAGCTCGGCCAGCCTGAGCAGGTTTTAACTGTCAAGCAGCGTCCCATTCAGACACCCGCTGAAGGCGAGGTCTGCGTCCGCATGCTTTACGCTCCCATCAACCCAGCTGATATCAACTTCGTGCAGGGGGTCTACGGTGTGAAGCCCCAGCTCCCCGACTCCTCTGCAGGACTCGAAGGTGTCGGTGTCGTGCATGAGAGTGCTGATCCTAGCTTTGAAGTAGGTGACCTTGTTATCCTTCTCGAAGGTATAGGCGCATGGGCTCATTATATCACAGCCCCAGCATCTGAGTTCCTCAAGATCCGCAAGGATGTCGATCCGATGCAGGCAGCCATGCTGAAGGTGAACCCACTCACAGCCTATCTCGCACTAACCCAATTTGTCGACCTGAAGCCTGGTGACTGGATCGTCCAGAACGCTGCGAATTCTGGTGTAGGCCGCTGTGTCATTCAGCTGGCGAAGGCTATGGGTGTGCATACGGTGAATGTCGTCCGCCGCCCAGATCTCCTCCGCGAGGAGCTCATGGCTCTCGGTGCAGACATCGTCATAGGTGAGGATGATACTGATATGGTGAAGTCTGTCCTGCCCCAACTCAATGGTGCTCGCCCCGTACTCGCGTCCAACTGCGTCGGTGGCGATAGTGCCCTGCGCCTGATGGATATGCTCGCCCCACAAGGTACGATGATCACCTTCGGTGCGATGAGCAAGAAGAGTATCAAGGTGCCGAATGGCTGGCTGATTTTCAAGGACATCACCTTAAAGGGTCTCTGGTGCACCCAGTGGCTGAAGCGCGCCACACGTGCCGAAGCAGAGGCTGCTTACGCCAGCCTGCTCGATGCGATGGCAGAGGGCAAGCTCGAACAAGCTGTCGATCGCGTGTACCCACTCGAGGAGATCGTCGAGGCAGTCACACATGCCCAGCAGGAATTCCGTGGAGGAAAGATTGTTCTCCAACTCGCTTAATTTCACATGAAGGACTCAGCCCACAGTGAAGCCATGGAAATCGCAGATCCCAGCGATCTGGAGATGCAAGCTGTTATTTTCCTCTCAGCGCATTCGGTTTCTATGATTATCACAGCCAAGCACGGTGAGGGGAAACCTCGCCTGCTTGATGGGCTGACCCAGCCGCTCGATCTCGCGCATGAGATCTTCTCGGGGAATGTGATTCGCCGAGAGACTATGGATCAGTGTGTGCGTATCATCGGTGGTTATAGCCGATTGCTCGAGGAATATAAACTCGCAGGCCCGCTGGACATCCAGCTACGCGCGTCAAACATCTTCCGTGACCTAGAGAACCTAGATACCCTCGTGAACCGCCTGAACATCGCCACAGGTCTACGCCTACAGGTGATGGATGATGGTGAAACCACGAGACTTCTCTACCTACAGGCAAGAAAAATCATCAACAAGAACAAGGAGCTGAAGGAAAAGCGCGTCCTCCTTCTCCATGTCGGGCACGGGAACACCCGCGTCATGGCCTTCCACGGAAAGCGCATCAACTTCTACGCCTGCTATCGCATGGGCTCATCTCGCGCGGCAGAATCCATCGGTATCGCGGACTGTGCGTACTCGCAGGACGAGAGCAGCCTCATTCATGACCACCTCCGCGGTGTCATCGAGCAGGTCGGTTATGACTACAACAGGCGCTTTGAAGAGAAGCCAGACACCCTGCTCATCCTGACGCCTGAGTTCCAGCGCATCCAGGGTCTCGACTGTAGCGGTGAGATCTGCGTGAAGGATAAGCTAGAAAACTACATAGCTGAGCTCAGCAGCCTAGCGCTTAATGAGCGCGTGGAGCGCTACAAGCTCACCTACGCTAGCGTGCGCAGCTTCTTGCCCACCCTCATTTTCTACCGCCTCTTTGCGGAGCAGCTCGACGCTCAGGAAGTGATGATCTACGCGGAGAACGCTGAGTTCAGCTACCTGCGCACGCTCATGCCCAGTTTAAAGCAGAACAGAGCACTCGCGAAGGAGGTCATTCACTTCTCCACATTACTCGCCTCACGCTACCTCGTCAGCGGGGTGCATGGAGAGCAGGTAGCGCATCTCTGCGGGCTACTCTTCGACCAGTTGGCAGATCTGCATCACCTACGCTCGCATGACAAGCTTTTGTTGCATGTAGCGGCTATCCTGCATGAAGTAGGGACGGCGATCAGCCCGAAGAGCCACCACCACCATAGTCAGTACATCATCCTGAACTCCGAGCACTTCGGCCTCTCACAAGTAGACGTAGAAATCGTCGCCCTACTGGCGAGATACCACCGTCATGGCGCCCCCTCGACACGACTGCGCCTCTACGCAGAAATGGAGGAGAAGGACAGACTGCGCGTGCAGAAGCTCGCCTCCTTGCTACGCGTGGCGGATGCGATGGAGCGCTCCCATGCCTCGCGCATACGTGACTTCTCGGTGCGCATGCACCCGAGACTCATCGAACTCGTCGTACCAGATGTGCATGACCTGAGCATAGAGAACCTCGCTTTACGTCAGAAGTCTGATCTCTTCACGGACATCTTCGGCTACGACATCCATCTCGTGCCAGCGGCAGGTGGCGCATTGTAATTGCGTGGCTTTGCGTGAAGTTCTCGCAAGGCGTTTTCAACGAAGGTGATTAAGAAAAATCGCTATACAGCGCGCCTCACTCGGTCTTTTTCGCGTATTTTACGCTTTTCCTGACTTCGTCATTGCGTCACCCGAAAGAAACAATGGAGCTTTGTTTTGGAGATGTATGTTAATCTCGTTTCCTTGC
>CAYJLR010000071.1:4646-10619 GCA_964370895.1 uncultured Akkermansia sp. | reverse complement strand
CTATAATGCTGATAAAATTCTCCTCGCTTCCCTGGCGAATACACGCTACAATCAGCCCATGCAGGACGAACAAGAGCAGCTAGAAGCTGAAAAAATCATTGACTGGGCGCAGGCTCGCGAACTCGCAGAGCAGCTGGATGTGGATACATACGATGAGGCCGTGGTGAACTTCCTCACCGAGCTCCTCTCTGATGCACCTGACTACCACTTACTCGAGCAAGCGGCGACCATGCTGCTGCAAGATGAGCTGGATCTGCCTCCTGATCTCGAGGAGTATGGCGTAGAGCCAGACGATGATCTCATTGAACTTTTCATCCTCGCAGGCGCTGATGTGAATGCGCGTAATCCCTACGGCGAGACTCCGCTCGGGCTAGCAGCGCGCTACGGCTATGAGGAAATCGCAAATTATCTGCTGCGCGCAGGCGCGGGAAAGGAGAAGGCGAATGCACAGGGGCAGCTGCCAGTGGATCTGGCGAGCTCACCTCTCCTCATAGAGCTACTCATGCCCGAGAAGAGAAAGGGGGCAGATGAGCTGCTCTCTACAGCGGGGGCAGCAGATGATTTCATCCTGCCTGACTATATCGAGGATGCTGATATCGAGGCTCCTGAGAGCGCAGATGAAGACGCGCGCTTCACTCCCCAGTTTGACTGCGGGCTAGGTGAGGAGTCTCCTGCACGTCCTCCTCGTTCCATCTAGAGCACGGTCTATTTACGATAACGAAGAATGCCCACCTCCTTTAAGGAAGTGGGCATTCTTTAAATTGTCAAGCTGAGCTGATTAGCAGGAGTAGTTCACGGGCTCTTCCGTGATGGTGACGTCATGGGGATGGCTTTCCTTCAGACCGCCAGAGGTGATGCGTACGAAGCGTGCGTTTGTGCGCAGTTCTTCGAGGTTGCGAGCACCGAGGTAGCCCATGCCGGAGCGAAGTCCACCGACGAGCTGGAAGAGGACGTCGCCGAGCATGCCCTTATAGGGTACGCGTGCTTCGACACCTTCTGCGACCATCTTGCCGCTGGCATTCTGACCGTAGCGGTCGCCAGAGCCTGCTTGCATCGCTCCGAGTGAGCCCATGCCGCGGTAGGTCTTGAAGTAGCGACCCTGATGGTGTACGACTGTACCAGGGCTTTCTTCACATCCTGCGAGCATGCCGCCCATCATGATGAGGTCTGCACCAGCTGCGAGTGCCTTCACGACGTCGCCAGAGTAGCGGATACCACCGTCAGCGATGACGGTAACGCCTGCTGGACGTGCGACCTTCGCGACTTCCTGAATAGCGGTGAACTGAGGCATACCGACACCTGCGATGACGCGAGTCGTGCAGATAGAGCCAGGGCCTACGCCTACCTTGATCGCGCTGGCACCAGCAGCGATGAGATCGCGTGCACCGTCTTGAGTGACGACGTTGCCAGCGACGACAGGCTTGTCAGAGAGCTCACGGAGTTTTTCGATGACTTCGAGGACACGAGAGGTATGACCTGTAGCCGCGTCGATGAAGAGGGCATCAGCACCTGCTTCAAGGAGAGCCTGAGCGCGCTCTAGGAACTCAGGGCCTGGACCTACGGCTGCACCGCAGCGTAGACGGCCGAATTCGTCCTTGGAGGATTCTTGGAAGATCTCGCGCTTGCGGATGTCCGTTTCTGTGATGAGGCCAGCGAGTATACCGTTCTCGTCGATGAGAGGGAGTTTCTCAATTCGGTTGCTGTAAATAATCTTGCGTGCTTCTTCTGGTGTCGTACCAGGGCTGCCTGTGATCAGACGCTCAAGAGGGGTCATGGTGTCGGAGACGAGCATAGCCTCGAGATCTTTGCCTTCAAACACGCGCATGTCGCGACCTGTGATGATGCCCTCGAGCTTGCCATTCTCATCGATGACGGGGAAGCCAGAGAAGCCGTATTCATTCATGATGCGCTTCACACCACTGAGACGCATGTTCTTCGTCACGGTGATAGGCTGCGTGATGACTGCATTCTCAAATCGCTTCACACGAGCGACAAGCTGGGCTTGATCTTCGATGCGGTTGTTACGATGAATGACTCCAAGACCACCTTCACGCGCCATTGCAATAGCCATCTCAGCTTCAGTCACCGTATCCATAGGTGCGGAGAGTATAGGCAAGCGCAGGGGGAAACCGTTCACCAATTGTGAAGTCGGATTTGCTTCGCTGGGAAGCATCGTGCTCAGGCAGGGGAGCAGCAGTACATCATCAAAAGTTAATCCAAGTTGAATAGCGTCCATGTCCTAGACTAGCCCATCTCTCAGGCTGATGCAAGCCCTAATTAGGTAAATTCTACGAGAAATGTACGAAAAAATCTAGCGGCGCAGCGGAGGCAGCAGGAGACTACTACGCAGGTCTAGTTCCTTCAGGCGTGATTCCCATATCTCTGCGGTGTCTTGATAAACAGCGAGCTGAGCCTTCGCAATGAAGACATCACAGCTACTTAACGCACGGATGATGAGCGGGTGCGTGCGCAGCTGCGCATGCAGACCGATATTCTGGCGGAGGTCATTGTAGTGGCTCTGAGCCGCTTGTAATTGCTCCACGGCAAGGCTGTGTTGTCCCTTTTGCTGGCTCAGACGCGCGTATAGGCTCATTTGAATGCAGTCGATGACCTGCTTGTACAGGGCGCTTTCGCGCTGGAGGGGGTGAGACTTTGCGCGGTTGATAAGCAGATCTATCGTTTGCTGTGACAGCTCACGCGTCCCTTGCGATAACTGACGCAGGGGGATGAGGCTCCACTCCCAGAGAAGGAGATCATGCCCCGATGGGAGAGAAGAAGAAAGCGCTTCATGTGACTCTGAGCCCCTAGACTGGAGGGTCTGCGGCATGAGTGACTCCACCTCGCGGTAGAGCTCCAGCGCCTTCTTCGGGTCGGAGTCGAGGAGTAACTCGACGCGGTAGAGCCGCAGGCGCAGCCAAAAGAAGCTCTTCACCGCGTCGGTGTCAAGCTGTCGTCTTTCTGTATCGAGGTGGCTTGCCATGAATTGCTTCTCAGCTTCTTCAAGCAGAGCGAGTGCCTCAGTGCGCAAATCCTCAAGCTGCGCGCCTTCCTCCGTCATGAGACGCACGAGGTGGTGTGCTAAGAGTAGCTGAGGCATGGGCTCGTATGGCAGCAGTTTGACTGCCTTTCTTGCATGCTCCACCGCGTCATGGTTACGGTTCGGAGCATCAGCTTGGATGAAGGCGAGCAGGTAATGCACGAGCCCGTGGGCTTTCAGATTCTCATCCGTGAGAGGCACGCGTAGCATGTCTAGAGCCTTCGCCTGTCCTGCGCGTGGCTGCTCATGCTCGTCATAGCCATCTTGGAGCAGTAGAGCCGCCCAGAGGCGACTGAGAAGATCTGTTTGGTAGCGAGAGCTCAGCTGGCTGAAGTGCTCCTGAGCCTTATCTTCCTGCTGGCTGATGAGTAGAAAAAGTCCATCGAGATAGCGCGCCTCGACAGGCGTGGGCACATAGTGCTCATCAAGCTGAGAGAGTCGCTCGGAATAGCGAGTGAGTTCATTCGCATTACTCGCGCAGAGTATAGCTCCGCAGAGCGCGATAGGCTGCTGTGGGTCGAATGATAATGCCTGCTCGAAGTCACGCTTCGCTGCGACGATATCGCCGAGAAGTAGCGCCTGCATACCATACTCCACATTCTGCTGCACGAGGTGAGAGTCAGAAGCTAGCGCGATGCTGAGCCTCTGCTCTGGGGCAGAGCCCACCTCATCCTTCCCCATCAAGTGAGGATGAGTGGCAGCCCAGCACATGATGGCTAGAGCTGCATGGCGGTGGGAGTATAGCATGGTAAAGATGGGGGAGGGGCTTACATGCGATCAGGCATCACGATGCCGAGCAGTCCCATGCCCTGCTGGAGGACGCGAGATGTAAGCTCACAGAGCTGGAGGCGAGAGGCGCGTGTCGCACCTTCACTACGCAGCACTGGGCAGGCCTCATAGAAGCTATGGAAGGCGCGCGCCAGATCGTAGAGATAGCTCGTCAGCAAGTTAGGACGGCAGTCATCGAGAGTCGCTGGCACGGTCTCGCTGTAGCGAGTCAGCATGCGTGCGAGATGAATCTCAGCAGCCTCTTCTAGCTGGAGTGGTGCGGATGTGTCGATCGCGTCATCACCTGCCTTGCGGAAGATGGAGCGCACGCGCACATAGGAGTTCTGCAGGTAAGGAGCGGTGTCACCTGAGAGGGAGAGCATGCGATCCCAGTCGAAGACATAGTCGCTTAGACGGTGCTGCGAAAGCTCAGCGAACTTCACTGCGCCTATGCCGACGATACGAGCGACACGCTGCTTTTCATCCGCAGGCATGTCAGGGCTCTTCTCCTCGACCACCTTTGTGGCGCGGGCGACGGCCTCGTCGATGACATCTTGCAGGCTCACGGTGTCGCCGGAGCGTGTTTTGAATGGCTTTCTATCCTTACCGAGGATAGAGCCGAAGGCTACATGGCGATAATCGCCAGTGATACCGCGCATGCGCTGGATATCAAAGATCTGCTGGAAGTGCTTCTCCTGAGGCACACCGACGACATACCAGATAGAATCTGCTTGGAACTGCTCCTTGCGGTAGTCAAGTGTCGCGAGGTCAGTCGTCGCGTAGAGGAAGCCACCATCAGCCTTACGGATGATGGCAGGGACACCTACCCATTCACCGTCGCGCTGCATGAGGAAGGGATCTTTCTTCGGCTCAAGCTTACCATCGGAGAAGACGCATATCGCGCCATCACTCTCACGCGCGATACCATCGGCGATGAGCTTCTCCACGAGTGGTGCGAGCGCGTCATTGTAGGCGCTCTCTCCGAGCCAGTAGTCGAAGCTAACGTCGAGTTGTTCGTAAATCTTATCAAGGCTCTGGCGTGATACTTCGATGCAGCGAGTCCAGATGCCGAGATTCTCTGCGTCGCCAGCTTGGAGCTTCACGAGCTCGGCCTTGCAGGTCTCGATGAGTCCGTCTTCTGTCTTGCAGCGAGCGTTTACCTCTTTGTACACGCGTACAAGTTCATCAATGCTGTTCTCCTCGAGAGCCGCGGTGTCGAGAATATTCTTCCAGCCCCAGAGAATCATACCGAACTGCGTACCCCAGTCGCCGATGTGGTTATCCGTCACGACATCGTGCCCCATGAAGCGTGCGAGTCGCGCAAGAGCGTCACCAATGATGGTACTACGGATGTGACCGACGTGCATAGGCTTCGCGACATTCGGTGCGGAAAAGTCGATGACGATGTGCTGAGGCTCTGATGTGAGAGCCACTCCGAGGCGATCATCGCTGAGCATCGCGACCATCTTCTGAGCATAGTAGCTCGCCTTCACGCGGAAATTAATAAAGCCAGGACCTGCGATTTCAAGCTCGGCTATCTCGTTATCCCCCATGCATTCAATCAGCTGAGCTGCAAGCTCACGAGGCTGTTTACCTAGTCGCTTAGCGAGCATCATGGACACATTGCTTTGGTAATCACCGAAGCGGAGATCCTGAGATGCGGAGATGGAAGGTTGGAAACCAGCGGGAAGACTATCACCGAGTGTGTCGGCGAGAGCTTGACTGAGCTTAGAGGCAAGGGACTGAGGAATCGTCATATCGGGAATATATATACACCATTACAGAGCCTTTGTCAAAAACTAAGGTGGCAATGTAAGCGGGAAATGAGAATAATGAAGGCTGTTATTTGCAGAGTGAATCGCGCTTGCTACACACTAGCGTCCATAGAAGCTTTATGATACGAAAACACCCCTCACTCCGAGGAGTGAGGGGTGGACTTTTTTTCTTATGAAACAAATGCTGTTACTTCTGAACTCTCTCCCTAGATTATTCTAGCGCACAGCATATGAAAATTGAGATTAAGCTTGTGTTGCAGGAACGAGCTTAGCGGCTGGTACGCTCTTAGCGCCGCACTTGCAGCCTTGAGCCTTCATAGCAGCCTTAGGAGCTACGCGGATCATGATAGCGCCTTTAGGAGCCTTAGGTGCTTGAGTACCGCACTTAGGTCC
>CAYJLR010000071.1:0-4546 GCA_964370895.1 uncultured Akkermansia sp. | reverse complement strand
CCTTTGCCCTTGCCGTCCTTCATGCCACCCTTAGGTCCCTTAGGCCCCTTCATGCCGCACTTAGGGCCTTTGCCCTTGCCGTCTTTCATGCCACCCTTAGGTCCCTTAGGCCCTTTACGCTGCATTTTCTGACCCATCTTAGCTGCCTTGTCGAGAGCTGCTGCGAATTCTGCCTTGTCGAGTTGACCGTCCTTGTTTGTGTCAAGGCGATCGAGAGGGGTGCGTGGGGACTTAGGAGCCATAGTGCCGCGTGCTGCTGCGCGCTCATCCTTGCTGATCTGACCGTCCTTGTTTGTGTCGAACTTAGCGAGCATTGCTGTCTTCATTTCTTCACGCTTCTTGGTCATCTCGGCCTTCTTCGCTTCGAGAGCTACGAGTTCTGGTGCATCAAGCTGTCCGTTCTTGTTCGCGTCGAATTGCTTGATCATCATAGCTGCGCGACGTGTTTCCATTGCTTTCTTAGCAGCTGCTTTTTCTGCGTCGCTGATCTGACCGTCCTTGTTTGTGTCGATCTTAGCAAGCATCATTTGACGCTGCTTCATGGCCATCATCTGGTGCATTTTGCCCATCTTGGCTTGGATCTTAGCTTCGGCTGCTGCGAATTCTGCTTTGTCGAGCTGGCCATCCTTGTTTGTGTCAAGAGCCTTCAGCATGGCTACTGGCCTTGAGTCTTTAGCTGCCTTAGGAGCTTGACCTTTAGCGCAATTTGGGCACTGTGCCATGAGTGGCGCTGCAACGAGTGCGAGGAGTAATAGAGATTTTTTCATATTATTCTGATATTTTATTTATATTTGTGGAGTGCAAGAAGCGAAAGTTAAGCACTTCAACTAGCACCCAACAGACTTCCCTTGTACCTGAGAACGCAAAAGAAAATAATATTCTACAAAAAAAGAAAAGTTTTTTTATTTTTTGCTGTAGACGACCGTATTTGTGCCATTCCATGCTACTCCGCGAACGTATTGTGTCGTGAGAGGTAGGCGGAATTCGAGCACCTTTTCTGAAGGGATGAACAGACCGATCAGCTGGCTCTCCGCGTTATAGGCTTCGTAGGCGATCACACCTGCTGTTCCTCGCTCTGGAATGATGAGTGTCTCTTCTACATCATTCTTTTGTAGTGTAAACGTTCTATCCAGAGCGGTTTTATCCTGTACCATATGTGCCGTATGCGGCTGTACGAGATGTATCGCGCGGCATTCGTCCTGTGGGTACTTGCTCGCATGCTGCCAGACCTTCTTAATATCATCCATGGTCATGGTGATGCAGGGCGCATCTGTTGAGCCATTTAGAGGACGGTTCATCGGGGCAAGCATGCGGGTCGTCAGGAAAAAGTGCGTCAGATCACGCTTACTCGCGTCGCAGAGAGCCATGAGGAAGGCCTGCCTCCACGTGCTGGGGCTGAGATTCTGCTTCTGCAGCAACTGCAGGCGCTCCATAAGGCGCGGGAGGAAGTTCTTATCCCCTCGGATGAGGGTAAAATAGATATACAGCGAGCAGAGAGGCGCTGCTGCCTGATAAAGACTTTCTTCATCGCTCTCCTTCATGGATGCATTCCAGAGCGCGCGGTTAACCATGGTTTTCTGATTATAGATGAAGAGCATCTCCTTATCATGCAGGGTGGAGGAGCTCCTCAGTGTATTCGCGTTTGTCACGAAGGAAAGTTCTGTCACCATGTACTGGAGAGCTGCTGATAACTCTCCCTGATGCGAAGGAATGAGGCTTGAGATGCGCGAGGCAAAGAGCTTCGCCAAGTACCTATGATTCTCCTCAGAGATAGGTAGAAGCAGTAGATCGGGGGAGGCCTGGGCGAGCTGCGGTGCATTGTCAGCAGGCCTGCTCGGGAAGAGGCAGATGCGCTGAGGTGTGGAAGCTGAATAACTGCCCTCACCGAGCAGGCGGCGACCTGAGGCATGTATGGATTCATAGCGTTCCAGTATGCGTTCGCCTTCTTCTGCATCCATGTCACTGAGTAGTGACTTCGGTAGAATCAGGTGCAGGTGGTCACCTAGCATCTCCATGTATTCGCTGCTGGGCATCTTTTGGATGAATGCCCATACTCGTGCGCCCTCACCATGATTGTAAATGCCATTGATCTTCCCACCCTTGAGGTAGGCGCGTATAGGCTTAGCTGGTTTTGCGCTGAGTCTAGGGTAGTAAAAGTAGCATAGTCCTGCCTGCGGTGTGGTGATCTGATTCACCCCACTCTTGAGCTCAAAACGCTTGCTTTGAAGTGTTTCAGGGTCAAAGATCTCCAGAGCCACATGCTCGGGCGCGTGATCTATCGTCAGCTCTAGCTCGGTACCCTCTGCCGCATAAATACCAAATGGCTGCTGACAGGTATCAGAGTAAGCTCCCTCATGCACCCTGTCATGCTTAAGAGAGACAGGCACGGCGTCAAACAAGCGATAGCGGTAGGCTTGAGCCTGACCTAAGCGGTCATTGAGCTCGTGAAGCTGCGTGTAATCAGGTGTATCCTGCGCCTCGGAGAGAGGGGCAAGAGCACTTAGAGTCATGAGGCATGCAGCAGTTAATGTCAGGGATTTCATCGTTCTGAGCCAGTAGTGGAAACTTCTTGATCAAGCCACTCCTTCACCTCATAGAGAAGGATGATCTGCTCGTCGTTTAGGTAATCAAAAGTGGATTTACCGTAAAAATCTAAACTCGTCGGATCAGTGCCTGCGATCAAGAGTGCTCTGATGAGGTGATCGCGCTGATTTTGGATAGCCATCGCGAGTATGGGCGGGCCATAGCGGGGGTCATTGAAATTAAAGCCCACTTTCTGGAATGCTTGGATCACGGCCTCACCTCCTTGTGGAGAGTCTCCTTGAAGAATCACTTGTAGCGGATAGCCATTCTTACCACCGTCAGGCGAGAAATTATCTTCAGAAAAATAGGGCAGTAGAATAGGCAGTGTTTTTTCTGAGCCATAATAGCACGCGTCATGCAGAGCATTAGCACTATTGTTACCTTGTGCGAGATGATCCGCCCCATTCTTGAGCATGAGCTCCACGATCTCGGCTTGATCGAGCATGACCGCAACCATGAGAAGAGACTTACTCGGCTCTTCCATCAGGGAAAACTTATTCGGATCAGCTCCAGCCTCGATGAGTTCACCCACCATGCCGAGCCGCCCATTTCTAATCGCAGACTCCAGCAGCCATACCCTATGCTGATTGCTGAAGCCATTCGGGTCTAAGCCCTCACTGAGCAAAGAACTCAAGCCGGTCGCATCGTCTGCTACGATGTGTGCCATCGCCTGATCGATTTCCTGCTGGGATGAACTCGACGTGGGTAGCTCAGTGTGAGTCTGAATGCTCGGCTTTGCGCTCTCTGAGGGGAGTGAATCGAGGATTTTCAGTATCTCGCTGTCCTGATTCAAACGGGCGAGATCTTTTAACGTACGTCCTAATCCATCGCGTAGTTCTGGATTGTAACTGCTTATCCAGAGGAATGAGAAGTCTGTAGCATTCCCATACTCCGCGACTTCGAAGGCTGATTCCATGCGTCCGCGCTTTTCCATGGCCATCTCCTCCACCTCTTCCCACTCCATGGAGAAGCAGGGGAGAGTCAGAGATAGCGACAAGAAAACTAAGGACAGCGAGCGCATGAAAGAAAAATGAAATCAGCGAGCGAAGAAGTCTTTTAACTCTGCGAGGTCAGTAGCACCCAGAGCATCGGCACGGCTGATCGCTTCGCGCTGCGCTCTGGCGATATCCTTCACACCCTTGCTGGCAAGAGTCACCATCTGAGCCATTTCTTCAGCTGTGAACACAGCCTCTTCGCCTGAGCCCTGAATCTCGACGAACTCGCCATCTTCAGTCAGCACGACATTCATGTCCACCTCAGCATCTCTGTCCTCGACATAGCAAAGATCAAGAAGAGGCGTACCTTCTACCTTACCGACAGAAACAGCGGAAATGAGCTTCTTCGCAGGACTCTTCGCAAGAAGCCCCTTCGCGACAAGGCGATTCAGTGCGATGAAGAGTGCGACACTCGCGCCTGTGATACTCGCAGTACGCGTACCACCGTCAGCTTGGAGCACGTCACAGTCTACCCATATCGTGCGAGAGCCGAGTGCCTGCAGATCGACAGCCGTGCGGAGGCTACGACCGATGAGGCGCTGGATCTCGGTCGAGCGACCGTCTACCTTACCAGCGGAGCTATCGCGACGCTTTCTATCGAGGGTGGAATAAGGAAGCATGGCATACTCAGCTGTTAGCCAGCCGCCTTCGACGCGTTGGTTCTTCATCCAGCGTGGGACATCTTCCTCAATCATGACGGAGCAGATAACACGCGTGTTCCCGAAACAGCAGAGAACGGAAGCTGTAGCGTGTGGGGCTACATCAAGGATAAATTCGAGAGGGCGCATCTGATCTACTTCGCGGTTATCGTGTCTAGTCATCATTGAAATACTAGCATATTGGCTCGCTGCTCGCAATGAGATTTTTAAAAAAATACTAGACTGAAAAGAAAGATGCGGGCGCCACGGAAGAGAAGTGTCGCCTTGCGCGACAGCGTAAAATGGATATCTAAGGTCTCGACCTTAGAC
>CAYJLR010000070.1:0-10646 GCA_964370895.1 uncultured Akkermansia sp. | reverse complement strand
GGACACAGGCAACTACAACCTGTCTGATGGTGACCTCACCGCGGAGACACTCAGTATAGTCGTCGGTCAGCTGACCCTGAAGGGGGATGCGACTGTGACCATCGCAGATGGAAATAACGATGGCTCAGGCGGTCTCGTCGCCATTGCGAAAGATGGAGCCCTCACCCTTGAGGCTGGAGCTACCCTCAGTGCTGATGCACTCACCCTCAATGAGGGCGGTGAGCTCACATCGGCTGGCGCCCTGACCGTAGACGCACTCACCGCAGCCGAGGGAACAGTGACCAATACAGGCACACTCACCCTTGGTGACGGATCCACCATCGGCACACTCGAAGGAGCAGGCGGCATGCTCGCTCTCGCCGAGGACGCCACCGTTAGCATCGGTGCGATGAGCGATCAGGCACTCAGCCTCGCTGCAGGCTCGTCGCTCACGGTCGCTGACTCCACGACACTCTCCACCATGAGTGGCACAGGTAGCCTCACTATCGGCACAGGTGACGATGGCAAGGGACTCACGGTCGCGGCTGGCTCGTCTGGTATCACCAGCGGCACGCTCTACGCCGACACGCTCACACTCGAGGAAGGCTCATCGGCTCGCTTCACCCAGCTCTCGGTCAATACGATCGTCATCAACGGTGATCTTGCTATTGACGCAGCGCGCCTCGGTGCGACACAGCTCGGAGACTTCGCGAACAGCGGCACCGCTCCCACCCTCGATATCACGTCGATAGGCGAGATGACGACAGGCACGGATGGTGTTGCGAAGACCTACTACGTCTACGAGCAAGCAGGGGCGAACTGGTCCTCCATCACCCTATCTGATGCGACGAAGGTCGCTATCAACGCGCACATCATCCAGGGCAACGACGTCCTGCTGACGACGACAGGTGACTCGCTCACCTTCACGATGCAGGAGTCGACCGACCGTCTGTGGAAGGTATCGGAGAACTTTGCCGTCACCGCACAGCAGGGAGCCGATCTCAGTGTGCTCAAGCCCATCTACGATGAGGAAGGCAAGATGATGGATATGAACATCCTCGACACCGTCGACCGCGTCTATGTCGATGCCGACTTCACGATCGACCTCGTCGGCGTTGCCAACAGTACGGGTAACCCTCTCCTCGTGCAGAATCTCACAGGTGATGCGGGCAAGACACTCTCCATCGTCGGTGATGGCATGGATCAGGACACCGTCGCGCTGAGAAACACCGAGGCGAGCTTCGCGGAGAATGCTCTCGATGTGAAGGACGCCACGATCACGTCTCAGTCCTTCAGCGATGGCTCTAGCTCCGTACTCGAGCTCGGCTCGCTCAACCTCAACAACGCGGCTCTCGAGGTCTTGTCCCCAGCTGGCAGCGGTGCGGTAACAGGTGCTCCCACGGGTCTCACTGTCGGTCAGCTGACCAATGTCGATGAAGATGGTAAGGAAGCAGACGCCGTGATCGGTGGACTGATCTCCATCAGTGCTGATGGAGGTATCTACACAGGTCGCTATGAGAATGCAACCATCAACGCCACAACAGGTGCCGATCAGGCTCTCAAGGCTGGTGATGGTCTAACCGTCATAGGTAATGCAGGACATGTCCTCATCACTGATGCAGCAGGATCTATGATGGATCAGATCAAGACGACAGGTGCCCACCTCACGATCGACCTCACAGGTGCGACAACGGCTGACCAGTCGCTGACTCTAGCGGGTAACTCCAGTGTCGAAGGAGGCTCACTCACTCTCATCCTCAACAAGGATCTCTTCGAAGCAGGAGAGGCGCAGCAGACTATCGACTTTGCGAATGCGGGCGACTCGCTCACCATTGGTAAGGACAGCGAGCTCATCATCACGCTGGATAATCCAAGCGGACTGCTGGATATACCTTCTGGTATGGGTGTCAAGGACGTCACACTAGCAGGACTCACTGCAGGTCTCGTCGTCGAGGGAGAAATCACGCTGGATGGAGGCTTAGAAAAGCTCTTCACCAACGTGCGCTACGAGAATGGTGAAATCATCGCCGATCTTAACACCTCCTTCTACACGGAAAATGCTCTGACAGCTAATGGTCTCGCAGGTTACACCATGATGAATGCCATCCTCATCGAACTCAACCCGCAGGGTGACAAGACGAAGTATAAGGACCTCGCTGGAGTAATGGACAGCTTGGATGGGCTCATGTCGTCAAACCCCGTCGCAGCAGATAAGCTGGCTGCCTCTATCGCAGGGGCTAGCACCGCGACCATCGGTATGGCCGTGAGTGGAGACATGAGCCGTCAGCTCGGTAGCATCCGCAACCGCACTATGAACATGGGCTCCGATCCTGAAATGGATATGGAAGGTAGGTCTGTATTCAAGGGCTGGATCAGTGCCGAAGGTGGCAGCAGCAAGCTGAGTGGTGAAGGCACAATGGCTGGATACGACCTCAGCAGCTGGGGTGGTACAGTGGGTGCTGAGCTCGAACTCAACTCCACGAACACAATCGGTCTCGCTCTCAGCAGCCTCTACGGAGACTTCAGCAGCAGTGATGTCGATATGCAGAACGGTGATATCAATTCGAACTACCTCAGCATCTTCACCCGATCCTACAGTGGTCGCTGGTCACATAGCTTCGTAGCAAGTGCAGGTATGCACGATATCTCTACGACACGTACCGTGAACCATACAGGCGGTTTCTATGATGCAGAAGGCTCGACGAATGGTATGGGCTTTGGTGCACTCTACGAAGTAGCATACACCTGTGCTATGAGCGAAAGCGGCCGTACAGCATGGCAGCCACTTGCTAGCATCTCCTTCCAGAGCAGCACGGTGGATGCTTACACGGAAACAGGCAGCGATGCCGCCCTCCAGGTAGGTGAGCAGACAGTCAGCTACGCAACACTCGCACTGGGTGCACGCATGGAAACCGTCATCGGTGAAAGCGTCTACAACCGCGCCTCCACGCTCTCACTGCGTGCGATGGCAAAGGCAGACCTCGGTGACACGAACTCCACTGCTGACGTGCGCATTCTCAATAATGCACAGCCAGTCACAGTCGAGAGTGAAGAGCGCGGTCAGTTCGCACTGGAAGTAGGAGCTGGCCTCCAGATCCCAGTCATGGGTGATACGGCGAATATCTTCGTCGACACGAGCTTCGAAGTGCGCGAGAACCAGACGAATGTGAACGGCAGCGTCGGCTACCGCTTCCAGTTCTAAGAGACGCATTCATCCTAGTCTTTACATCGCCCTCCTGTCATAGCGACTGGAGGGCGATTTGCTTATGAGAACTCCCCTGATGAGAAGCTCTCATAAGACGCATAATTTTCTTGAGTTCAGCTTAGGTATGCTCTAGAATAACCTTATATTTAATCGCGATATGAAAACAAAACTCCATACCCTCACTATCATCTCTGGCATCAGCGTAGCACTGCTTAGCTCCTGCTCTAGCTTAAAAACCGAGCCTGAAAGTCAGCGTGCTGCCACGCCACCACGTGGTTCTACAGATGTTGAAAAGTCTTGGAACGCTCCTACGAAGCAGGAGACAGATGCCATGCTTGGACCTCTGAGTCAGCAGCGTCGTTAAGAATGAGCGCGGCGCATTATCGCCGTAGAGAACTAATCATCGCTCCCCACTCAGCCTTGCGCAGATGGGGCAGCTTGGTTTACAGCCACGGGCAGGGCAGTATGCACGCCCCCATAGCACCATGGCAATGTGGAGGAAGCCCCAGTCTTCGCGTTTGAAGCATTTTTTGAGATCCTTCTCCACCTGCTCTACCGTCGTACCGCGGCTTAGCTTCCAGCGTCGTGCGAGTCGATAAATATGTGTATCGACTGGGAAGGCTGGGTGCCCAAAGGCTTGATTCATCACCACGGAGGCCGTTTTATGTCCTATACCTGGTAGAGCCTCCAGAGCTGCGAAGTCTTCAGGGACTTCCCCACCATGGCGCTCGACTAGCATCTGCGACATGGCGACGAGTCGCGTAGCCTTAGACTGAGCAAGGCCGCAGGTCTTGATATACTCTAGCAGCTCGCCTGGTTCTTTCGTCGCCATCGTGTGGGCATCAGGCGCGAAGTCAAAAAGAGCGGGTGTCACGATATTCACGCGCTTATCCGTGCATTGGGCAGACAGAGCTACCGCCACGAGTAGTGTGAAGGCATCTCGGTGGTCGAGAGGCACTTCGGGGTGAGGGAAAGCTGATAAAAGCTCCTCATGGACAATGATGCTACGTTGCTGGCGATTCATAAGCGACGCTATAGATATACCAGATCTAACGGCCTGCGTCAACGCGTGAAAATGACAGTGAAAATACATTTTTTGCAGTTATGTCGAACTAACATTTTGACAAAGTGCCTAAAGTTTGATATGACTAACTCATGTCAATTAACCATTCATCAAAGATAGCGAGCATCAAGGCTCGCGAGATCATCGATTCCCGTGGCAATCCTACACTCGAAGCAGAAGTACGTTTGGAAGACGGCTCTATCGGCCGCGCTGCCGTGCCTAGTGGTGCATCCACAGGTAAGCTTGAGGCTCTTGAGCTCCGCGATGGCGACAAGGCTCGCTATCTGGGTAAGGGTGTCCTGAAGGCCGTTTCCCATGTCAATGAGCAGATCGCTTCCGCTCTGAAGGGTCTCGACGCGACTCAGCAGGGCAAGATCGATCTCGCTATGCTTGAGCTCGACGGTACAGAGAACAAGGAAAATCTCGGTGCGAACGCCGTCCTCGGTGTCTCCCTTGCTACTTCCCGCGCAGCAGCTCAGCACGTAGGACTCCCACTCTTCTCCTACCTCGGTGGCAGCCATGCGAACATTCTTCCTGTCCCACTCATGAACGTCATCAATGGTGGTGCTCACTCTGATGCCCCTATTGACTTCCAAGAATTCATGATCGTGCCTCACGGCTTCTCTAGCTTCAAGGAAGCACTCCGCGGTGGTGCAGAAGTATTCCACGCACTCGGAAAGGTTCTCCATGACCGCTCCCTGAGCACAGCAGTCGGCGATGAAGGTGGCTACGCTCCTGCGCTTGACGGCACAGAAGACGCGCTGAACACCATCATGCAGGCCATCGAAAAGGCAGGCTACAAGCCAGGTGTAGACATCTCCATCGCTCTGGACGTCGCTAGCAGCGAGTTCTACGATGAAGAAAAGGAACTCTACATCTTCAAGAAGGGTGGCGGCGAGCAGCTCAGCCTCACTGAACTCACAGACTACTACATCAAGCTTAAGGAAAGCTATCCTATCATCTCCATCGAAGACCCCTGCGCCGAAGGCGACTGGGCTGGCTGGAAGTACCTCACCGAGAAGCTCGGCAAGAGCACACAGATCGTCGGTGATGATTTCTTCGTCACTCGTCCTTCCTTGCTGCAGCGCGGCATAGATGAAGACTGCGCGAATGCCATCCTCGTGAAGGTGAACCAGATCGGTACACTCTCCGAAGCGATGGAAGCGACACGTCTTGCCCTGAGCAGCGGCTACGGCGCTATCATCTCTCACCGCAGCGGTGAGACAGAAGATGACTATATCGCTGACCTTGCTGTAGCTACACAGGCTGGACAGATCAAGACTGGCTCCATGTCACGTGGTGAACGTCTTGCGAAGTACAATCAACTTCTTCGTATCGAAGAACTTCTCGGCGCAACAGCACGCTTCGGCGCTGGTGCGATCGGTTAATCGCTCAGCTTCGCTAAAAAAGTCATACAAACTCGGGCAGTGGTCGCAGGATCACTGCCCGATGTTTTTTTTGCTGCGTCAGTAGAGGGGCTTTCTACTCGACCGATCTGCATGTATGTGCTAGACTATGTGAATTATATCACCACTCTCCACCTCACATGCCCAGTATAGTCATCTTAGAAGGATATCAAGAACTAGACGCCTATGATGTCGATCTATGGGAGGATGGGCATACCGTCAGTTTCGGACGTAGCGAGCTCGTGACATGGTCTTATCCTGACTATGATGAGATATCGCGACATCACCTCAGTATACGAAAGAAAGGTGACTCACTCTACCTTCGTGATGAAGCCACAGTTAATGGAACTCAGGTCGATGGGAAAGCGCTACAGCATGCGGTGCGTATGCGTACAGGAGTAGACTACGTCGTGGGGCGACTCCGCATACTCTACGAAGATGACGCATCTAGTAAGATCGCTGAGGCAGATGAGCATAGCGACTACAGCTCTATCTTCCCCGAGGAATTCAGCTTTGCCATGCTGACTCCTGTGCAGGAGCAGGTAGAACCAGAGGTAAAGCCAGCACTCGCAGCGCGAGCAGTCAAGAAAGAGCCTGTTAAGAAAGAGCCTATTAGGAGAGCCCCACGCAGGACTGCAAAGAGAAGCAAGCGGAATAAGAGAGTCAGAGATAGGGTGAGTAGAATGCGCTCACGTCTGCGTATTCGTCATAGTGTCATTGCATTGCTATGTTGCCTGACGTTCATTCTGACGATTTTTGGGGTACTCTTCACGATTAAGCAAATCCATCGCGCAGAAGCACTCACCAGCTTCGAAGCCGTCAACATAGCAGAGCCAAGCCTCACGAAAACTGAAGAAAAACCGCGCGAACTCGATTCTCGGCTCACGCAGAGCGCATCACCAGCTGGTCTCTCTACCCCTATCATCGTGAGTGCCATCTCGCAGCCGCTGAATGTCCCCACGAGTGACTTCGGTGACATCATAGGCAGCGGGCATAGCGCCATGGGGCTAGGGGAAGGATTCGGTGGCGATGGGGATGGGGATGGCGATGGCTTGGGAGAGGGAGGTCTAGGCTCATCCGAGGAGATTAAATCATCTTTTGTCGGCGAGTTCTGGGATCTTAAGCGCAATAGGAGCAGAGGTGAATCTCGCTTCTACCCAGTGGCTAAGAGTCCAGATGTCCATAGCTTTCTCAGCGACTTCTTCAATGACGGCTGGCCGCGCCACCGCTTCTCCTCCTTCTTGAAGTCTCCCGTACGTCTCTACGCGACCTGCTTCCTCATGCCGAACGCTTCTGACCTCGAAGCGATGCATGCCTATGATCCCTCGGGTAAGTATGGGCTAGAAAAATCACGCTGGGTTATCATCTACAGAGCTCAAGTACAAGCCCCGAAGAGCGGGAAGTTTCGCTTCGTAGGAGCAGCTGACTCCGTCATGGGGGTACGATTTAACAAGAGGAATGTGCTCAATGTCGGCTTACATAACCTCAGAACAGGCGTATGGGGGAACATGGATACCTACGAAGGAAAACACCCACAGTACCTCTATGAAAACTGCGAAGAGTGGAATATCCTCTGCCAAGGCTTCACCGCGGGGAACATCTTTGAAGTGAAGCAAGGCGAATGGTATGATATGGAAATCCTCATCTCGGAGATAGGCGGGGGAAACTTCGGTTTCTGCCTCCTCATCGATGAGCTTGTCGATGGCGTGTCGACGAGTATGAAGACTACTCGTGGGAAGATGAGAAACGGGCTCGACGGACAGATCCCTGTCCTACAGTTATTCCGTACGCAGCTAGTAGAGCCAGATGTGGCTGAGATCTATGCGACGATGAAGTACTCGGATGATGTCCTGCCTGTAAATCCAGAATACGACAAGGATAGCTACGTATGGCCAGCGCGTCATGGGCGACTGAAGTCTAGTCGATGATGCGAGGGCACGAATAAGCCGCTCTTGGTCTGCGTGATGATACCCAAGAGCGGCGTTATTATATTGATTACTTGCGGCGGCGTCTCATCGCGAGGCCGACTAGAGCCAAGAGGCTGAGGCTCGCTGTCATCGGCTCAGGGATATTATTCCCCGCTCCTGCTGTGAAGATGTAGATGTCTTCGTCAAGCGTACCGATGAAGTAGTTTATACCATTAATACTCTGAATATTGTTGTTTCCTTGTCCATCGATTTGGAATGTGAAGCTCTTGTCCAGCGCTGTTTCAAGTGCCAGTTCACTGAGATCAGCTAGCAGGTAGGGCTCCATGAGTGGATTCAGATTCATATTGGCGATTGTCTCTGAGCTGAAGTTAAAGGTGAAGTGGTTATCATCTCCATTGAGCATATCAAGCGCACTAATATAAGGGCTGCTTGACGCGCCATCACTGAGGTAGTCATCGATGTGAATGGAGGTGACATGCAGTAGTTCCTGCGTGCGCAGCTGACTACTGTCTTCCATATGCAGCTGTGCTGTGCTGAGTGACTCCAGATGCACATCTGCTCCTGTGGTCATGCTGAACTGCTCATTCGCAGAGACTTCTAGATCCTGCTGCTTCCAATCCTGCTTCACGTCGATGTGCCTCGACTCTAAGGTGCCTGCGCCTGTGATTTCATTTACAGAGAGGCCAGTGCCTTTTACTTCATCTCGTGAGAGTGTGATATGATCGCTGCTAGCTGTAGCACCACTGGCGATGCTGAGCTCACCCACTGTGCTGTCCTGCTGATCTGTCGTGATGTTCATACGTCCAGCAACGACCTCTACCGTGCCACGTGATGTACCAGCTTCGACACTGAGCTCTCCCATTCCTGACTTCGTGAGGACTTCTGCGTCTAGGGTGCTGATGGTGGTTTTACCTTCTAGCTGAACATGGGCTGTAGCCTGATCGACTCGAACTTCATCGAACTCGTAGAAGCCTGTTTGGGCTAGATTTCTGTAGCTCTCGTCGTCGAAGTGGAGGAGCTTATTCCCCGTGATCGTCGTGGGGTATGCGTGTTGAGTCGTGGTTCTGACGTAGCCACCGCTGACGACGACATTAGTCCCGAACTCCATGTCCTGACCGATCTTTACCGTGGTGCTCTTTGTCTCGACTGTTGTCTTATTACCGAGATCGAGTTCGTTCGATACAAGTCCTGCTGCCACAATCAGTGCGTCATTTTGGATGAAGCCAGTCTCTAGATTGACGACGATGTCACCTTGGGTGAATAAGTCAGAGCTAGCTGATATGATGCGTGATCCACCGTAGATGCTATTATAATGACCTCCTAGTGCGACACCAGCCTCATCATAGCCGCCGACGGTGACGGTGATGTTACCGATGGAAGAAGCTTCGGTGGAGTCATATCCAGCAGGTCCCCCGATGAGGTGACCGCCTGTGATGATGCCCTTACTCGTGATGTTGGATACATTGAGCACCACGTCTTTTGAGACGAGTTTACCTACGGTGAAGTCGCTCTGTTCGCTGCCGCTGCTCGACACGGTGTTACCTATACCGCTGCCACCTGCAATATAGGAATGGTAGGTGCCACCTGTGAGATTGACTGTGATGTTCCCTGTCGTGATGTCACCACCGCTAGCACTGAAGCCTCCGCCCATGACCGGGGTGAGATAGGTGCCACTATCTATTGTGAGATTACTTGAGGCGACAGTGATGTCGCTCTTGTTGCTGCCTGAGTTTTCTACTGGAGTCGTGCTCTCTACCTTGCTGTAGGAGAGGCCTGCGCCTGTGATAAAGTATGAGAATGTCACATCAGCAGCATTCGTGATTGTCAAGTTAGAGCTACCATTGATAGTCGAATCTATACCTCCGAAGAGTGCAGAGCCACCGGTGATATACTTGTCAAATACACCTTGTTTTCCTGCTAAATCCACTGTCACTCGGGTATCGCCAGTGATCACATTCTTACTGGGTGTGCCAGTGCTTTCTCCTGTCAGGAGACCACCAAAGTGACCACCTGCAATGGCACCCTTGCCGATAGACCAGTTGTCAATCTGCTTTCCCGAGTAATAACCAAGAAGCTGCGTGATGACTACCGAGGTGCTGCCGTTGAACTGTGAGTCGACGTCGTGTGTGAGGTAGCTCGCACCGCAGATGTCGATAAATGTATCTGTGCTGACTGTGAGGTGCGTATCACCCGTGAAGGAGGCTCCCCCTGCATTTCCATAGTTACCCCCGACTAGTACAGCTGCGTAGCCTCCACTGGTAGTGATGATCGTGTTTCCGACAAAATTTTGAGTGAAGCTTTCATGATTGTCATAGCCTGCGTAGATTAAGGAGTTTCCTGCTTTTATGGAGGCTTCAGGGTAGGTCTCAGCGTCTATATCAAGATCATGGCTAGAGAGACCGTTTGTAAATGAGATCTGCTTCTGTAAGGCTTCAGCTTGCTTCTCGAACTCATCTGACCCTGAGAGCAGCTGGATGCCTGCGTTGTTCTGTCCTTCGTATTCATCCATCCCAGCTATGTAGAAATCGCAGGATTGGGCATGAAGGGTGAGGCTCCCTGTGAGGAGAGCTGTCGCTGAGAGTAGGGTGTAGTTTGATTTCACCTTCGAGAGTGAGTTCAAGAGGTGTAGTAATGTCAAATTTAGTTGCATAAGGTTGGTGTTTTAGAGTTACTAAATTACAATAGAGGAGTAGGATGTGATTAGTATAACGTTTTTAATCGCCTAGTCAAACATAAATGCCTGTGATTATTTTTGTTAATCATTTATTCTGACCGATTTAAATGAAATTATAAGCGAAATAGATGACTCTGTTTATTGGTGTAATGTATTGTTATACAGATATTTATATTTTTAGAAAGAGGCACTTGAACGCGATTCGTGCTAAGAATAAAAAAATTAGAATAATTTTCTGTTTTTAGTATCGAAATAGGTATTTTTAGCTGTATATTAATATTAAATGTGTTCTAATTTAGAAGCTGTGGAGCAAGGCAAGAGAGAGCCTCTTTTCACGCTCAGGGTCGAAACGAATAGAGCCGTGGTCTGTGACCACGGCTCTCACTTACAG
>CAYJLR010000069.1:0-10874 GCA_964370895.1 uncultured Akkermansia sp. | reverse complement strand
TGAGACGCGCAGCCTTTACGGCAAGCTCCACATGAATGATTTCCCTCGTCAATTGGATGCTGAGCTAAAGATTTCTTATACAGATCAAGAACTACAAAGCGTCACTCTCCCCCTACAGGATAGCAAAGGCATCCTAGAGCTTCAGGGCTTCAAGCTCCTCTACGAAAGAATGAGCGAGGAGTTTATCGCCCTCTACATCCCCAGTGAGATGGTGATCAAAAGCGTGATCATTAGAGATGCCAAAGGAAAGGCGCTCGCACGCCACGGTCAGAGAAGCCTTAACATCGATACTACAACAGGGCTAGTTGATAAATCAATGGTCAAGAAGGTCTACGAACTCTATCACCGCAATCCTCACAGCATAGAAATACAGTACTTCCCAGGTCCCTACAAGAATACGACACTCACCCTAGAGGAGCCTTTGCCACAGGAGAAGCACTAAGTGACAGCATCTCCTCCTGTTGCCTCCGACATAACATTTCCACCTCTCAAATGAGCATGATTTTAAGGCTTTTTTTCTATCATTAGAAAATACACTTTCCAAAACTCTGTCTGCGTGATAGAATGCGCGCGTCCTTGGACTTTTTATTTTATGAGTGATCCTAATTCCTTTCGTAATCTTGCCATTATCGCACACGTTGACCATGGTAAAACAACCCTAGTTGACCAACTTCTCAAGGCCGGCGGTACTTACCGCGACAATCAGGAGGTGCAAGAGCGTGCCATGGACTCCATGGACCTAGAGCGCGAAAAAGGCATCACCATTAAGGCGAAGAACACATCCATCCTCTGGAATGGATACACGATTAACATCGTAGACACCCCCGGTCACGCCGACTTCGGTGCTGAAGTGGAGCGCGTCATGAAGATGGTCGACGGCGTTATCCTCGTCGTGGACGCCTATGAAGGACCTCAGGCACAGACACGCTTCGTGCTGCGCAAGGCTCTTCAAGAAGGTCTCATCCCCATCGTCGTTATTAACAAGATCGACCGCCCACACGCAGACTCCCTCAAGGTGAAGGATCAGGTGCTGGAGCTGCTTCTCGAACTCGATGCGACGGAAGAACAGTTTGAAACCCCATTCGTCTATGGTTCTGCCCGCGATGGCTACTTCATGAACAGCCTCGAAGGCGAGCCTCCTGTCGACTGCACACCCCTGCTCCACCAGATCATCAAGCGCATTCCTGCGCCTAAGAACGCTGACCCTGAGAAGGACTTTGTCATGCTCGTTTCCAACATCGACTGGGATGACTACGTCGGACGTGTCGCTATCGGTCGTATCACGAGCGGTAAGATCCAGAAGGGCGACAGCCTCCACCTCATCCGCCATGACGGATCTCGCGTGCAAGCGAAGGTGACAAAACTCTTTGAATACAGTGGTCTTCAGACCACAGACTCCCTCGTCGGTGTCGCTGGTAACATCGTCGGTCTTTCTGGCTTCGAAGGTGTAGAAATCGGTGAAACCCTCGTGGCTAACCCAGAAGACGAAGCCCTTCCTTTCGTCGAGATCGAGCCTCCTACCGTGCAGATGGAAATCAGCATCAATGATGGTCCTCTCTCTGGCAAGGATGGTAAGAATGTCACAAGCCGCGTCATCCGTGACCGCCTGATGCGCGAGATGCGCACGAATATTTCTATCAAGGTCGAGGACACCGACCGCGCTGGTATCTTCATGGTATCTGCTCGCGGTACGATGCAGATCGCTATTCTCGTCGAGCAGATGCGCCGCGAGAGCTACGAGCTGCTTGTTTCCCGTCCTCGCGTGATCGACCAGCTGATTGACGGTGTACGCTGCGAACCATTCGAACACCTCTACATCGAAGTCCCTGATGAGCACGCGAATGGTGCTGTCCGCATCCTCGGCAACCGCCGCGGTATCCTCGAGCATATGGAGGCAAATGACTCTGGACGCACGCTCATCGAGGCTATCATCCCGACCCGTGGTCTCATCGGCTTCGAATTCGAACTTGTGAACCTCACAAGCGGTCATGGTATCTTCTCGCACATGTTCAAGAAGTACGCACCTTACGCTGGTGAAATCGTCACCCGTCAGAACAGCACACTCATTTCACTGGAAAGCGGCATCGCTCGCCCCTATGCTCTCCAGAGCATTGAAGAGCGCGGCTCCCTCTTCGTCGCCCCCGGTGATGAAGTATACGAAGGCATGATCATCGGTGAGAATCCTAAGCCCATCGACATCATGGCTAATCCTACAAAGGAAAAGCACCTCACGAACCACCGTGCTGCATCGAAGAACGACTCCATCCAGCTGACGCCTCCTCGCGTCTTCTCCATCGAGCGTGCTATCGAATACATCGAAGCTGACGAACTCGTGGAAATCACCCCACGCTTCGTACGCATGCGCAAGCGCATCCTCAACACGACGGAGCGTAAGCGTGCAGCCTCACGCGAAAAGGACGCTAATGCCTGATTTCTTAAACATAGTTCTTTATACTTTTGCAGTCCTACTATCCCTAGCCGGGGTAGTAGGCTGTATTCTTCCCTACCCAGGGCATCTCTGCATCCTTGCGGCGGCTTACTGTGCGACCTACACACAGCCTGAGCAGGAGAACTCCATCTGGATATGGGTGATCCTCTATATCCTTACCATTCTGGGCTCCTTGGTGGACAATGTAGCGGGCTACTTCGGGGCGAAGAAGTTTGGAGCGAGTAAGCCAGCCCTCTACTGCTGCCTCATCGGGGCTGTCATAGGTGCATTTTTCTTCCCATTCGGGCTCATCCTAGGTCCTCTGATCGGGGCATTTATTGGGGATTTCCTCATTGCTAAGCGCAAGTTTCCCACCGCTTGTCGTTCCGCTATGGGGGGACTGATAGGCTTCATCCTCGGTGTCGTCAACAAGCTCTTTATCGCGGGCATCATGATGGTCATCGTCGTGTATCTCACTGGCGTATTCTAAACGCATTATTCCTTTACTCTTGATATTCATTATCATTTTGCTACAATAGCCAGCATGGAAATAGCAACGACATGCGTTCAAGCAGGCTGGAATCCGAAAAAAGGCGAAGCACGAGTCCTTCCCATTTACCAGAGCACCACATTCAAGTATGAAACGAGTGAGCAGATGGCAAAGCTCTTTGATCTCGAAGAAGCAGGATTCTTCTACAGCCGATTACAAAACCCCACAAACGAAGCCGTCGCTGCGAAAATAGCCGCCCTTGAGGGTGGGGTCGCCGCGATTCTCACCTCATCGGGACAGTCGGCCAGCTTTTACGCCATCGCGAACCTCTGCGAAGCAGGTGATCACGTCGTCTCCACAGCGGCCATCTACGGTGGCACTTATAATCTTTTCGCCGTCACACTCAAGAAGCTGGGCATAGAGGTCAGCTTTGTGAATCAGGATGCGAGTGAGGAAGAAATCCGCGCCGCATTCCGCCCTGAGACAAAGTGCATGTTCGGAGAGACCCTGTCGAACCCCTCCTTACAAGTACTCGACATTCGCCGCATGGCAGATATCGCCCATGCCGAGGGTGTCCCCCTCATTGTTGATAATACCTTCACCACACCTATCAACTGCCGCCCCTTCGAACTCGGTGCCGACATCGTCATGCACTCGACGAGCAAGTACATGGACGGGCATGCCACGCAGGTCGGCGGTGTCATCGTCGATAGTGGTAACTTCGACTGGGCAGCGCATGCTGATCGATTCCCTGGTCTCACGCAGCCAGATGATTCCTACCATGGGCTCGTGTACAGCGAAGCCTTCGGCAAGGGAGCCTTCATCACGAAATGTACCGTACAGCTCATGCGCGACCTCGGTGCTATCGCAGCACCGCAAAATGCTTTCCTTCTCAATATAGGTTTAGAAACCCTACATCTCCGTGTCCCTCGCCATTGCGAAAACGCGCAGGCCGTAGCCGAGTTCTTGCAGACTCAGCCCGATGTCAGCTGGATTAACTACCCCGGTCTCAAAGGCGATCCCTACTACGAGCTCGCACAGTCTCAGTTCAAGGATGGACAGAGCTGCGGTGTCGTCACCTTTGGCATCAAGGGTGGTCGCGAGCGCGCCATCGCCTTCATCGACAGCTTGAAGCTTGTCTCCATCGTCACTCATGTCGCTGATGCGCGCAGCTCCGTCCTACACCCTGCGAGTCACACTCACCGTCAGCTCAGCGATGAACAACTCCTCGCAGCAGGAGTGAAGCCTGACCTCATTCGACTCTCCGTCGGTATCGAAGATGCGCGTGATATCATCGCCGATTTACAGCAAGCTCTAACCCAGATCTAATTCATGAAAAAACTCATTCTCAGCAGCCTCACCGCTCTCTGCGCTCTCAGCCCCAGCCTTGAGGCGAAGTCCACGGCCAAGGCAGACCAGCTGCACTCCTATCTCTACGCTGACCTAGATGATCAGCCCATCATGCGTGTTTGCATCCAGAGTGATAAGGATGGCGAGGAGCTCAAAGGCCTGCAATTCAGGCTCAAGGGCGATGCTGTGAATGCTTCGTTGAAGTCCTTCAGCCTCTACAAATCGGGTGATGACGGCCGATGTGGTCTCTTCTCTCTGAAGACTCCACGCAACACGGAACGCGCCACTCGTATGAACTGGAGCATGAATCGTGGCAAGTCCACAGTCAGTTTCAAAGGCACGGTCAAACTCAAGCAGGGGAACAACTTCTTCTGGCTCGTCGCTGACACGAAGGAAAAAGTCCCCGGAGCTGCTGAGGTGGACGCAGAGCTCAGCATCGCTCGCGTTGACGATGAGAATGTCACAGTGACGGGAGGCGATCCAGAGGGCTCACTTCGCATTTACCCTTTCTACGAGCGCATCGCAGCTTATTATCGCTGCCAGCAGCTGATGAAGTGGGAGAAAGACCAACTCACCAAGCAAGATTTCAAACTTCTGACGGACGTATACTACTTTAACGTCACCGTCGATGGCGGGGGGAACATCTTAGGTGGTGAAGATCCTCTGTTCTTAGAGGGCTTAGCTAAGCTGAAAGAACTGCGAGGCAACCAGCCTGTGGACATCATTCTAGGCTTTGCGGGCTGCGATGAGGGCTTCACAGCTGCGTCTGCGAATGCGAACTCACGACTAGAGTTTGCGCGTCAGTTAAAGGCCTATTTAGACAAGCACGATCTCGACGGTGTCGACCTCGACTGGGAGTACCCAGACAACGACAAGCAGTGGCTGGACTACGCCTACCTCGTTTATGCCATCCGTGAGGCATTCGGGGCGAATGGTAAGACCATCAGCGCGGCAGTGAATATGAACTATATGCCACCACGTCAGCTCCTCCTCGACCAGCTCGATTACGTGAATATCATGTGCTACGACCGCGGAGGTGAGCATGCGACTATGGCTCATTATAAAGAGGACATCAAGCGGGCACGCGCCATGATCCCCGATGTGAAGATCATCATGGGGCTGCCCTTCTACTCGAATAATCTGGATGGCACGCGCAACTGGGATCTCCAGACGGGCTACAGCGGCATTCTCAAGGAGAATCCTCGACTGAAAGCCGGCGACAATATTGCCAACGTCAAGGGCGGCAGGCACTACTTCAATGGCGCACGCCTCATAGGAGATAAGACAAAACTCACGCACCAAGAAAAACTCGGTGGTGTCATGGTCTGGGCTTATGAATACGACATAGATATGAAGAGTCCTCTCTCTCTACGCCGCGCCATGTTCAAGGAAATGCGCCGCAGAGCACGTCCTTCTATTTCAAAGGGTAAAGATTAATCCTCAATGCTCATTATATGAAAAATCACATCAAATATGCAGTTCTCAGCGCCTTAACTCTCTACTCCCTAAGCTCGCATGCTCAAGCAGAGATGACGGCCAAGGCCGAGCACCTGTACTCCATTCTCTACGCTGATTTGGAAAATCAGCCCATCTTACGCGTCTGTGTACACAGCGAGAATGGTGGCGAAGAGCTCAGTGGGCTACAGTTCCAGTTAAGAGGTCATGGCATAGGCGCAAGCTTAAAATCCATAGATCTCTTCCGTTCTGCAGATGGAGGTAGCTGCAAGATGTTCTCCACGAGAACTGATCGTGGTACAGAGAAAGTCAGTCCGATGAAGTGGCGCTTGAAGCGCGACAAATCCACCCTCAGCTTCACAGGGAAAAATGTTCTGAAGAAGGGTGATAATTTCTTCTGGCTCGTCGCGAATACGCGCGATAAGGTACCGGGTAACGCCACCGTCGATGCGGAACTTACTCAGGTACGTGTCGGGGATAAGAAAGTAAAGATCAGCGATGGTGACCCTCAAGGTGAGATGGAGCTCTACCCCTTCTATCATCGTGTGTCTGCATACTACCGCTGCGAGGCACTCATGAATTGGCTGCCGAAGCAGCTCACGAAGCAGGACTTCAAACTCCTGACAGATGTATTCTACTTCAATGTACGCGTGGATAACGCAGGGAATATCCAAGGCGGTGAATCGCCTCTCTTCCTACAGGGGCTTGAAAAGCTCAAGAAACTTCGCGGTAACGAGCCCGTGGACATCATCCTCGGCATCGCACACTGCGATGATGCCTTAACCCACACAGCAGGGAGTGGCGAAGCGCGACGCAATCTCGCTCGTCAGCTGAAGGAATACTTAGACAAGCATGACTTCGATGGTGTCGACATCGACTGGGAATACCCTGATACAGAAAAACAGTGGACAGACTTCGCCTACCTCGTCCTCGATATTCGTGAGACCTTCGGTGCGAATGGAAAAACCATCAGTGCAGCGGTCAACATGGGCTACAAGGCACCTCGCAAGTTACTCCTCGATCAGCTCGATTACGTGAATATCATGTGCTACGACAGGCAGGGAGAGCATGCCACGATGGCGCACTACGAAGAGGATATTAGTAGATCTCGCGCCGTGATGCCTCTGCAGAAAATCGTCATGGGACTCCCCTTTTATTCCTGTGATATCCCTGCCCCACGCGACTGGAACGCCCAGACCGGCTACGCTGCTATTCTCGAAAAGAATCCCAGACTCAAGGCTAGCGACAATCATGCTACTGTGAAGGGGGAGAAGCATTACTTCAACGGTGCAAGCCTCATCGCAGAGAAGAGCAAGATAGCAGAACAGAGGAAACTCGGTGGTGTCATGATCTGGGCTTATGAATGGGACATCGACATGAAGAGCCCGCTATCCTTACGCCGCGCGATGTTCAAGGAAATACGCCGCAAGGCTCGACCTCGTCTCGCACCGGATAAAGAATAAGCATTAGAATTCAAAAAAGCTCCCCATGATCTCGTATCATGGAGAGCTTTTTCTATCTTGGATAATGAAAACTTAACTCTCTTCGAGTATCTGTGATGCTGTACTCACGCATTCGTGACAGGAGACCTTCTGCCCGCCCTTGAGTTCCTTGCAGGTTGTGGCATGATTCAGATCTGCGAACTTCTTCTTAACATCCTCGCCTTTATCTCCTGCTATCACCATCGCAGCATACAGAGCACCACAGGTGCCTCCCTGAGCCTTTCCCCCACCGCAGCCAGCCATAGGCTCGAGTAGGTCATCGCGCTGCGCGCCATGGCAGACAGCTTGGGCGCAGTTCATGCGCTGGCCTTGATATTCTTGGCGGAAGACGGAGAGTGCTCGAGATGAATAATCCATGCATACAGACTATAATATAGAATCATTCTTGTCAATAATGATTCTCAGTCATATTTGTGAGAATGTTTACTCTTGAAAAAAACACGGTTAGAGTGTATAAGATCCACATGTCTACATCCGTTCGCACGCGTTTTGCCCCTTCACCCACGGGCTACCTTCATATTGGTGGAGCTCGTACCGCCCTTTTCAACTACCTTTTCGCTAAGAAAATGGGAGGCACTTTCGTGCTACGTATCGAAGATACTGATAAGGAACGCCACAATGAAGAAGCAATGTCCGCTATCTTCTCAGGCATGAGCTGGCTCGGGCTGAACTGGGATGAAGGCGAAGGTGTAGGCGGTGATTACGCCCCCTACTACCAGAGCCAGCGCGATGACATCTACGACCGTTACTTCGAGAAGCTTCGCGCTTCTGGACATGTGTACGAATGCCCCGCGCCGAACAAGCGTGACACCGATGGTAATGAGATCCCGAACACGAGCGAAGGCACAGTCTGGCGCTTCCGCTTCAAGCGTGACGGCATCATGACCCTTCATGACATGGTATGCGGCGATATCAATGTAGACTACACTCAGGAGGATAATACCCCTGACATGGTCGTCAAGCGCACCGACGGCAGCTACATCTTCCATCTAGTGAACGTCGTCGACGATATCGAGATGAAGATCACGCATGTCATCCGCGGTGAAGACCACGTGATGAACACCTTCAAGCATCTCCAGCTCTTTGATGCATTCGGAGTACAGGCTCCTCATTATGCCCATATCCCTCTCATTCAGAACCCTGATGGCTCGAAGATGAGCAAGCGCGACGTAGGTGCACAGCTCGGGAACTATCCTGAAGATGGTTTCCTTCCTGATGCGGTGATTAACTTCATCGCCCTTCTCGGCTGGAATCCTAAGAACGATGAAGAAATCTTCACAAAGGATCAGCTCATAGAGCTCTTCAGTCTCGAGAATGTGAACCGCAATGCCGCGAAGTTCGACATCACGAAGTGCAAGTGGATGAACCAGCAGCACATCATGCGCCTTCCTAGCGAAGAATTCACCAGCCTCGCGCTGCCCTTCTGCACCGCAGCAGGACTCAGCGACACGGAGACACTGCGCGCTGCCATCCCAACCATTCAAACTAAGGTTCAGTTACTCGCAGAAATCCCCACCTGGTTGAAGTGGCTCGAAGAGCTCAGCTACGAAGAAGAAGCTATGGGCAAGCTACAGCCAAATGCTGGTGAGCTACTCGGACTCTTCGCCTCCGCCATCGCTGAGCTTCCTGAATGGAGTGGTGCTGCCGCTACCGCTCTCATCAAGCCGCTGACAAAGCAGGCTGGCGTGAAGGTAGGAGCCATGATGTTCCCTCTGCGTATCGCGCTGACAGGTAGCCACGCAGGCCCTGATCTCGGTGATATCATCGAGCTACTGGGCAAGGAAGAGGTGCTGCGACGCCTCAGTGTCTTCCCCGCTTAATTAGTATTTTTTCTTATAGAACACAGGGTACACCCAGTATGCGCACAGCGGATTTTGATTACCATCTGCCAGAGGAACTCATCGCCTCTCACCCCCTCGCTTCGCGTGATGCGTCGCGCATGCTGGTCGTGCACCGTGACACGGGACTCATCGAGCATAAGAACTTCGCGGACCTCCCCCAGTATATAGGTGAAGGCGATCACCTCGTGCTGAATAACACGCGCGTCCTCCCCTCGCGCTACTTTTCTAATGACGGAGGCATCGAGCTCGTACGCACGAGCTTCACCGATGCTCTCGTCTGGAAATGCCTCGTGCGCCCCGGTCGCAAGATGAAAATAGGTCGCACTGTCCAGATAGGTGAAGCGACAGGTACTGTCGAGCAGATAGACGAACAGGGCTACCGCTATATTCGCTGGGACAGTGAGGTGGATGACGAAAAGCACGCCAGCCTCGCCCTCCCCCACTACATGAATCGAGAGAGCGAGCTCGATGATAAGGAGCGCTATCAGACAGTCTACGCACAGGAAGAAGGCGCGATCGCAGCCCCGACTGCAGGTCTACACTTCACCCCTGAGATGCTGGCACAGTTCCCTCATAGCTTTGTGACTCTGCACGTAGGAGTGGGCACGTTCCGCCCTGTGAAGGTCGATGACATACGTGATCACCAGATGCACACCGAGCCTTATTTCCTTTCTGCAGAAACGGCCAGTGCCATAGCACAGGCAAAACGCTGCATCGCGGTCGGCACGACAAGCGTGCGCGTCCTCGAGAGTGTAGCCGCGCAGAAAGGACTCCCCCTGCGTGAAGCATCGGGTGAGACTGACATCTTCATCTACCCCGGCTACCAGTTCCAAGCCACTGATGCACTTCTGACGAACTTCCATCTTCCACAGAGCACTCTGATCATGCTCGTGAGTGCCCTCGCAGGTAAGGAGCTCATCATGCGCGCTTACGAAGAGGCTGTCCGCGAACGCTACCGCTTCTTCTCCTACGGCGACTGCATGCTCATACTTTGAAAAACGTGCAAAAGTGCTTTTTTTAGCTAAAAATGAGGATTTTTCCTTGTCAACACCCCCGATATTTGTGTAGTATATACAAGATAAGCATATGAACACTTTCTCCTCATTTCGCGCCGTCGGTTTAGCACTTGGTATCAGCTGCTCTCTCGCCACTCTCGTTTCTTGCTCCAGCTCTCTGAGCCCTAAGCGTGCTGCTGCACAAGTTAAGGAACAGGGAAACTCTGTATTCAGTTACAATGATCAGGCTACAGCCTCTGATCGCGAGTGCTTAGAAATGGGAGCTCTTCCTGACCGTGCACGCCGCGCTCTTTCCGAATGGATGAAGAACTCCACTCTGCAACCATTCTCCTATATCTACCCTCAGTACTACGTCACAATCCAGAAGCGCAACAGCCCTGGTTTCAACTCATGGGCTATCTGCACAGATGCTAAGGGTAACGTCGTAGGTATCCTCGTACCACGCGGAAACGTACAAGCATGGGATCTCCCGAACTCTGGTAACTACAAGCTCTACGTCTGCTCTGAAGATCAGCGCGCTGACCTCAGCCGCGCCATCCTCGAAGCACTTGATGCTCAGGGAATGGACGACTTTCGCCTCGCATCCCGTAAAGGTGCAGGACTCACCGAAGCAAAGCACCTGATCTCTGCTCCAGCTCCAGCAGCTATCATCTCCGCTCCAGCTAAGAAAGCAGCCGCACCTACAGCCGCGCCTGTCGAAGAAGCTCCAGTTGAAGAGGAAGAAGAAGTAGTAGAAGAAACAGAAGATTCTTTTGAAGACTCCGACTCTGATGATGAGTTTGGTTTCTAATA
>CAYJLR010000068.1:0-11180 GCA_964370895.1 uncultured Akkermansia sp. | reverse complement strand
CATTATGAGTAAAATTATCTATACCCTTTAGGCAAGTTCTCGCAATTCGTTTTCCGCAAAAGTGAATAAGAAAAGTCGCCATACAGCGCGAATTACGAGAACTCCCCTTTATAATACTGGCGAAGTCAGAAAAAAAACGCGCCCCCTTTGCAGGAGGCGCGTGTATCTTTTTAGCTATGTATTCTATTAGAAGGAGAAGCTGTAGCCGACGGTGGCGTTCAGATCACTCTGTCCCTGACGGAACTCGACACTCGCATCGAAGAAGATAGCGCCTGTATCGTAGCCCACAGGTATATTGAGTCCTGCACCTATCTCTCCACCAACATTACCGGGCTGTGCCCCAGTGACAGTCTGCTGACCATTGACTCCTGCAATACTCATGTTCGCACTGGTGTAGCGATCTCCGAGATCGGCCTCTAGCATGGCGCGCAGTGACAGGGTGGCTGAGCGGTTGAAGCTAGTCTCGCCAATGCGTGTCTGAAGGCGTCCACCTATACCAAGCGTCAGGTAAGTGCTTTCCTGCTCACCTACGGTGAGTCCAGCATCACTGCCTTGCTCCGTGTAGCCATCAAGTGTGGCATGGACGAACGAGGCATTGAAGATGGGCTGCAAGATGCTGTCACCTTCTTCTCCTACCTGATAGCTATAGGCTACTTCATACATGAGACCGATACCGTAACCGCTGGTATCTCCCTTAGCTGTGTAGCTGCTGTTCTGCACATTCACCGTGCGATCGAGCGTAGCATCAGCGAGGTTCACCGAGGCGATGAAGCTATGGGTCCAGTCTGCACTCTTGAGGTGAGCGTAGGCGGAGACTCCAACGGTATTAAGATCTCCTGAGGCGTTATCAGGTGCATCGGCGGTCAGCGTACCGTAGAGGGCACTGAGTGCGAAACCGAAGTTAAGATCCTTTACCCCACCGAAGTCGACACCGACACTACCACCAAAGCTGCTGTAGTCGTAGCCCGCAGCTGTACCCTCAGAGTCCAGCGTGCTATTGCTGCTCTCAGCATTAATCCATCCCTTAGCGGTAGATGCATCACCGAGGTATTTCTGCGAGTCGATCATACCATTCATGCTGATGGCACGATTTCGTACGCTGGCAAGCTGACGATCTACTGTACCCAGCATAGCTCCTCCCATCGCGGTGACACTAGAGCCTGCGAAGGCAGCAGCGAGCTGATCAGCAGCGGCAGCATTACCAGAGGCGATGTAGCTGTCCATGCTATCGAGCACCTTCTTGAGATCCGGATGAGCACTGCTGCCCGTGGCTGGATCGGCGATCTGAGGATTAAGCTCAAAGAGTACGCCATTCATGAGCTCTGCCCCTGCAAGGCCATTAGCCGTGCTGACTACACCGGAATAGATACTGGTGTTGAGATCCGCGATGATCTGTCCATCGCTGTAGCGCACATTGGTGAAGTACTTGGTCAGAGCTGCTCCCTGAAGAGTAACGCTAGCTACGCTGCCTGTCGTGTTGAGATCTGCAAGAACGCGATCGGAGAAACCACTCAGCTGAGTGATGTCAGCCAAGCCTGTTTCATCAGACTGGCTGATGACGAGATGCGTCCCGTCCAGTACGAGCTGGCTGCCCACCGTGATGATCTGCGCTGCATTCGCATCTGTTGGATCAGCAGCCATGGCACTAAAGACCTCCTCTGCATCGAGGGTGAAGTTCAGTGTGCCGCCCGTCATGGTCGAGCTCTCAGTGATCGTGAGCTCATGGGACTGAATCGTAACCGAGCTGTTCGTCGTGCTGATACTCTGCAGCCTGTTGCTCGCATCAGCGTGGAGCGTGATGTTCGCACCACTCTGACCGACGAGCTGAAGGCTGTCACCTGTGGCGATCACAAGCTCTCCGACGCGGCTGACGTTAACCGTCGTATCAGCGCCATAGCTGCCCAGATAGCTTCCTGAACCCAGCGTGACTGTACCTTCGATCATGCTTTCTGCGCCCGCTTGGATTTCATCGACAGTGAGGCTTCCACCTGCGCCGATTAGCTGACCTGTGCCACCGACAATAGAATCTGCATCCTCGCTTATGATGAGCTTGTCGATATGGATATCACCACCCGCGAGGCTTGTAATCGAGCCGCCATCACCGAGGATACCCTGAGCGACAGTGACGCGGCCCTCAGCGCCGAGGGTGGAACCATTGTACAAACCGAGATCCTCCACCGAGAGCGTACCTCCCGTGGCGACGCTCAATGTGCTGACACTGGATACCAAGCTCTCCGTGACATGGAGCTCGCCTTGATCTTGTACTTCGAGCACGGAGCGCTCTATCTGAAGGGACTCCAGTTGCAATTGAGCGTTGTTGCCTATGCCGCTGACATGCACGATGATGTCTTCGAGTGCCAATCCACTGAGCGAGGTCTTTTCCCCATTCTGTAGAGTAACAAGGCTCGTATCCGCGGCATTGCCTTCACTGCCACTGCCGTGCAGGATCAGTGTAGCTTCGCCAGCGACGTTACGCAGCACGGCCCCATCGAGATCGCTGTCAGCTAGCGTGAGCTGCGAGAGATCAAGTCGATAATCAACATCGACGTAGATATCCTGCACGGTGTCGAGCACGCTGTAACTCTTGAGCTCACCGGCGATAATCTTGCCCTCGGCATTGATGGTTTCATTCTCGACGATGGGGGAGATGCTGTTGTCTGGTGTATCACCGGGGTTCAGACCGGGGGTGACGGCGAAGTTGTTACTAACGAGCCAACGGCGCTCGGTAGCATCAGCGACGGTGAAGCTCAGCTCACCTTCCTTCGTGCTGTAGATGACGTCCTTGCCACTGTAGATGAGCTCATTGAGCCCTGTGGCGGTGTCGTCTTCAAGCACGACATCATTCCAGCCCAGATCCGTGCCTGTCGCTGAGACGAGCGTGTAGTTGCCGTTGGTCAGGCTCGTGTTGAGCCCTGCGACATCGAGGATGATGCTGGAGCCCGCGCTCAAAGCCGTGAGCTCATCGGTGATGAGTTGGGGCTGTGTCGTTGTGAGCGTAGCTTGGAGCTCCAGCGTGTCGACACGCAGATCGCCGAAGGTAGAGCCGCCTTCCATGAGGATGAGGTGAGTCGCATCGAGCTGACCTCCTGCACTTACAGCAGAGCCGACGATGAAGCTCGTAGCGGCGGAGGCATCAATGATGCCCGCATTTGTAATTTCATCGTGGATCATACCACTACCTGTGATCGTGAGCTTCGAGTCTGTGCTCAGGCTGAGCTGAGCCTGATCGAGTGTGACGATGCTCGCCTCGGCGTAGTCACGCAGGATGAGCTGACCGTCAGAATCTAGGGCATCCATGTAAAGAGAATCAATGACATGCTCCACCGTGCCATCGACACCGACACCATCGCCTGCGAGCTCGAGCTGCCCATCATTTCTAATGGTGCCCTGTGACTGCGTCCCCGCGACGGAGACGGAGACCGCGCCCTCTGCTCCGATCAGGAGCTGTGCGCCCGTATTGATCAGGAGGCGTGAGGTATCGAGTCGTGGAGTATCTCCTGCGTCGCTGACTGCTATCTTGAGCTGCGCTCCATCGGCGATCGTTGTCGTCGTATTCACCGCGATATCATTGCTGACGGTGGTCGTGCCTGCCGTGATAGCGAGCTGATCGGTCGTGATCTGGTCACCTGTGAAGGTGTAGTCATCCGAGACTTCCATATCGCCGACAACCTTGTCACCCTTCACATCGACATCAAGACTGCCTGCACCGAAGAAGAAGGCCTCAGTGCCTGCTATGGGGAGCACGCCTGCACTCCAATCAGTTGTCTCGTCATCCCACTGACCATCCGCGCCCTGCCAGGTATTGCCCTCTACGACAACGCTGATATTGAGATCACCGTCGACGATATCGAGGGTGTAGGTGCGCTGCCCGATGATCCACACATCACTCGCGAGGCTATTGAAGGCGAGCGTGCCTATGCCTGTGAGATCTGTCGTCAGATCGGTGACATCATAGCTGGTGGTGTTCGAGAGTGCTAGATCTGTGAGCTGCTGCTCGGTGATGTTGAGCGTGACGCTCGACGCACCTGTGATTGCATTCGCCTTGATCGCAGCGGCACTCAGGATGGGCTGATAGTTCAGCGTGAGAGTGAGCGCGGCGCCTGTCGCGAGGTCTCCCGTGAGCTGGAGGGCGCCGCCGAGCCCGAGATCACCACTTGCGATGGTAAGGTTCTTACCACTGCTGGCTGCTTGCAAGCTCAGCGAGCTTGCCGCATGCGTGAGCTCCAGCGAGCCTGCGCCTGCCAAGGAGCTCAACTCGGTCGCGCTATCGCCTGTGACCGTGAAGGTCGTCGCCTCATCCGTGACGCTCAGGTGCATTGTTCCAATGCTTCCCGTACTGCTATCCGCGGAGACACTCAGCGAGTCTGTCGCCTCGGTGGAGCTGATGCTTGCCGCCTCGACGGAAGTGAAAGTATTCGCCCCTACAAGGGAGAGCTCCGTGCCTACGTCGATGATGCCGCCTTGGGTGGTAGCCTCGTTGAGGGTGACAGATTCCGTGACGGTCAGCGTGCCTGTATTGGTCAGCTGAGCGAGGTTGAGTGAGCCGACGCTGACAGTTCCGCTGCTGATCAAGGAGCCGTTCGCAATAGATCCCGTGATGGATGAGCCATCGCCTACTGTGAGCGTAGCTGCATCTGCATGGCTCACACTACCGTGCAGGATCACCTTATCAAAGATATTGTGCCCCTCAGCAAGAAGGAGGTTCTCAAAGGGCAGTCCATCCGTTCCCACGGTGATATCGCCACCCTCGGTAACGACGGTCGTGACTCTCATACCGCCCTCAGCGATCAGGCTACCTTTGTTACTCAGCGCCCTCATTATAGCACTGCCTTCGATGGTCAGTGTGGCGCCATCGGTGATGCTCAGCCCGCCGCTGAGCAGAGCGCTGCCCTCCCCGCTCAGTGATCCTATGCTGGATGTGCCTGAGACGGTGAGTGAGCCTGTGTTGATGACGTTCCCCGTGATATTGAGCTGACTAAAGCTATTGTCCGTGCCAGTCGCGAGATGGAGTGCGCTCGCTGTGACATGACCACCTGATGAGGTGGCGGTCTGCAGGCTCAGGGTACCCCCAGTCGTGAGCTGACCGACACTCGAGAGTGCATAGAGGCCGAGCTCATCGGTAGGTGTGAAGGTCAGAATACTATTCTCACCTATCGTCACGCGTGCAGCCGCGCCGAGGATGGGTTGGAATTCAAAGGTGGCCTGTGCTCCATCCGTGACGGTGATGCCTGCCGAGAGGGTCAGACTGTTGCTTGTTGGTGAGTCAAAGGTGTAGATCGAGCCTGCGCCTTCGACCGTCAGCTCGACGAGCTCATAATCGGCATCAAGCGTGACTGTCGCACCTCCTGCAGGCAGGGCGGTCTCATTAAAGATAACCGAAACCGTATCAACTAGCGCTAAGGCAATGCCTGTACCGGGATCCCAGTTAACATCACTGAAGTTACCATTCCCACCAAGCCATACGAGGTCGGAGACGAGGCGGTCAGTGAGCACGAGTGTAGACCCACCATCGCGCTGGACGAGGAAACCCGTGAGCCCCTCAAAGTAGTCGCCTGCATTCGCCGCGAGCTGCCCCACCTGATTGGAGAAGGTGATGCCTTCGATGCTGGTGAGACCTTGGAAGAGCGTCAGCTCGTAGTTACCCGTGAGCGTCTCTCCACCGAGATCGAGTGTGAGTTTGTTGTCCGCTGTCGCACCGACGCTGAGCACACCGAGCTCGGTCGCGGTCGCCGCTGTGAGCTTGTCGACGTCCATCTTGAGAGTCGAGCCCGCATCAAGGGTGAGTGTCCCGCTGATACCAAGGCGATCATTACTCAGGTCGATCGCCGCTCCATCGCTGATATTGACCGCAGTGAGGGTGTGATCTACCGTGCCGCTACCCAGCGCGAGTGTACCTGCCTCAACCTCGACGAGGGTACGATCAGCGGCCTCGAGTATGAGTGTCCCTGCCCCTATCTTGGTCAGTGTCATGGCATCGAGATTCAGGCTCGCGGAGGCAGCAGCATCCTGCACATCGACGGTGTCGAAGCTCTTGAAGCTCACGTCAGCGAGTTCGGCAAAGGCTCCCTCACCCTCAAGGATGAGTACTTGCTCGCCGAGCACCGTACCACCCGCAGCTCCAGCACCGCCGAATCCAGCGTCGATGATAACGTCGCTGCCAAATTTTGCAGCGTCTGTGATTGCCACGGAGGTGGCATCTGTGGTGACTGTGCCTGCGGTGGGCGTCTCACCGAGGTAGCCTGCAGCATAGATATCGCCATTGATCTGGCCGCCATAGAGCTTGATGAAGACTTCTCCTACTGTGATGGTGCTATCAGCACTACCTGTGCTGCGGCTGTGGCCACCGATGATCATGCCATTTGTTACAGTCGTCGCACCGTCTACCGTGAGGCTTACGCCTCCATCTGCCTGCACACTCCCTGCGAAGTCCGCAGCCAGCTGCGAGCCACCGATGATACTGTCGGTAAAGCTACCGCCTGTGATATTGATATCGACAAGATCGGCGGTCGTGTTGATGGTCGAGCCTGCGAGCTGCACACTGCCCCCCGTGACGATACTTGAGAATGTGCCACCAGAGATGGTAAGATTCGTGCCGCCCGTATTCGTCATCGTACCAGCATTCTGCAAACTACCCGCGACAACGGAAGCAAAGCTACCGCCCTCAATCATCAGTGAGCTACCAGCGATGGATGTAGTACCAGCCGCCTGATTGAAGCCTGCGATGACGGTATCTGCAAAGCTACCATTCACTATATGCACCGAACTACTACCATTGATGGTTGTCGTCCCTGTTGAGATCTCGTCAGCACCAATGATGCGATTGCTGAACGTACCACTCATAATCTCGACATTCGTATTACCATTGAGCGTGTTGGTACCACTGACGACGAAGCTACCGCCGCGTACGCGGTCTTCAAACTCGACATCCGCATGACCCGTGATCGAGACTGTGCTATTGCCTGTGTGGGTAGCGCTATGCGAATTGCTCACAAATCCATTGCCGATGATCTGCTTGGTAAAGGTGGTAGCTGCTCCCGTATAGTCACTCAGATCAATGGTGACCTGCGAATCCCCCTGATGGATACTCACTGTTGCCGAGTTCGTTGCAGACGATGATCCTCGTGCATTACTACCGATGATATAATCGCCAGCGAGGTCGCCTGCGCGTGTATGGATATTCAGCGATGAGCTCAGATTGAGAGGCGTGTAGACATAGACGTTAGAATCGCCACTGAAGGTTGTAGTTCCATTCTGAATAGTGGTATTGCCGCCTATGACGGAACCTGTCACGGTATTGGAGAAGATAGAGACATAGCTATCGCCAGCAAAGGTAGGATTGTTCGCATCCTGCTGAATACCACCCACGACATAGGCGACCGAGCCTGCATCCTGATTGATCACGACATGAGAGCTTCCTGTGAAGTTCGCCTGTGGATTCCATGAAGCACCACCACCTGCAACGAGGAAGAAGTCACCACCCTCCACATTGATCCATGAGTTCGTCGTCGCAGCCGCACCTGTACCTCCACCATAGATATAGACGAGGTTACCATCGCCCGTGGGAACGTTCCCCCCTCCTGTGATCGTGGCGGTCGTGATACCATCCGAGGTATAGGCGACACCCCCTGATGAGGTACCATTAAAGAGAGATACATGAGAATTCGCCCCTGCAGCGGCCGCAATGACTGTAGTCACAGAGTCCTCGGGTGCTGCGATCAGAACCTCAGTCCCCCAGTTTACATCCCAGCCACCAATGTCAAAAACAGCATCCTCAGCAATGGTCAATCTCCAGAAGTCCGAACCATTGTTCACCAGGTCATAATCCTCATAGCCGAAAACTTGGATATCCCTTGTCGCGATATCGGTGGAGATCCCCAGCTCAATCCCCGCAGCGAGTGTCGCGCGATCGAGATCCAGCACGGACACATTGATCACATCCAGTGCGGTGATATCGGCTGCAGTAACGTGCAAGAGCTCTGCACCTGCACCATAGACGAGCGTGCTCGTGGACGCGAGTGCGAGCTCAGTGATGGTCAGATTACCCTCATAGTTCATATGCAGGACACCTCCATCAGCGATGGAGAGACGACTCAGGGTGCTCGTGCCTGTTTGTGCTGCCTTAAAGCTTGAGGTCTCGACGTCTCCCGTGACGACGAGCGTGCCAGCATGATCCAGCAGTACGGAGTCCGCGACGAGCTTCTGCGCGAGAGAGAGGCTACCCGCTCCCGTCATCGCAAAGTCAAAGGCATAGACATCCTGAGCCGTGACAGAGGCGACATCCCCCTCTGAGAGCTGCACATTATTGATATAAAAACGATTCGCAACACCATCAGCATAGGTCTGACTAATTGTGCCGCTGTAGTTGGCGAGCTTGTCGACGATAATAATGCGGTACTCCCCATTATCCCCCGAGTCTGCAGCGCTAGTAAAGGTAAGGTTCGCATCACCTGACATCTCTCCAAAGAGATAACGTCCCTTGAAAGTGAAGGAAATCGTATTCGGAGCATCTTCTACAATGAGCTTCTGCATCGAGGTGTAAGTACTCAGCGTGGCGACATCCGCCAGAGTCGTTGATGTCCCCATCCCTTGATTGTGCAGCGTGGCACCGCGTAGCGTCAGGGTCGTAGAAGACATATCCGTCTCATCGTGGAACATCCTCAGCTGCGCGCCATTCTCCACCGTGATGGAGTTGATCGCACCTGGATTGAGCTCATCAGCGCCCGCATTGCCAATCTGGAAGATACCTGCCTCCACGACGATATCGCCATCGAAGCTCAAATTGCCATTGTTCACCGCTATCGTGCTGGTTCCCTTCTTGGTGAAGAGACCAGTACCTGTCATCCCGCCATTAAGGCTGACGATCTGATTAGCCGTCCATTCCATATCTCCATTGACGGTGAGTAGTCCTGTGACATTAGTGATGGCATCAAGCGTCTGGGCGGCTGTGAAGCCATTGGCCGTGATCGTCTGCCCCTGGGTGGAGTTCGCAATATCGAGAGTGGCGCGATTATCGGCAGAGCCGCCCGTCCCGTTCAGGACGATATCGGCTTGTCCCAGAGAGACGCTCGCGATCTTGAGCGTCGCGCCTGCGAGCACCTCGATATCGTAGGTGTCATTGCCAGAGATATCATTCGTCCCCTGATAGGTCAGCTGCCCTGAGGCCACGACGAGATTACCGGTGAAATCATCCACCTGCGCACCGTAATTAATCTCATTACCAGCACCTATATCGAAGCGCACTGTGCCTGCTGCCGCCGTATCTGTGCTCGTCAGCGTGACATCATCATGCAGCGCGTCACCTACGACGACGAGTGTCCCGTCGACATTGATCGTTGCATTGAGCTGATTGGTCTCACCAGCCTCGGACTCGAGCGTGAGCTCCACTCCTGTATCGACAGTCACGAGAGAGGCTAGGATAGTCTCGGTCATGACGAGTGTCGCATCGCCCTCGACGACGACAGCATCTCCCTCGGCAAAGGCCCCCGTTGCCGCGTCAAAAATAGTCCCAACCGCCCAGTCTATCGGATCGACCGAGCCTGCAACCACATGCTCCGTGCCGTCGATGGTGAGCGTGATCGTCCCATCAGCCCCAAATATCGCTTCGCGGCCTGCAAGGTTCACCCCTGTCAAGTTACTAATGTCCAGATCGGTGAATCCCGTCAGCGTACCGCCTTCTACGATCGTGTAGCTAGTGAGCAGCCCCAGCACCGAGAGATCGATTATAGCATCAGCACCAAAGTTGAGCGTGCCTGCATTCTCAATAGCCGTTGCATTAGCCACGAGCGTTCCATTGATATTGAGTGTACCTCCAGCAGCTACATGGAGTGAGCCTGCACCTGAGATCTGACCACCTGTGGTCAGTGTGGCATTGTTCGCCACATGGATAGAGCCCGCATTCGTGATCGCAGCCGTGACCGTCGTCAGTGCCGTATCCATGCCATTGCCTATGGTGAGACGGCTATTAGCGACAGCGATATTCACGTTGGCTACGCTATTGTTGCCATGCGTCAGAACGGCTGTCGCCTCATTCCAAACGCTCAAGAAGTTTGTCACATTCAGCGCGGAGTTGACCGTATAGTCTGCACCTGTCGTGGCAGTGGAGCCAGTACCAGCCGCAGTCAAAGCCATATCATAGGCTTCAATACTGCTATTCTCAATCGTCACGGTACGGGGAGCGCCATCATCAAAGTACTGATACACCAGCACTGTGCGAGCCGTCGCCTTGTCCGCGTGATTGCGGATAGCACCCGTGCCTGACACCGCAGTCAGATTCGCAGGTCCATCAGAATGAAGGAAATTGATCGTCCACGTATTCGTTCCATTTCTGAAATTGACAAAATCACCCTGGAAGCCACTATGATCCCCATTGAATGTCCAAGCGCCCTCCTGAGCTGCCCCAGCCTGAATATCACCACTATCAGCCATGGTAGCAAAATCATCAGGCGACACCAGATCACTATTAAATGTCCCGACAAATGAGCTAGATCCACCCGTCATCAGCCAATCGCGCACGATGATAGTACCGACATTGGTCGTGAAGCCGCCGCCGCCAAAGAAACCAGAGGTGAAGTCCATGATGACCGTATCGTCAGCTGTCCAGACGATAGCTGGCAGGGCCTCGGCATCACCATTGGCGACCGTTGCCTGCCCGAAGATGCGACGACGATCACCACCGGCACCTACAGTATTCTGCCCTATAGTCTCAGTGACCGCAAAGGCTGGAGTCGTGCTCAACGCTGTGAATAACAGTGTCCCTGTAGAGACAGTATAAGCAACGGGCGAAAACGCCACCACGCAAGCAAGCACGGCGGCACGTAGTTTAGATGGGAGATGTAATTTCATAAAATATAATAAGAGGAGTGTATCACTATACATTAGAATAATATAAAAAGTCACTAACAGACGCAAGCAGAAATAGCTAACAAAACAGAATAATGACAAACAAAAAATAGCCATACATTAAATTACAATAGAGCACACAGCTAGTATATATATGTAAATGAATAAAATAACGCTTACATTTAAATACAAGTAGGTTTACCCCATCTCGACTCGCGAATCGAATGCGCAGCTGGTGCTTATTTAAAATGGGGAGGCTAATTTCCAGTATGGACATTTCAGACTCTTAAGGGGAGTTCTCGTAATTCGCAGCGCGAAATCACGAAGGGATTTTTCGGCGT
>CAYJLR010000067.1:0-11265 GCA_964370895.1 uncultured Akkermansia sp. | reverse complement strand
TCCTCAGCCAATCTCGCCTCTTCGGCTATTTTCGCTTCCTGCCAACGCCTATCCTTATCCAAGTCGACTGTACGAGGAAGTCGACTCAAGTTTATATAGTTAAGTACACCCTTTTCTAATGCATTGACCATTTTCTCTTGGTAAGCAGCATCGAGCAGCTGCACTCCCTCCGTAGGATGAGTGGAGTATCCAAGATACACAAGGCAAGCAGGATGATGTATAGAGCGCAGCGCGCTGTAGTAACTACCGCGTAATCCTCCGTCCAGCGCGCCAGTATCTGCCACGAGATGGGAGAGCATGTTCATCCCCAGCAGAGCACTATGGGGGGAACTCGGTCTATAGGTATAGCACTCCACACCTGAGCGCGAGGGATGCCCCTCATTCACGTGCAGACTGATATAAATGGCGTTCGAATAGCTATTAGCCTGTCTGATACGGGCCTGATCTGAGAGGAACTGATCACCTTTTCTCACGAGTTCACAGTGTACATTTTTTGCATTCAGGCGCTCTTTCAGCTTCTTGGCTAATTCCAGCGTGTACGCTGCTTCTCGCAGCTTTGATTCGCTGTGAACGAGTCCACCTTGATCCATACCACCGTGGGGTGCGTTGATCAGCACCATCTCGACAGGAAGGGCTGGCTCTATGTAAGTCGCACGCAAGATAGGGTCTATCAACTGGACGCAATCTGCTTTCGAAATCAAATCAGGTAAATCACCTCGAAAGAGGATGGGGTGCATCATATCCACCCTCATCCCTTGCAAAAAGATACTCTTCCCATCCGCAGAGAGTCGCAGATCAAACTCATGGTGCCGGTAAGTCAGCGGCTGCTGACTCACAGCGACATGGCTGAAGCCATATTGTGCACAGAACTGAGCCCATGTCACGTAGCTCACCCCATCGACTGCACGCTCTTCCCAGAGTTCAGCCTGCCTATTGTCTGAACTAGAAGCCTCTCTCCTGAGAGTCGATGGATTAGCTTGCAAACCAGCCAAACTGATTAACAGACTTGCAAGCACAAGGAGGCTGGTTCTGACTCGAGTTAAGATCATAGGCATTTCTACTATCATTAGCGATTCACCCTCGCTCTATCGTTCGAACGCAGGCGTGACTTAGCGCCACCCACATTCACGCTATAGGCGATGATACCCTCAGCTATAGCTGCCGCAAGCGTATTCTGGTAGATCGAGCTAGCGATACGACGACCTTCCTTCGCATTGGAAACAAAGCCACCTTCAAAGAGAATAGCTGGGCGACGTATGGTACAAAGAACGGAGAATCGCGCGCGCTGAATCCCTCTATCCACCGCGCCAGATGCCTTAATCGTACGGCTATGCACGGCAGTAGCCAGGGCGATATTTTCACTATCTTGATGATTCCCCTGCAGCTGATGATTCAGGCGCTTGCGTGCAAAGGGGGATGTCGTCCCCTGCGGTGCGAGTGTGAATGTCTCTATCCCCTCGGCCGCACTACGCCCCGAGTTATGATGAATGCTCACGAAGATGGAATTCGGCACCTTATTGGCTATATTCACGCGCTGCTGAAGGGTCAGGAAAAAGTCAGAATCACGCGTCATCACGACCTTAAATCCTTTTTTGATGAGAATATCGCGAACCTTTCGCGCGAGCTCCAGATTACACTCTTTCTCAATGGCATAAGAACTCACTGCTCCAGAATCATGCCCACCATGCCCCGCATCGAGCACCACTGTCGTCACGCGACCAGCCTGAGTAGAAAACTGCGGACGCAGCACAGGATCGACGAGCTTACTGACATCAATAGTCGAGATAAGATTATGCCCATCTTGCGCCAGAATAGGATGGGATAGAATATAGCGGTAATTATTCACATAGAAGTCTAAACGGCCTGGGCGAAAGGACACATAGCGGTTCGCAGCGCCGTAGCTCGTGTAGCCTACACGTCCCACATTCTTCAATAATCTAAACTTGTAAAAGGCCATCAAATCCTCAGCACGCATATAGGTCACCCCCTTCACAGTGTAGCGCTTCCACGAGCTAGGGTCAGAAGTCTGCACACCCCTCGATACGAGTGTGGGAGTGCTGCGCTGCGCCTCAGCTACAGAGGGAAGCCAACTCATGAAACTGAGCAAAATCAGGAATATGGATAGGATATATTGCATTGGCGTTGTCCAGTTATAATAACATAATATTAGATAGCTATTCAAGCCAAAACCCTGTAGCATGACAGCGATTTAGCGCAATATTTTCCTTTTGTACACGTTGCGAAAACGCAGTATCGACGCAAGACGGCATTAGTTTTTCTTGCTTCTAGGCTCGGCTTCGCCTAAAATATCGTCATGAAGATTGCTGTCATTGGAAAAGGCGGTCGCGAGCATGCTCTCGTGGAAACACTCGCAGCTAGCCCCTGCGCACCTGAAATTTATTCTTTCCCAGGAAGCGATGCTATCCTCAGTATCGCAAAGCCTGTCCCAGCCCACGACATGGATAGCCTCCTCGAATGGATGGTGTCCGAGAAGGTAGACCTCTGCGTCGCTGGCGAAGAAAGCTACCTCGTGCTCGGTGAAGGTCTGGCTAATCGCTGCGCTCAGGTGAACATCCCTTGCTGGGGACCTCAGAAGCAAAGCGCCCAGCTCGAAGCTTCCAAGGAGTTCGCCAAGGAGTTCCTCTTCCGTCACAACATCCCTACTGGTGGAGCATCCACCGTGGATAATTTCGCTGACGCGAAGGCTGCTATCGATGGGAAGTACCCCACGGTGCTGAAGTTTGATGGCTTGGCCGCTGGTAAGGGTGTCGCAGTCTGCGCTGATGAGGCTGCTGCGGACGAGTTCCTCAATGAGGTCTTCACAGAAAAGCGTTTTGGTGAAGGTCGTCTCCTCGTCGAAGAGTTCCTCACTGGCCCTGAGATTTCTATTTTCGGTGCGATCAGCGATGATCAGTACCTCATCCTCTGCCCTGCTCGTGACTACAAGCGTCTCGAAGACGGTGATGGCGGACCTAACACAGGGGGCATGGGAGCGGTAGCTTCCCGCCAGCTTGTCAGCGCAGAACTCCTCGCAGAGATCGAGCAAACAGTCGTCATCCCTACCGTAAAGGGTCTCATCGCGGATGGTCTTCCCTACCGCGGCTTCCTGTACTTCGGTCTCATGCTCACTCCTGAAGGACCTAAGGTCATCGAGTACAACTGCCGCTTCGGCGATCCAGAGTGTGAGGCTGTCATGCCTCTCCTCCAAGGTGATCTCGCTACATTCTGCTTAAATGGCGCGAAGGGTGAGTTCACACCTGATCTCATTTCCTTCAGCGACGGATGGAGCATCTGCTGCATTCTCGCCTCCGCTGGCTACCCTGTCACCTCTCGCAATGACGACCTCATCTCAGGACTCGAAGACTGCGCGGCTCGTATCTACCACTGTGGCACGAAGAAGACAGAGGCAGGCTGGGTAACGAATGGTGGACGCGTCCTCGCCATCGTCGCTCAGGGCGACAGCCTCGAAGAGGCTCGCACGCTCGCTCACAGCGAAGCGGCAAAGGTGAACTTCGACGGCTCACAGCGTCGTAGCGACATCGCTTATCTCAATATGTAAGCTCGACCCGTCTCTTATGTAAGCTCGATCGCCTCCCATGGGAGGTGACGGCAGCTTCCATAACGCGCATGTGTATAGCTGCGCTTCCTCATCAGAGCAGGTGAGCTTAAGCCCAGCAGCAACCTCCGACACTGCGCGTCAGTGAAGGCAGCGGGAAGCTCTGAGCGCAAGATACACACAGGATTTATAGGCTCAGCCACATCAGGCTGAGCCTTTTCTGTTTCTCCTAGACAGGCGGGGCAGTGCCCGCAGGGAAGCCCCATTTCCTCATAGCTGATAAAATAGTGATTCAGCGCTTGATTCAGACACTGAGAATCTGGTGAGAGAAGCATAGTCTTCATACGCTCCCAGCGCAGGAGGGCTTGCTCCTTCTGACTTTCGTAATACCTTTCCAGCTCTACCGCCACATCACGAGGCTGCACTTCATCATTCGTGCGACGAAGCAGCCATGCTTGCTGGCGTAGCTTCAGACTCCATTCTTGTGCGGCCTCACAGTCCTGTAGGAGCGCAAAGGCTTCTTCATAACTACAGCCCCATGCGTCTACCAGCTCATCGAATGAGCCATCGCGATGAGTGTCGAGATAAAGGAGTCTTTCGCACTCATCTTCGGAACGACCGTCGAGAATCGTGCTGAGCGGGAAGAGAGGCTTAATCTTATAGTACTTGTACAGACGAGCCTCTTTTTTAAGCGATCCCTCCATGAGGCGAAGGGCGCGCTCTGGCACATCTTCATTCAGGTCACATTCTGTCGTCAGCTCCCACAGAGAGACGAGACGCGTACTCTCAGGAAGCAGCCAGCGCGCGCAGCGCAGCAGGGATGAGGCCTCGGGTTGGCTGGCTAGTACGCGATTTCTAATATCGCGATCATCCTCCGCATTCATGAGTACAAGACTCGTGGCAGGCTTGCCATCACGCCCAGCTCGTCCTGATTCTTGGACATAGGCTTCAGGTGTGGATGGGGCATGGTAGTGCACCACACTGCGCACATCTCCCTTATCCACTCCCATACCAAAGGCGATGGTAGCGACGAGCACATCGAGCTCACCCTTCAGGAACTTATCTTGTATCTGCTCGCGCAGCTCAGCGGATTGCCCCGCGTGATAGGCGACAGCGCCCATCGCTTTCTCTTGTAGGATGTAGCTGAGCTCTTCGGTCGATTGTCGCGTACGGCAGTACACGATGCTGGGTCTATTCTCCTCATCACTCAAGAAGTCGATCAAGTTCTGATCCTTATCATTATCCCACGCGACGTAGCGGGTGATATTCGCGCGGTAGGGAGAGAGGACGTAGCTATGCTCGGGGGATATATGAAAATACTGCTGTAAGTCATACTGGACGCGAAGCGGCGCAGTCGCAGTCATCGCCATGAGAGCATGAAAGGGGTAGGCGTGCGCGAAGCTTGCAATGCGCAAGTAATCAGGACGAAAGCTATGCCCCCACTCAGAGACACAATGTGCTTCATCAATCACGAGTAGACCTAGCTTCACTTGCTGGAACAGAGACAGCAGTGTAGCTTGCTCCAGTGACTCGGGGGCGAGATAGAGGAGCTTTAACTCACCATTCAGTACGCGCTGCGTCACCTGCAATTTCTCCTCTTCGGTCAGGGTGGAGTCATAGCGTGCCGCAGCCACCCCATACTCACACAGGCTCTGAACCTGATCGCGCATGAGTGCTATAAGGGGCGATATGACAAGACTAAGCCCATCTACGAGCTCAGCTGCTACCTGATAACACAGGCTCTTCCCGTACCCTGTAGGCAGGATACCGAGGCAGGACTCCCCTGAAACAGCCCAACGAACGAGCTCTCGCTGACCTTCGCGCCATGAGTGTTTCCCATAGCGGTTCAACATCTTATCAAAGATCTGCTCCCATTCACTTTCTTGCATACGAGAATCCTAGCATGAAGCCGTGCGGCGAGCAAGGTGAATCAGATTTTGTAATAATCAGACAGCATTTTTATTATGCATTATTATACGCCTTCATGCTCTGATTACTTGTATTACCCATTTTTCTATGGACAAGAGAAAAAAAAGGAGTAGAATATTCATCAAGCCCTCTTTAGTAATTATAAGGCTACTATATAGATAACATTAGCTATCATGAATGATCAGATTTCACCTTGGTTCCGCCGCCTCAGCACCATCGCAATCACAGCTGTAAGCGCACTATCTTGCACCTCAGTGAGCCAAGCGTCACCAGACTATGACAAAATAGGCAAACAATTTTCTATCCTTCTACAAAATGGGCATTTCTCAAGAACGGGCTTCAGCTCTGAGATGTACAAGAAGTTCTTTGAGCACTACCTCGACACCCTAGACCCTAGCCGCCTCTACCTGACTCAGGAAGATGTCGATAAGCTCAGAGATAAGTACCAGTCTAGCTTCGGTGATTATCTTCTTGCAGAAGAGACATCGACACTCGCAGAGGAACTGCACAGCTACTTTAACGAACGCGCGCTTGCTCGCATCACGAAAACCGAGGAAGCAGTCCGCGCAATGAAGGGCACACTCCCCGACTTCAACGAAAATCGTAAAATCCCTCGCTCACGTAAGGATGTGGCATGGGCTAAGGATGACGCAGCACTCGACCAAGTATGGAATGATCAGGTCACAGACATGCTTCTCAGCGAAGTTCTCCGCCGTGAGAGCATCGTCAAGCTCGCTATTGAACAAGGAAAAGATCCCAATTCAGTAAACAAGAATGAGCTTCCTGTGGATGAAAAGATCCTCGCCCGCCTGAAGCGTCTCCGCAATACCATCCAAGAAACGGATTCTCAGGAAATGACATCCACGCTCTTGAGCTCAGTTGCCAGCGTCTATGATCCACATAGCAGCTACATGGGAGCTCGCGAGCAGCAGCGATTCATCGAGATGATGAAAGCTGAACTCATCGGCATCGGCGCACAGCTCCAAGCTGACGATGACGGCTCGACAAAGATCACAGGCATCGTCAAGGGCGGGCCCGCTCAGAAGAGCAACCAGCTGAAACTCGGCGATCGCATCATCGCCGTAGACAGACACAACACAGGACAGTGGGTAGACATCCTTTTCATGAGCCTCGACAAGGTCATCGAACACATCCGCGGTAAGGATGGTGAAGAATTACGCATGCGCGTGCTGGACGCTGACAGTGGTGCTGAAAAGATCGTAACCATGAAGCGAGCGAAGATCCCGATGAATGACGAGTTCGCGAATGGTAAGATCATCATCAAACAAGCAGAGGATATGAATGGAAACATGCGCGAGTACCGCCTCGGCATCCTGACTCTCCCCTCATTCTACTTAGACCTCTCTCAGGGCACGAGCAGCTGCGCGGACGACGTGAAAGCCATCCTCACTCGCATGATCAAGGAAGGTGTCGAAGGCATCATCATCGACCTCCGTATGAATGGCGGTGGCTCACTGGAAGAAGTGCGCAAGATCGCAGGCTACTTCACAGGCTCTGGCCCTATCGTGCAGGTGAAAGATTCCCGTGGAAACATCGACCGCCTCACTGTCAGCGGCAAGCCTCTGTTCAATGGCGATATCATCGTGCTGACAAATAAGCTGAGCGCCTCTGCTTCTGAAATTTTCGCAGGCGCGATGGTGGACTACGGTCGCGCTGTCATCGTCGGTGATGAAACGACCTACGGTAAGGGCACGGTACAAGTCACGCGTAATATTGGCGACTATCTTTCCTACTTCAGCCCACGCGAAGGCAGTGGCATGCTGAAGATCACTATCCAGAAGTACTACCGCATCGGAGGTGCATCCACCCAGCTGAAGGGCGTGCCTAGCGACATCGTCCTTCCCGTCGCGACAGCAGCATTTAAGATAGGTGAATCTGAGACAGATTACCCACTTCCTTATGATGAGATAGCTAAAGCTCCAGGCTACACGCGCAGCGAACAGCTCGACAAGGTCATCCCTGTCCTGCGCGACCGCAGCGCTGTCCGCGTCGGAGCAGATCCTGACATGAAGTACATGCGTGAGAACATCCTGCGCTTCCGCGAAAAGGATCTCCAAAATGCAATCAGTCTCAACAAATCCGAACGCGAAAAGGAAAACGACACCCTCCTCGCTCGTAAGAAAGTCATCGACGAAGACAAAAAAGTCCGCTACGCAGCCATGGCTGAAGATGACAAGCAGAATATCAAAGCCTATCGACTCACCCTTGAGAATGTCAAGAAGCCTGAACTCGAACTTGTAAAAAACTCAAAGGAAGATGACTACATCGACCGCGAAGAGACACCGGAAGACGAGCTTGCTAAGAGCCCGGATTACCCCACGGATCTCGATCCAGAACTGCGCGAGTCGCTTCATATCCTGCGCGACATGATAGACTTAACAAAATAACCCTCCTTTTTCGGCGCGTACATCGCGCCGAAATTCGTTAACTCACACAGCTCTTTTACACCCTTCAATAACACACTCATGCACCTCACCATCTTCATCGCGACCTTCCTCGTTTTACTCATCGCTCTGTGCTGCTTCATTCCCTACGTCGGCATCGTGGCCATCTGCCTCACGCTCGCCCTCGCGTTCTGCGTAGGAGCTCTTGGCGTCGTGGCGAAGATGCGCTTCACGTGGATTTCTTGTATCCTCGCAGCCGTAGCCGCCCTCGTAGCTCTCCCCTTCCAGATCAACTACGCCATCCAAGGTGCACTACGCCTCGGTGAGGCTCTCTTGGAACATGGCCATATCACATGGGCTCAAAGCATCGCACCAAAGCTTCTCTCTATCTCAGATTCTGTCGCAACAGAGATGAAGCCACGTGCGCAGCATTACCAAAATCTGGTACACCGCGTCGTAGCGTCACGCCAGCTTGCCCTTGATCTCGGTGCGACAGAAGCCGAGGCGAATGAGCAGGCTCTGCTCACCTTCCGCCAGCTCGTGAAAGAGGAGCATATCCACTTTAACTGCGGGCCAGACTGCACTCATGAATCACATGAGCACGTCACAGCCCCGCCTGTCACGCCACCTAGCTCCACTCCCGAGGCATGCACCGGTGACTGCGGTCATGAGGGCTGCACACACCAGCACTGATATTTTCTTCACACACACTCTCTCTTCTTGCTCATCGGCTACCCCACCTATGTTTGAAACCATCGACTCCGTCGTTTCGTCCGCTAGCTCCTTTCTCTGGGGCTATGTGTTGCTCTTTGTCCTCATGGGGACACATCTCTATCTCACCGTCATCTTGCGCTTCCCGCAGAGGTATCTCTTCCTCGCGCTGAAACGCTATTTTTCTAAGAATGGAAAAGACGGAGAGGGGCATATCTCCCCCTTCTCCTCTCTGATGGTCTCCCTCGCGGCTCACGTGGGCACGGGGAATATCATCGGTGTAGCTACGGCTCTTCTCGCTGGTGGTCCCGGCGCCATTTTCTGGTGCTGGATTATGGGCATACTCGGTATGGCGACGCGCTACGCAGAAAGCCTCATCTCCCACTACTACCGTGTGAAGGATTCAAAGGGGCAGATCGTAGGAGGTCCTATGTATGCGATGGAGCGAGGGCTGAAGATGAAACGCCTCGGGCAGGTCTTCGCTATTTTCACAGCTATTGCAGCTTTTGGCATTGGTAATATCACGCAGGGGAATGCCGTCGCACAGGTGCTGCAGAACTCCCAGTTGCAGATCCCCACTTGGGCGACTGGACTCACGCTTACTATCCTTGTCGCAGTTACTCTTATAGGTGGCATCAAGAGTATCGCGCGCCTCTGCTCTTCCTTCGTCCCTGTCATGTCACTCATCTACATCGCAGGCTGCATTCTCCTGTTGGTGGCGCATATGGATGCCGTATGGCCAGCTCTCTGTCTCATCGTGAAGAGTGCCTTCTTACCACAAGCCGCTATGGGAGGCTTCATCGGCAGCAGCATCATGATCGCGATGCAGACAGGTGTGCAGCGAGGCCTATTCTCTAATGAAGCAGGTATGGGCTCGACGCCTATCGTCTCCGCACCCGCCCGCGCGAATAACTCTGTCGATCAGGCTCTCGTCTCTTCTACAGGACCGTTCTGGGACACCGTCGTCATCTGCACGCTGACAGGTCTAGCTCTCACTGCTACCCAGCTGAAGTTCCCTGAAATTGGCAGCATGTCAAACACGGCTATCACTTTTGAGGCATTCGGCACTATTGGTGCGATAGGCTCAGTGCTGCTGACTGTCAGTCTAGCGAGCTTTGTGATTTCCACCCTACTAGGCTGGTCTTACTATGGGGAGCGATCCCTCCAGTATCTCGGTGGGCAGAAGCTAATCACGCCGTACCGCATTCTTTGGGTCATTGTGGTTTTTGTTGGCTGCGTCATCCCGAAGAGTAGTTTTGTGTGGAATTTTGCTGACCTAACGAACGGACTCATGGCGCTACCGAATGTAATATGCATGATAGCGCTCAGTAGCTTGCTCATCAGCCAGACACGTCATTACCTCTGGAACAAAAAACTCGACGAGCTGGATACCCGCCCCTTACCCGTTTTGGAAAAAAAATAGATTTTTTTTAAAAACTTTGAACAAATCGTCTTCTGAGGCGTCTCACTTATATCAGAATCATCCGAGTTCGAATGAAGGAGAGAGCAGGAGAACTCAATATAGGATGATCTGTGTTTCATAGGTAGTAAGTTGGAGCGGACGCAGAAGAAATTCTGCGTCCGCCATTTTTTAGCCACCTAACATTCTTCCGCGTCAGTATGGCAAAAATAGACTTCCCATCACAGGCGCATTTTGCTATTCTAGGGGGACACGTATAATTATTTATTACATGAAGATCACCTCTACACTCCTCACATTACTCCTGAGCACAGCTTGGGCTACAGAAAGTTTCGAATCCGCACCAAAGGGTGCTGTCTCCACATTAAAAACAGAATATGGCACCATTAGCGCAAACTCTGGCGCAGCTGAAATTCTCAAAAATAAGGGTCGCACAGGGAGCTCCTCCCTCCGCATCCTCGGTGGCGCACAGAAGGCTGTCACCATCAAGCTCGATAAGCCACTCGCTAAGGATACCCTCTTCCAAGCATGGAGCGAGCGCTGGACAGGCCGTGGACCATTCGAAGTTATCGTCTCTGCGGAAGCTAACGGGAAGAGCTCTGAGCTCGTGAAGCACACGAAGCAGGGCACAGGTGGGTTCAACCACCAGTACAAGCTCACCATCCCTAAGGGCACAAGCTCTATCACCTTCACCGCAAACACCGCTGACGGTGGTGGCATCATCCTTGACGACATCGCTCTACACTCAGGCAAGCAGGTCATCAACAAGATCACCATCGAAGACCCCGGTGCATACCCCATCATGAAGCGCGCTGAAGTGAACGGCGTCGTACGTCTCAGCATCGACTCCCAAGGCGCAGAAGGCAAGGGCATCGAAGCCCTCCAGCTCAAGGTCACTCCAGCGTCCGCAGTCAGCAGCATTTCCCTGCGCAGCAGCGACAAACTCGGCTACAACTTCAACGGGCAGAAGCCACTCGCAACAGCCACCCCAGATGCTGACGGCAACGTTACCTTCAAGGGACCTATCGAGATCCCCCCAGGCGAAGCCTACATCTGGATCGATGCCACACCTTCCAAGGATGTGAAGGTAGGCACAGAAATCGACTTCTCTGACATCGCTGTGAAGGCAGGTGGGAAGGTCTTCAAGGGCTCAGACATCATCGACCAGAGCGTCGGCTACCTCGTCGCTACAGGCGGTGAAGAAGTGAAGCAGGCTGACGGCAGCATGCGCGTGAGCAAGTGCT
>CAYJLR010000066.1:0-11516 GCA_964370895.1 uncultured Akkermansia sp. | reverse complement strand
CTACATCCTCTTTTGTTGAAAACGAATTGGGAGAACTTCCCAATAGGGATAGAAAAACGCCAGCGCATGTTTCTGCGCTGGCGTCGTGTTGTGTAGAAAGAAAACTGAAATATTAAGAGGGGCGATTGCGGTACTGCGCAGCCACTCTGACGTACTTGAGTGCGTGCTGGTAGTTCGCCTCTTCTGTGGCTTCATCCATTGTCTTTACGACCTTTGCAGGAGAGCCGAGTACGAGGCTGTGTGGTGGGATGATGCTTCCCTTCGTGACGAGGGCATTCGCGCCGACGATAGAGCCATGACCTACGACAGCTCCGTCGAGGACGGTAGCGCCCATGCCGATGAGGCACTTGTCCTCTACCTTGCAAGCATGCAGGGTGACGCTGTGACCGACCGTGACGTACTCACCTACTTCGCAGCCGTAGTCGTCAGCGACGTGGAGGCAGGAGTTGTCCTGAATGTTGGATCCCTTACCCACCGAGATGAAATTAATGTCACCGCGCAGGGTGGTGTTGTACCAGATGGAGGCGTCTTCTGCGACGGATACTTCGCCGATGAGGTCGGCACTAGCTGCGATGAATGCGCTGGCATCCATGCGTGGGCTATGTTCGTAAAATGCTTCGATTACCATGCGCTGAGTATACAGGAAAATGCTGCTGGGGTCAATGGCACTTATACAGCTACTAAGGGATATAATATCTTGTATGACCGTGGAGAGTTTTTAATTTTTAATACCTGCGAGTACTTTCATGTTGACCTATATTTATAGCGTATATATAATGATTTAATGAAAACTCTCTACCTGCACCGTCTCTCTCCTGTCGTGCTCGTGTCAGTAGCTGCTTGTATAGCGAATATAACGCTTCACGCTACCGAATACCCAGCACCACCGCCAAAGCAAGCTGAACAACATGGTGAATCACCAGATAATCCCTGTATTCCATCACCTGATAAGGAGGCAGACGAGCTACGCCCCATTTCGCAAGCTGATCGAGTGCGCGCGACGCGTCAGCTAGAGGAGCTGCGCCATGCCCTAAAAAGTGCGCATGAGGTGAAGGTTTCCCTCATGACAGCTCAGCAGAGTGAGTACAAGAGCTACACAGTCGATGAGGAGAATAGACGCCATCTGCTGAACCTATCAAGTCGCGTGCGCATCGCAGAGAATTACAGTCCACACTCTACTCAGACGCAGTCGCGCTGTGAACTAGAGTTCTATAACGAGCAAGGTCAGCAGTTGTACCGCTTCGATATATTCGTCGTTCGACCCAGTGGGTCAAAAGAATCTTATAGGCTCGATGGCGCACTCTTCGAGCTCGATGAGTCTGATTACGCCTTTTATCGTGATCTGCTCAAGATGATCACGAATCATGCCCTAGCCGGCTGATTACGGGTTAGCCCGTACTTAAGCCGCACCGAGCTGCAAGAAGGCGACGATCTCGTCCTGCTCTCGACGTGTGGCGGGACAGCTGCGCTGACGTGCACTGAGGCGCAGACTGCAATCCTCTACACCTGTGAAATGATAGGTGGTAAGCCCCAGCTCGCGTAACTGCTCGACTCGACGCTTTAACTCTGCATAGAAGAAAAGTGGGAGAGGTGCTTCCTCAGCGATGGCATCAAGCTTCACATCAATGGGAGGTGTGAGCTTACGCAGATTCTGAGCGATGCGATTCAGACCGAGCTTATTGAGCATCTCACGTATGCGCGTGATGAGGTATTCTAGAGGTAGTGTGCGCAGTGGGCAGCCCCCTTCTAGGTAACTCATGATACCCATGGCGATCTCGCGCTTGAAGGGGAGGGCTACCCCGCCTTGCTTGGCAGCATCATCGAGGAGACCTACAAGCCAGTCGAGGTCATAGTCGCCTATGACGCAGGATCCTGTCTGGAGTAATGGTCTGTTGTTCCTGAGGGCTATCATGTAAAAGAGTATTTAAGAGTGGGTGTTCTCGTGTAGGGCCTAGAGACTGAACTTGCGCTGCAGAGGGTCGATGACTGTCTTGCTCTCCATGCCACGCACGAGGTCGATGAATTCATCGACATTCTGGAACTGCTTATAGACGGATACGTAGCGGATGTAGGCTACAGGATCGATGTTTTGCAGCTTTTCTATCACCTTTCGACCGATGATATAGGAGGGGACTTCCCTCTGGTGGTCGCGGTGGAGCTCAGCGATGATTTCATCAGCGGCGAGGTCGAGCTGCTCCATGTTGACGGGGCGTTTTTCGCAGGCCTTGATCATGCCACGCAGAATTTTCTCGCGGTTGAGTGATTGGTGGAGCTGGTCGCGCTTTACCACGCGCAGCTCCGTGCGCTCGATCTGCTCGTAGGTGGTGTAGCGGTAGCCACAGCGCAGGCACTCGCGGCGACGACGAATGCAGTTCGCATCCTTCGACATACGAGAGTCGATGACCTTGTCCTCGGTGTGGCTGCACTGCATACATCTCATGTCACTGATACTATCACAACAGAGAGTAGAGTCAAGCAGAAATCAGTCCATTATAGGCGATTTGACCCAATATTTAGACAGCCAAAAATTAGCGATTATCCGGCTATAGGAAGCTTAATCATGAAGCAGCAGCCCCCCGATACCGAGTCCTCTAAGCGTAGATCACCTGATATAGAACGCAGGAGATCGCGCGAGAGTGCCAGACCGAGACCTATGCCCGGTTGCTTGCCTTTTTCTGCATGCGAAGACCGCTGGAAAGGGGTGAAGATGGAGCGACGCAGCGCGGCAGGAATACCTGGACCTTTGTCGGCGAATCGTATCTGTAGCTCACGGTGGGTCTGCAGTACGTAGATGCTCACACTTGCCTCTGGACTCTTCGCGTACTTGATCGCATTATCCACCAGATTAGTGAAGACTTGCTCCAGTGTCAGTAAGTCGGTGCGAAGCTGAACATGGTGGCATCGCTGGTCTAGCGTGTAGTGGAAACTGAAGCCTGCCTCGCGCAGTGGAGCTTCGAGCTTCTTAAAGAGAGTGGGGAGTATCTCGCCACAGAGTCCTATATCTTGTCGTCCGCGTATCTTGCCTCGCGTGAGGCGGGCGAAGGCGAGGACATTCTCCACGAGGTGATTGAGTCGCAGGCTCTCACGATGCAGGTTAGTATGGTACTTATCCACAGTAGCGGCTGGGAGGTCCTTGTTCTCTGCCAGCATCTCAGTGTAGAGTGTGAAGCTAGTGAGGGGGGTGCGTAATTCATGGGTGACGGCAGAAACAAAGTCACTGCGCCTGCGCTCGAAACGCGCGTAGATGAACATGAGTACACCTATAAGTGCGATGGCACCTATACTCAGACCCCATGCTGTGAATAGAGTTCCGCGCAGTGCTTCTGAGCGCGCCTGTGTATCAGGGAGATCGATCTGATCACCTGGGTTTAGATTCAGAGGGAGAGGGGGGAGGTTTCCCATGGCATTATTAGGTGATAATGCGAGACTGGGGGCACGAAGGCGTGGCTCGACGAGAGGCAGAAGTAGTTTAGCAAGCTCTTCCACATTGATGATGAATCCCTGTGCCGCATGCCCGTGCGTCGTGCGAATGGATCGCATGTAAATGAGCTCATTCTCACCATGCCAAGCGAAATAGGGGCTGGGCTTTTCTGTCGCCTTGATAGGCTTGGAGAAGTCAGTTTCATCCACTTGATACACAGTGAAGACAGGTACCTGAGTCTTGGCATCGTACTGCTGCTTTTCTAAAGGATCGAAGAGAGAGGAGTCAGGGTTGTAAGCCTTCCTTCTCATCGTATCCATGACGAGGGTTTTCTTCGTCAGTTCGTTGCCGAAGTGCTGTGCCTCGCGTGGGTAGAAAAAGCCTGCAGGGCTCATCAAAAAGAAGCCCTTATTGAAGCTGGAGCGCTTATCATGCGGGGCACGGTAGTTAGCCGCAGCGAAATTTGGTATGCCTTCGCCCACCTTAGCGAGCTCTTGTGCGAGAAGCTCTTGTAGCTTTGCGTCGACGCGAGGGAGGGAGAGCTCCATAAGGCGTGCTGTCTGACTGCTCTTGTCGATCTCTGTTAGGCGCTTCTCCAGTTGCGAGGCTTCAATAGAGAGCCACGCTGCCGCTAGTAAACAGAGGAAGATAAAACCTCCCGCTATGAGATAAAATCGCTTATTCATGCAGGCTTCTTCCAGATATAACCACGTCCTCTGATGTTTTCAATATGCTGAGCCGCTGCAGGTCGCAGCTTCTCCTTCAAGCGCGTAAGAGTGACAGCGACTGTGCGCGTCTGGCTGGATAGGCTGTTACTACCCCAGATGCGAACGAGAAGTTCTTCTTGCGAAATAATACGGTCTGGATGCGAGAGGAAGTAGCGCAGTAAGTCAAACTCCTTTTCTGAGATCTTCTCCGTACTGCCATCATCGAAGAATAGTAAACGCTCGTCTCCGCGTAACTCACCACCGGGGAAGGTCAATGTAGCACGCATGCTCACCTCTCGTCGCGGGTAGCGGCGCAGTACGGCATTCACGCGGGCGAGAAGTTCAGCGATGCTGAAGGGTTTTGTGATATAATCGTCTGCCCCACGCTCAAGCCCCTTGATGCGGTCAGGTTCTTCACCACGTGCCGTCACCATAATGGATGGTATGCCGGTGCATTCCTTTTCGATGAGTTTTAAAAGTTGGAAGCCGTCAATCTCGGGCATATTCACATCAAGCAGAGCGAGATCGACTGGCTCGCGTAGGAGTAGTTCAAAGGCCTTCCTGCCGTCCTCTGCTTCCAAGACGCGGTAGTCCTTTGAGCGGAGAGCATCACAGACAATTTCGCGAATGGCTTCATCATCTTCGGCTACGAGAATAGTGCGTTCCATCATGTGGCTATACTAGCATGAGGGACGGGGGGAGGGCAAGTTTTTCTCACCTAGGAGAAAACAAGAAGAGGGCAGCAAGCGTCTTCACGAGAAGACTACCTGCTACCCTCTTCGAGTAAATATTACAATGCCTGATTAGCCCAGAAGGTTTTCACCAGTCATGTCAGCTGGTACTGGGACGCCCAGTATGTTCAGCATGGTAGGTGCGATGTCCGCGAGCTTGCCGTCCTTCAGCGTCACGGAGTCCTGATCGGGGCCGCAGTAGATGAGGTCGACGAGGTTTGTCGTGTGAGCTGTGTTCGGCGAGCCATCAGGATTCATCATTTGTTCGCAGTTGCCGTGGTCAGCGCAGATGAGGCAGCAGCCACCGAGAGAAAGAATCTTCTCAACGCTGAGTTCCAGAGCCTTGTCTACCGCTTCACATGCTGTGATACCTGCTTCGAGGAAGCCAGTGTGTCCGACCATGTCAGGGTTTGCGAAGTTCATGATGACCGCATCATAGTTAGCCGCAGCAGCGACGAACTTGTCTGCTACTTCCTCTACGCTCATCTGAGGCTTCTCATCATAAGTAGCCACTTCGCGAGGGGATGGGACGAGGATGCGATCTTCACCAGGGAATTGATTTTCGATACCACCATTGAAGAAGAAGGTCACGTGTGCGTACTTCTCTGTTTCTGCGATGCGGAGCTGCTTGAGGCCTGCCTCGGAGATGATCTGACCGAGGATGTTGTCGAGCTTCTCAGATTCGAAAACGATAGGAGATGGGTAATCTGCTTCGTATTCGCTCATCGTGATGAAGTGCACCTGAGGTGTCACGACGCGATCGAAGCTGTCGAAGTCAGGGTAGATGAGCGGACGGGAAAGCTCACGTGCGCGGTCGGCACGGAAGTTGAAGAAGAACACGACGTCGCCATCACGCACGAGCTGTTCACCAGCATTGACGAATACAGCAGGGTCGAGGAACTCATCGGTCTTGCCATCAGCGTAGCTAGCCTCTGCGTACTCAGCTGGTGTGCCTGCGTAAGCTGTGCCTTGACCACGGACGATGGTGTTCCATGCGTTCTGCACACGATCCCAGCGCTGGTCACGGTCCATCGCGTAGAAGCGACCGACGACTGTAGCGATCTGAGCACCGTTTTCTGTGCATGCTGCCTGGAGCTGAGCGAGGAAGCCTGCGCCACTCTTCGGGTCACAGTCGCGACCGTCGGTGATAGCGTGGATCATGATATCCTTCACTCCTGCTGCTGCGGCGATCTTGATGACACCGATGAGGTGATCGATGTGGGAGTGTACACCGCCATCGGATACGAGTCCGAGGAGGTGGAGGCGGCTGCCTTTTGCCTTCTCAATGGCTTCGACGAGCGTAGGATTCTGAGCGAGGCTGCCATCTTCGATAGCATTGCTGATGCGGCAGAGGTCTTGGAAGACTACGCGACCTGCACCGAGGTTCAGGTGACCTACTTCGGAGTTACCCATCTGACCGTCGGGGAGACCGACTGCCTGACCGGAGGCTGCGAGTAAGGAGCGAGGGCTGCTCGCCATGAGTTTATCCGTGTAAGGTGTGTTTGCAAGAACGGTAGCATCGCCAGTTTCTTTAGCGGCTTCAGGACCTGCGGGGTTCTTACCCCAACCATCACGAATGATCAAAACAACGGGTTTATGTGACATGGAGACAATGTATCAATTTTTCAGCAAAATGAAAAGCCAAATTCTGATCAGTATGAATGGAACACTCATTATGCTGCTCTAGGCTGACTATTTACATCAAGCTGCACTATTAAAGGTATTTTCGCGCTAGCTCTCTCATACAAGTATGAATGCGATGCTCAACGCTTGAAAATAAGTCTTGCAAAGTTGCTTCGCTCTTTTATAATAGTTTGCCTGCTTGTCGTTTGGGCTAGGTGCCTTTAGTGCTTTTCATTTAATGATTAATATAAACAAAGAGATGGATAATGTTTTTCAAGTTTTAAATGCTCAAGGAGAGGATATTAAAGATGAGTTTCCGTCTTTAGTTGTTAATTTTCTAGGTAAAGGCGCATCGGTGATTATACATGAACCACTCGCGATAAAATCATTGAGGATCACCTGTGGTAACAATGTTAAAGTAACGATTAAGAAGAAACTACATGCTCGTGGCTCACTAGTCATTGATGCGAAGGCTAGTAATACGTCGATAGAAATAGGGGAAGGGTTTACCTGTGCTCTCGCTTATATTTCTTATCTTGATGAACAAGGTCTGAGCTTGAAGATAGGTGATAACTGCTTGTTCGCGCATGACGTTTTTATACGATCATCCGACGGGCACTGCATCTATGATAATGATACAGGCGAAATCCTCAATAGACCTGATCCCTTGATTGAAATCGGAAATCATGTATGGTGCGGTAGAGAGGTGAAGATTCTTAAAGGCGCTCGCATAGCAGATGACTGCGTTGTGGGGCTGGGTAGCATCGTTAGTGGGAAATATACAGAAAAAAATTGTGTTTTAGCAGGAATACCAGCAAGAGTCGTTAAAAGAAATATAAATTGGGCGAGACAGCATTACGACACTCTATTGAGTGATAATCTAGTAGATGAAATTAGTAATCGTGTCAATATCGAAAAATTACGAACAGCTGAAGTAGTGCCCACTCCGCAAGCTTCTGGATCTTCGCCTGCCCCGCGTCAGCAGAAGGCAAAAAAGACTAAATCACTTTTGTACAAAATTCTTCATTTTTACTGGCTACGTAAATAGCAAGAAGCTACTGACACCTTGCTAAATTGCAACTTAATATCTGCCAAGGAATCTTTAATCATTAATAGATAAGAGTATGAAATCACGACTGAGCGAATTTTCTGAATGGGGTACCGAGGTGATCTTCGGTCGCGCAGTAGGTTTTCGCGCCTGGTGTTTACGCTGTGTGCTTCGCGCCGTATCCTTTCTCTTTTACTTCATCGTGAAGATGCGCTTGCTGCTCTTCCGTCGTCGACTCAAGACTGTGCATTATCTCGGCAGCTTCGTCATCAGCGTCGGTAATATCACCGCCGGTGGTACTGGAAAAACCCCTGTTGTGGAATTTCTCTCCCGTGCGCTCTCCGCACGAGGTCGCCGCTGCGCCATCCTTACACGTGGCTATAAGAGTGAGGATCTGCCTGAGAAGCAGGTGTGGAAAGACGCAAAAGGTCGAGAAGTAAAGAACCTCCCCAAGATAGCTAGCGACGGCGAAACACGTTATCTGAGCCCTCTCTATGCCGGCGATGAACCCTTCATGCTCGCACGCAATCTAGACAAGGTGGCAGTGCTCGTCGATAAGGATAGGGTGAAGTCTGGGATCTTCGCCATCGAACAATTCGGCAGCGACACGCTCATTCTCGATGACGGTATGCAGTATCTCAAGCTACGACACGAGCTCGATATCGTCCTCGTTGACTGTGGAGCTCCCTTTGGTACTGGAAGCTTATTGCCGAGAGGAACCCTTCGCGAGCCTCGCTCCAGTCTGAAGCGCGCGAGTTTCATCATCCTGACAAAGAGTGCAGGAAAGACCCAAAAAGAAATAGATGATCTCATCGCCCAGATCCGAAAGCATAATGTGCTCGCGGACATCATCGTGACAGACCACTCGCCTGTGCATCTGGAGAATATCTTCACAGGCGAGGTCATGCCACTGGAGGCTCTGGCTGGGAAGTACGTCGCATGCCTCAGTGGTATCGCACGACCAGAAAGCTTTGAAAATCTCGTGACGCAGCTAGGGGCAGAGGTGGAGATACGCCGACGCTATCCTGACCATTATTGGTTCGAACAGGACGAGCTAGAGCGCTTCGTTGCTCGCTGCGCGGATAGGGCGATGGACTATATCATCACGACAGAAAAAGATGCCGTGCGATTCCTTCAGCCTGAGGAGATGGATGTACCTATCTACTTCCTGCGCATTGAGATTGAGATCAAGCAGGGGCAGGAGCACTGGGATAAGATGATCGATGCGATCTGCACTCTAGGGAAAGGTCAGCCTGCTCCAGAATGGAGTGATGTGCTTTAATAATTAGCGACGCTTGGTGTATTTACGCTTCCAAGCTTTAAGTCGTGCGAAGGCGTAGCGACCTATGCAATTCTTAAGCGTGAATAGGCGTAATTCACTCGCGCTGCGCTGACGCATAGGATCTGCGAATATTCGATCGAAGAAGCTAAACACGTCGCTACGTATGTCCTCCATGCTGCGTGAAGCTGGGAATATGGGCGCGTTGAGGTACTTCAGATAGAGCTCCTCATTTTCATCGACGTGGATGACATAATCGATCAATTCTTTTTCGGAGGAGAAGTCGTAGTAGTTGATAAAGCTATCAGGATTGAAGTCCAGAGCCACATCGGGATTCCCCCAGTAGATAGGCACTGTGCGTGCAAGGAGTGCGTTGAATAGCTTTTCTGTAGTGTAACCTCGATGCGCTTCATTCTCGAAACTAATGCTGAACTTATACGAGTCCATGAACTTGAGCGTGTTTTCGACACCGCGGGGTGCACACTCACCGTTTTTCATGTTATTGAGGAAGGGCCCCGCTGAGTCGATATGCTTGTAGCTAGAAAGGTTTTTAAAGAATTGATTACGCGTCTTGCAGACATGATTACGATAAATGAAGTTGCAGAACTTGGTCTTCTTCTCGCGGATGTCAGCGCTCGTCCAGGTCTCGCGCTTATAACGTGCATCCCAGTCGAGCAGCTCCTTGTGCAAGGGGTAGACTGCGAAGTAGGGGAGGCGATGGTGACGAGGGTGATCTGTATATTCATGCGTGAGAGCGTAGTCGCACGCTGTCCAGTCGGCTTGGTGATTCTCACCAGTATGGAAAATTTTAACCGCTTTCGAATCCAAATGCTTCAATCCGAAGTCTGAGTATAACAGGTAGTCGGCTTCATTCAGGGGAACTATGTCAATATTGTAGCGGCTCTTGAGCGCATAGATGAAATGGGCAAATTCTTGATTATCTACTGACTCTGGATCACAGAAAGCTATTTTTATGAGGCGCTTCGTTGGCATTGTTTCCTGATTCTGCATGCGAAAATTGTAGAGAATATGCTTATAATTTGCAAGGAGAATCGTTGCTTCATTTTGAGTATACCTCTTAGCCGTGCGCAAAGAGGGGTAGAACAAGAACTCTAGCGCATTGCTTTTCTCCTGCGGCGGCGGATGATATAGAGCATGAGGAGAACGGGTAATAAGAATGCCACAAAGAGTACGCAGGGGATGAAGACGTAGAGGAATAGCTTCAGGTAGCGAGTCGCTTCAGGGTCACCAGCTTCATCACCTAGTTTCCACCACTGATAAGCCATTGTTGGATTCCATTCAAGATGGCGATGGGGGATCATGTGTAGCATGCCGCGCTTTGCGAAGGCTTCTTTCAGCCCCTGATCACTCGCGATCACATACCACTGATTGCTCTTTGCTTCATCTTCTACGCTTTCATAGTACTCTGCCAGCATGAGCGCAGCTTCCGCATTCTGTAACTCGGCAGCATGGGCAAGGTAGGCAAGCATGCGCTCGCTGTTGCCACGCTCTTTTTCTAGTTTCGCTAGTGCGACCGTGGCTCGGGATTCTCCGAGAGAGTGCGCATGATTAAGGAGCCTCTCAGCTTCTTCTGGCTGCTTTGCTTTCTCGAGCTTTGCTTGTTTCAGCATGGCCAGTGGGTGATGCAGCTCGCAGGCACGAGTGAGGTATTGCTCTGCTAGCTGTGTTTCTCCTTTTTTCTCGAAATCATTATGGATAAGGTAGGCCATGCCACTGTGCCCGTGCTTATCAGCGAGAGTGCGAGCGTAGAAGAGGGCTTTTTCTTCGTCCTTTGCGACTCCTGTCCCTGTCGCGTAGCTGTGGAAGAGACGCTCTAGAGCTGCGATAGAACCGAGGCTTGCAGATTCTTCTAAGTGGGCTATAGCGGCTTCTGTGTTCTTCTCGACTCCTTGACCGAGAAGTTCTTGTACACCCATCCAGTACAGGGCATCTGCTTGCTTTTCTAGCTTATCAGAGAGCTGAGAGTAGAGCATGTAGCTGCGCGCGTAGGCGCTCTCTGCACCGCTCTTATTGCCTTCCTTTTCTAGCATTGTGGCGTGGAGGTAGGCACCCGATGGCTCACCAGCGAGGCTGGCGCGTTCGAGCCAGAACTTTGCCTGCTCGCGCTGTGGCTGCTGGAACTCACTGCCACGCAGATAGAAGGCCGCGAGCATCAGCATATCGGTGCTCGAGCCTGATTCTGCCTCTTTCGTGAGCTGCTGCACATAGCGGTCGTGCCACTGCATCGCGAGGTCAGTGCGCTTAGCGAGTGCATGATGTCGGCTCAGCTGCTGCATGGCGTAGCTATCACCTTTAGCTGCTTGTTTCTCTAGGCTTTCGATGCTGCCTTGGACGAGCTTATCAAGACGTTCTCCTGTAATAGCGTCGGTCGCTGTACTGATAGGGCTGAATAGCGCAAAAAGACAAGTCAGTGCTAATGGGATGATAGATAACTTCATGATGTGATGGGGCAGATGTATAATAAAAAACCGAGAAGCATCATATAGCATGCTTCTCGGCTTGTAAAGGGATTCTCTAAGAATTAATTGTCATCAAAGCGACGTGGTTTGAAGTCGCCATCACGACGGGGGCGGAAGCCACCTTCACCACGAGGACGGAAGCCACCTTCGCCACGGGGCTTGAAGCCGCCTTCGCCACGAGGGCGGAAGCCACCTTCGCCACGAGGGCGGAAGCCACCTTCGCCACG
>CAYJLR010000065.1:0-11518 GCA_964370895.1 uncultured Akkermansia sp. | reverse complement strand
TGAACGTCTAGCATGAAAATAATGATTAAAGCCACCCCAGGGGCGAAGAAGAGCGCGATCCTTGGCTGGGAGGAGCATCCCGACTGCCCGAGCCCCGTACTCCGCGTGAAGATAGCAGCTCCCCCCATCGATGGGAAGGCGAACAAGCTACTCGTCAGCTTCCTAGCAGACAGCCTTCAGCTGCGCCGCTCCGAGGTAAAGTTCCTCCATGGCGAGGGTGCGCGCCTAAAACTCATCGAGATACCTGATGAAGCGCAGGCTGAGCTAGAATCCTATCTAAAATCTTCATGTCCTTAATTTACTCTTGTCAAGGAAGTCAAATCCGCGTAAGATAGCACCATACAAGGCGTACCCTGCGGGGCATGCACTATCACTCAGAATCACAGAATTATAATACATACCATGGCTAATCTCAACAAAGTAATGATCATCGGCAACCTCACGGCCGACCCAGAACTCCGTCAAACCCCACGCGGCACACCCGTGACGGAATTACGCCTCGCTGTGAATCGCTTCGTAGGCGGTGGAGCAGAGGGCGGCGAGCGTCGCGAAGAAACCACATTCCTCGATGTTACTTGCTGGGGTCGCTTAGGAGAAATCGCGGCATCTTATCTCCAGAAAGGACGCCCTGTCTTCATCGAAGGTCGCCTGCAGATGGACAGCTGGGAAGACAAGCAAACAGGCCAAAAGCGCAGCCGCATCCGCATCGTCGCGGAGAATCTCCAACTCCTCGGTGGTCGTGATGGCGCACAGGGTGGTGGCAATGGCGGTGGTGGCAATTACCGTCAGAACCAGTCCTCTCAGCAGAACTACAACAACGGCGGCGGCTATAATAATAACAGTGGTGGTTACAACAATGGCGGTGGCAACTATAATAACAATAGCGGTGGCTACAACAACGGAGGCGGCTACAATGATCAGAACAACTTCCAGCAGCCCTCACGCCCTACCCCTAGCGCGCAGCCTCTCCCAGAGGAAGACGACGACATCCCATTTTAAGCCACAGATTACTCAGAGAGCAGGCTTCTCATTACGAAAAAATCACAAGAGGACAGCATCAGCTGATCCTCTTTTTTCTTCTCTTATAAGGCGTTCATCAGACATGGTTCACCTCAGCTATCGACTAGAGGAACCGAAGACTTTACCCGCCTAGTTATAACTCACTGCCTAAAATATCGCAAAAAGTGAATACTTTGTGCTTGCATGACGTATCACTACGCGATAAGCTGGCTGAAAGCCCCTGAACTTAACTCATGGACAGCACCCCAACCACACAAGCAGCAGAAGAATTCACCACCGTTGAATCGATTTTCGTTCGTCATCGAAACTGTCTCCTTCTTAAAGCTGATTTCTCCCCCCTCTTCGTCGATCACTATCTGCATCTCATGCAGCTGGGTCGTCGCTACGCAGAACGTGAAGATCAGCTCTTCAAAGACACTCTTGCCTACTTCACCCTCCATCTCGTATCCCGCCCTTGGTCGGAATACCATGCTTGGACACTGAACCTCTGCCAGCCTGTCGAAGCGACAGTATTCGTTTCAGGTTCTTCGCTAACAGAAGACGTGATCGGCCGTGTCATCACAGAGGACGTACGCATCCCTGAGCAGAACACCCTTTACACGCAGAACATTCTCCGCACTCGCGAGCCTCAGAACTCTATCATCCAAGTCCACGGTCAGACTGTAGAAGCATGGGTGGAAGACTACTACCGCCAGAGCGAGCAGCGACAGGCACGCGCCATCCAGCTCGGTGGCGACGAGTATGTCCTCGCGACAGCTGAGCCGGGTGCGGACCACGACTGGCTCGACGCACTCGATGCAGACTACGTGAAAGCGATGCTCGCAGGAAAGACTGATGACGAGACAAAGATCCTAGAAACACGTCGCTTCAAGTTCCGCTGCGGCTGCACTCTGGAAAAAATCCTCCCTACCCTGCGCGCCATGAAGGGCGACCTCGACAGCATGCTTAACGACGAAGGTAAAATCGTAGTAGGCTGCCCACGCTGCGCTGCTGAATACATCGTCTCTCCCGAGATGCTGAAAGCGAGTCAGGATTAATCAATACCCCATTTCCCCCATCAACTATTATGTACAACCGCGACGAAAAAACCCTCATACTGTTCAAGCCCGACTGCATTCGCAAGAACCTCTCCGGCATCGTGCTGGCGCGCTTCCTCTCCGAAGGATTCCGCCTGCGTGGTCTGAAAATGATGCAACTCAACGACGAAGTACTTAAGGAACACTACGGACACATCCTCGATCTCATCATCGACGACGAACCTCTGTACCCTAAGCTGAATGCATTCATGCAGAGCAGCCCAGTCCTTGCCATGGTACTCTCGGGACCTGGAGTCATCCAGCGCGTACGCACCATCATAGGACCGACGAACTCCCTGAATGCAGCCGCTGGCAGCATCCGTGGCGACTACGGCACGAATAGCATGCAAAATATCTGCCACGCCTCCGACTCTCCTGAGAGCGCAGCTGTGGAGATCAAGCGCTTCTTCCTCGACTCAGAACTCTTCGACAACGTCGACTAAGAAAGCTCATACTTCTTTTTTTCAGCAGCTCTGGTCTATAAGAATAGACCAGAGCTTTTTATCTGTCTGACTACATCCCTGCATAAGACATTCCGCAATCGGTAAATAGCGGTAAATTTTCGCCAAATCGCTATTAAATTTACCGAATACCGCGTATAATCGACGTTAAAACAAGGCTAAAATGGTAAATATCGGTAAATTTTCGGTAAATTGCGGCATAATTTACCGATTTTATTGACGACTCCTCTGCTTTGTTTTACACTAGCGGAAGCATGTCTAAGAACAACAAACCTCCGTCGCTGAATAATCTCAAGGGTGAAGATATTCTACGCTTCATCACAGCAGCCCAGCACGAGAGTCAGCGAGCTGACCGCTATCTGCCATGGCGCGAGATTCGCTATCGCAAGCCACCGAGCGGCTTGAGCTCTGAGGAGTGGTGGTGGGGTATCAAGCTTCAGCGCGCACTCGCTCGTCAGACCATCCCTCTGAGTGACACGCAAGACGAGCCATTTTCTTACGCGCTTAACCCCTGCATGCATCGCTTGCTGCATGTCATCGATAAACTCTGTGGCGGCGCGCGTGAGGGTGACAGGAAGGACATCACGAAATCCACCTACCTCCTCCACTCTCTGGAAGAGGAGTCCATCATGTCGAGTATAGTCGAGGGTGCTGTGACGACACGCGCCGAGGCTAAGGCTATGATCCGCCAGAAGCGTCGCCCGCTAAACCTCGATGAGCGCATGGTGTATAATAACTACAAGGCTATGCAGTTCATCCAGCAGGAACGAGACACCCCGTTTAGCCCCGAGAGCATACTAGAACTACATCGCCTGCTCACTCATGCGACACTGGATGATGCGAAGAAGGAGGGGAATCTCAGGAGCTGCGAGGATCAGGTGCGCGTGGAAAACTCGCTAACTCACGAGATCATCCACCTGCCACCGAATGCGCTAGAGTTACCCTTACGCATAGAGATGCTCTGTGAGTTTGCGAACGAAGCACAGACCGAGTCACAGGAAGACTTCATCCACCCGCTCGTACGCGCGTGCATCATTCACTTCTGGCTTGCGTATGACCATCCCTTTATTGACGGGAATGGTCGTACAGCACGCGCTCTCTTTTACTGGTCGGTACTGAAGGCTGGTTATAGAGACTTCGAGTATATATCTATTTCGCGCGAGATTCTGAATCACCCAAGTGTGTATTACGCATCTTTCGTCGATACAGAGCAAGATCAGGGAGATCTGAATTATTTTATCATCAAGCAACTCGCTGCCGTCCATCAGGCAGTAGAAAGCCTGCATCAGTATATACGCAATAAGCAGGAGGATCAGATGCAACTCAGATCGAAGCTGCGCGATATCGAATGGCTGAATCTACGCCAGCAGGCTCTACTCGTCGAGCTGCTACGCGACACGAGCGTCGAGTACTCCGCAGCAGGGGCTGCGGACATCTTCCAAGTGACGAAGCAGACCGCGCGAAATGACTTGAATGTTCTCACCGAAAACGGGCTTCTCACCATTCGTTCCAAGGGGAATGTCCACCTCTACGGTGCGACTGCCGATCTTGAAAAGCGCTTGCGAGCCATGCTTACTCACTGATTCACCCCACATCATCCCTGAAATCGCCACCAATCACTCATCTGGTCTAAAAAAACAGCTTTCTTCCAGAAAAAGAAGAAAAGAAGCATAATGAGCTACAAATTAAAGCTATAGAAAAAACAGTAATCTAACAAACAAATTAGAATCAGCCTGACTAAAATAGATTCTCGCTAATTTACTATTGACAGAGTAGTTACTATATTTATAATAAGTTTATCCTGCTAGGCACAAATGCCTGCACAACTAGGTTAATATCAATCCACATCCAACATGAAAACGAATTTTCTTACAAAAATCACCTGCGCTCTCATGTGCGCAGCACTTTGCTCCACAGCGTCTGCGAAGGTCTCCGTAAAGGAAGCCAGCACACCTATCGCTACCTTCGACAATAAGAAAGTCTACGGTGTGGAGGAAACATACACTCCTTACAAGATCGACGCTCCTACTCATTACAAGCAAGGCGAGTCTAGCTGGTGGGTCGAAGCTTCCGTCTTCGCAGGCTTCTCCCATGACGATCTTAACGACACAGCCTACGGCCTGAAGCTCGTTAACATCCAAGGTGCTGACCTCATGGTATCCGCTGATACCTTCATGAAGCACGTTACAGTGAACTTCCGCGTAAGCTACTTCTCGGGTGACGACACAGACCGCGAAACTTTCGGTCCTGATCTGTACCGTTCATCCCAAGTTGACATCGAAGGCTGGAAGTTCATGCCTGGTTTCCGTTACACAGAAACTCTCTACAAAGATCTCGACTTCTTCGCAGGTTTCAATGTAGGTCTCGCTACTGTAGACCTTACACAGAACATCTCTGAATTCGGCAGAAATATTGTAAACTACTCTGGCGACAAGCTCGTACTCGCTTACAATGCTGAGATCGGTCTCTCCTACCAGCTTAACAGACATTTCTCCATCTTCACAAGCTACAACTTCTTCGGTATGCCTAGCGTTCCTTCGCTCTACAGCGACCAGGGTCAGTCTATCCCAAGCGACTTCGGTGGCACTTACGAACAGAAGATCAAGTCTGATAACCTTCTCTACCACATGATCCGTGTGGGTGTGAACTATCACTTCTAAGATTTGCTATAAAATTCTTTATCAGCCCTCTCTTGCGATGCAAGTGAGGGCTTTTTTTCAGATTGACATCAACACAACAACTGTTATGATCAGTACAGATCATTATTACTAACAATATGAAAACATCCACCATCCTCTCCCGCATGAGCAAGGCTCTCGCTATCACAAGCCTCGCCGCCGCACTCTACCTTCCCACCAGCCTCGCAAACGGCACAAGCATTTTCGAATTAGCAGGCTCTAGCTACACAGCTGACCATGCCATCTTTGAAAGCAGCCCCATCTTTGGTGACAATAATCAGAAAGTCGATCTCATCGGCGGCGACATTACATTCGGATCTACCGGCAGCACAGCCGGTGGTATCGTCTTCACATTAGGAGGCGCTTATGGCACATTCGACATGCAGACGGATCCTAATTACATTCCTGGTGGCAATGGATCAATCAACGCAAACGCAGAGGATAACCATGTAGCCTTAGCCCACGCTATGATAGGCTATCGCTACAGTCACAAGCTCTCTTCTAGCATTTCAATCTACCTAGGTACCCATTTCGGTATCAGCGCTATGGGGATAGCTCCCACGGGCATCATCATAAACTCCCCCACTACAGGTGAGATCACACACTTCGATGATAGCTACGACTATGATATCAGTTACACCTATGTGCTCGAAGCGGGTGTAAGCGTAAACCTCACAGAGACTCTCTACATATTCGCATCTTACCAGTACATCACCAGTGATGCAACCCCAGAAGTAAAACTTGGGACAGGTGAAAGCATCAAGACGAAGGCTCAGTCGTATCAAACGATACGCGCCGGTCTAGGCTTTAGCTTCTAGTAGACTACACCCCCAATAAAGAAGAACGCATAGTCTTCTATTTCATAATAAGCCCACGGGAGTAACCGTGGGCTTTTGTCATCATAAGATGATGGCGTCTTTATACAATAGTTATATTATACAATTACAAAAATTCCATTGTAATATATTAACATTTCTGCAAAATAATAATTACTCATAGACGTCACTTTTTAGAAAAACTTTAAATTAGTCAAAACTAACTTAAAAAAAACGAGACAAGTGCAATTTTTTAAATTGATTTTGCACCTTAAGAAGTGTAACATTATTGCATCTGACGCGCTATCCTTATAGAGATTCACGGCACAGATCGTTACAAGAAATACACTATATGAGCACAACATACAGCACCATAGACGCAAATGAAGCCGTAGCTTCCGTTGCATACCGTTGTTCCGAAGTAGCGGCTATCTATCCTATCACGCCTTCCTCCTCCATGGGTGAAGCCGCTGAAAGCTGGATGGCCCTTGACCGTAAGAACATCTGGGGAACTGTACCTGCCGTGGTAGAGATGGAAAGTGAAGCCGGTGCTGCCGGTGCCGTGCATGGCGCCCTCCAAACTGGCTCCCTAGCCACTACCTTCACTGCTTCCCAAGGTCTCCTCCTCATGATTCCTAACATGTTCAAGATTGCGGGCGAGTTATCCCCCTGCGTTCTTCACATTGCGGCCCGTTCCCTTGCGGCACAGGGTCTTTCTATTTTCGGGGATCACAGTGATGTTATGGCATGTCGTTCCACTGGCTGGGCTATGCTCTGCGGTGCAAGCACACAAGAAGCACCCGATATGGCAGCTATTGCTCATGCTGCTACATTGGAAGCACAGATTCCTTTCATGAGCTTCTTCGATGGTTTCCGTACATCCCACGAAGTAGGCAAGATCGCTGATATCAGCGACGACACTCTTAAGGCTATGATGAAGCCTGAGCTCGTTGAGCGTTTCCACAAGCGTGGACTCACTCCTGACGCTCCAGTCATCCGCGGTACAGCTCAGAACCCTGACGTATACTTCCAGGGTCGCGAAACTGTAAATAGCTACTACGATGCACTTCCTGCTATCGTGAAGAAGACCATGAAGCAGTTCGGAGACCTCACAGGTCGTCACTACGACCTCGTTGAGTACATCGGATCTCCTGACGCGACACGCGTCATCATCATCATGGGCTCTGGCGCAGAAGCTTGCCTTGAAACGGTGAAAGCCCTCTCCGAAGACATCGGTGTGCTCAAGATCCGCCTCTACCGTCCATTCCCAACCGAAGACGTCATCGCTGCACTTCCTAAGACAGTGAAGAAGATTGCTGTCCTCGACCGCACGAAGGAGCCAGGCAGCCTTGGCGAGCCACTACTCCAGGACGTCATCCAGTCACTCTCCGTTGCCGCCTCTAAGGGAACACTCCCATTCGACATGCCACTCATCGTAGGCGGTCGCTACGGTCTCGGCTCTAAGGAGTTCACACCAGCTATGGTGAAGGCTATCTTCGACGAACTCAAGAAGGACGCCCCACAAGATGGCTTCACCATCGGTATCGAAGATGACGTGACAAACCTTTCTCTCAGCTATGACCCTAGCTTCTCCACAGAAGCTGACACGGTCACACGCTGCATGTTCTACGGTCTCGGTTCTGACGGTACAGTCGGCGCGAACAAGGACGCGATTAAGATCATCGGTGAAAACACCGACCTCTACGTGCAAGGCTACTTCGAGTACGACTCCAAGAAGTCTGGCTCCACGACCACGTCCCACCTTCGTTTCGGTTCTACTCCTATCCACAGTACCTACACGATTTCTAATGCGAACTTCATCGCTCTCCATCAGCCTTCTATCCTGAATCTCTATGATTTCTTGAAGAATGCCGCTCAGGACTCCACCTTCCTCATCAACACAGCAGTCGCTCCTGATCAGGTATGGGACAGCCTCCCTGCACGCATGCAGCGTCAGATTCAAGAAAAGAATATCAAGGTCTACTGCATCGACGCGTTCAAGGTAGCGAAGGCATCGGGCATGGGTGGTCGTATCAACACCATCATGCAGACCTGCTTCTTCAACCTCGCGAACGTCATCCCAGCGGAAGAAGCCATCAGCTACATTAAGAAGGCTATTCAGAAGACCTACGGCAAGAAGGGTCAAGACATCGTCGATAAGAACATCGCCGCTGTGGACGCTTCCTTGGCAAACCTCTACGAAGTACCCGTCGCTGGTAAGGACATCACAGGTCACGAGATCGGCGCATCCATGCCTGATCACGCACCTGACTTCGTGAAGAACGTCCTCGCACGCCTCGGCGTCGGTGAAGGTAACAGCGTGAAGGTATCCGAAATGCCTTGCGACGGTACATTCCCGAACGGCACGACGCAGTACGAAAAGCGCGACCTCGCCCTTGAAATCCCCGTCTGGAAGAAGGAAAGCTGCATCCAGTGCGGTAAGTGTACCGTCGTCTGTCCTCACGCTTGTATCCGTTCACAGGTCACTGACCCTGCAAACCTCGAAGGAGCTCCAGAAGGCTTCCAGAGCGTCCCTGCTAAGGCCATGCACAAGGCATGGAAGGGTAGCGAGTTCATCATCCAGACATCCGCTGCCGACTGTACAGGCTGTACACTCTGCACGAAGGTATGTCCTACAGACTCCCTCATCATGACTCCAGCGGAGGAATGCCTTGAGCGCGAGACAAAGAACTTCGAATTCTTCGACGCCCTCCCAGACGCAGACCGCGTCACGGTAGGTTCTGCTAAGGTGAAGGACGTTCAGTTCCTCCGTCCTCTCTTCGAATACTCTGGTGCATGCGCAGGCTGCGGTGAAACACCTTACCTGAAGATGCTCACCCAGCTCTTTGGTAACCGTCTCGTCGTCGCGAATGCGACGGGTTGCTCCTCCATTTACGGCGGTAACCTTCCTACCACACCATGGTCACATGACTCGAATGGTCGCGGTCCAGCATGGGCGAACAGCCTGTTCGAAGACAACGCAGAATTCGGTCTCGGCTTCCGCGTCTCCCTCGACAAGAAGCGTCAGTACGCCACAGAACTCCTCGATGCCGCTGCTTCTAGCGTCGGTACAGAGCTCGCAGAGCGCATCGCTAGCAACCCACACAAGACAGAGAGCGACTATGTCCGCCAGCGCGAAGACATCTCCGCCCTCAAGGAAGCTTGCGGTGACAGCCCAGAACTCGCCCTCCTCAAGGCGAAGGCAAACGACCTCGTCCACAAGTCCGTCTGGATCATCGGTGGTGACGGCTGGGCATACGACATCGGCTACGGTGGTCTCGACCACGTACTCGCTACAGGTCAGAAGGTGAAGATCCTCGTCCTCGACACAGAAGTATACTCAAACACAGGCGGTCAGTGCTCCAAGTCCACACCACGTGGAGCGGTAGCGAAGTTCGCCACAGGTGGTAAGGATCAGGCGAAGAAGGACCTCGGTTACATCGCCATGACCTACGGAAACATCTACGTCGGCTCCATCGCTATGGGCGCTAATGACGAGCACACACTCAAGACACTCGTCGAAGCAGAAGAATACGATGGCCCAGCACTCGTGATCGCCTACAGCCACTGTATCGCTCACGGCATCAACATGGCAAATGGCCTCACTCACCAGAAGAACGCTGTAAACAGCGGTCGCTGGATGCTCTACAACTTCAACCCAGATAACCTCGAGAAGGGTAAGAATCCTCTTACCATCAAGAGCAAGCCTGGCAAGCTCGACCTGAAGGAAGCCCTTCTGTCAGAGAACCGCTTCCGCATGCTCGCACAGGCTAAGCCTGAGCACTTCGATCGTCTCGTCGAGCTGGAGCAGAAGGATATTAATCACCGCTGGAAGCTCTACCAAGCTATGGCAGGCATCGACTACTCAGACCAAAAGGTCTAAAGTAGCAGCCTAGATAATATTCATCATGATATTACAGATGAGGGGAACGGCAGCGTCGTTTCCCTCATCTCATATAAACCCATCTAACACACCCATATTTAATGTCAGTATCTCTTGAAATAGCGGCTCATGCGCTCGATGTCATCGAGCGACTCGAATCCCATGGCTACGAGGCCTATGTCGTCGGCGGTTGCGTTCGCGACAGCCTCATGCAGCGCACTCCCCTCGACTGGGATGTCTGCACAAACGCCACCCCTGAGCAAGTGCTGCAAGTTTTCAAGAGCTACCACACCATTAAAACAGGCCTCCAGCATGGCACCGTCACCATCATGGTGAACAAGCAAGCAGTAGAGGTCACCACCTACAGACTCGATGGCACCTACAGCGACATGCGTCGCCCCGATAGCGTCACCTATGTCTCTGACCTGCGTGAAGACCTCGCCAGACGCGACTTCACGATCAACGCTATGGCGTATAACCCACGTCTGGGGCTCGTCGACTGCTTCTCTGGGCAGGAAGATATACGTGAGAAGGTGATACGCTGTGTCGGTGTGGCACAGGAGCGATTCGAAGAAGATGGACTGCGCATCATGCGCGCCTTGCGCTTTGCGTCACGGCTAGGCTTCGAGATCGAGACAAGCACTGCCCTCGCCATGCGACAGCAGTATGGTCTACTCGAACACATCAGCGTCGAGCGCATCTACAAAGAACTCAAGGGTGTGCTCGTCGGTAAGGGAGCAGGCAGCATGCTGCTGAGCTACTCCGACATCTTCATCGGCATCCTCCCCGAGCTCGCAGGCATGGATGGGCTAGACCAGAAAAACCCTCATCATATCTATGACGCGTGGCAGCATAGCGCACACAGTGTCGACGCGATAGAAGCGGACGAAGTACTACGCCTCGCCGCTCTCTTCCATGACTGCGGGAAGCCTGATTGCTTCGCTATAGGCGAAGATGGCTTCGGGCATAGCATAGGGCATGCGGGTATAGGCGCAGAGCGCGCAGAGGCGATACTGCGTCGCCTGAAGAGTGATAATGCTACGATCAAGCGCGTCAGCATGCTCGTGAAGTACCATGGCGAGAAGTGCCCGACAAGACGCGCGGGCATGAGACGCTGGGTAGGAAAATTTGGCGTAGCGGGCTTAGAACAGCTCTTCGAACTCATGCGTGCGGACATTATGGCACAGTCACCAGTAGAGCGAGCGGAAAAGCTCGCAGAACTCGCTACTGCACGCGAGCTGCGTGATGAGGTCTTAGCCCTCAGTCCCTGCTTCACATTAAAGGATCTTAGCATAGGAGGACAGCAGCTCATGGAGCTCGGTGTTCCTGCAGGTCCAGAGATCAAGAAACTGCTCGACAGCTTGCTGTCAGCGGTACAGAATGAGAGCTTAGAGAACAATCCAGAAGCTCTTATAGCGCGTACAAAAACACTGTTGGAGCAGGCTCAGTAAGCTCTTGCTTCATCATTGCATCCCCCAAAAGAAAGAATGGAGCTTTGTTTTGGAGATGTATGTTAATCTTGTTTCCTTGCCACGGCTCGTCAAGCATATAGCAAGATATGCTTGACTCTTGGGTAGCTAGTGCG
>CAYJLR010000064.1:0-11647 GCA_964370895.1 uncultured Akkermansia sp. | reverse complement strand
CAGAATGCGAGTACATGAAGCTCAATACTCTTGAAAAACTCCGCAACTGCCTCCGTGACATGAGCCCAGAAGTACGCATAGAAGAGAGCCTTCGTCTGCGTGCCGAACGCTCCCTGCTGCGCATGCTGGAGCTTTCCTGATAGAGAATATAGGAGTCACTCGATGAACATCTCACGTTTTATTGCCAATAAGGATAATTGGCTCTCCATGGAGCGCTTCATGGATATCGCTCTCTTCGATCCTCAAGAGGGCTACTACAGTCAGAACGTGAGTGAAATAGGAAGAGAAGGTGACTTCTCCACCTGTGCGACACAGAGTCGCCTGCTCTCACGCGGTATCGTGAGTGCATGGAGAGACGCTTGTAAGAAGCACAACTGCCGCTTGCCTATCATCGAAATCGGTGGAGGCACGGGCAACATGATGCTTGATATACGCCGTCAGCTCAGTCTCTGGGAAAAGCTCGGTCTACAGTATCACATGGTGGAGCGATCCGAGCAGCTACGTAATCTCCAAAAGATGCTAGGTGGAGTCTTCATCCGCTCACATGCCGAAATCAGTCATGCCTTAAAGGCGGCGAAAGGACGCGCTTTCATCTTCAGTAATGAACTTCCCGATGCCTTCCCTGCACGTCAATTCGTCTTCCAAGAAGGGGAGTGGTATGAGCTCGGGCTCGCCTCAGTCGATAACCAGTACATACGCCAAGCGTGGAAACACGAACTGCCTGAATCCAGCGTCTTTGATCGATGGAACCAAGATGGACAAGTTGTCGAAGTACACGAGAGCTACCGTGATTGGTACCTCGGATGGCAGGAGGAATGGCGATTTGGTACGATGATTACCATCGACTATGGTGATGTGAATGAGAGGCTTTATTACCGCCGCCCACAGGGGAGTATGCGTGGTTATAAGACACATCAAATGCTAGATGTAGACCGTCTTCCCTATCTTGCAGGAAGCTGTGATATCACCTGTGATGTGAACTTCACCGACCTGCTCCTGCTCGCACAGCGTAGCCAAGGCGATGTCGCGCGCCTAATGGATCAGCATGATTTCCTCGTCGACCTCGCTAATATGGAAGATGCGGCAGATAGACACCTCATTGCGAAGCCTGGTGCGGGCGATCATTTCAAGGTGCTACTGCATGAAAGATTCGATTTTACCTAATCAAGCTACTCACGGGACTGCACTGCGACGATTTTTTATGCAAATCTAGCAACTTAGCATTTCCTTTTGCTAGAATTCGCGCTATACTCAGCTTCCCTCGCTGCGGCGAGCTATTATTATCGTTATGACTATGGCCATCATCGCCCTCATTATAGGGCTTATTCTTCTCGTCTGGAGCGCTGACCGTTTTGTTGAAGGTGCTGCATCTACTGCCTTCCACGTCGGTATGCCGCCACTGCTCATCGGTATGCTGGTCGTGGGCTTCGGCACGTCAGCACCAGAGTTGCTCGTCTCTGCGCTCGCAGCCGCTGACGGTAGCCCAGGGATAGCTCTAGGGAATGCCTACGGGTCTAATATTGCGAATATCGCGCTCATCCTCGGTATCACCGCCATCGTGAGCCCCATCATTGTACAGTCATCCGTGCTTCGTAAGGAGCTGCCTATTATTACTATTTTCTCTGTACTCACCGCTTATCTGATTTTTGATCTAGAGCTCACGCGCCTCGATGCGGGAATTCTGCTTAGCGTCTTCGCTCTATTCATGGGCTGGACCGTCTACCATGGCATGAAGGATAAGGGCGATGCCTTCGGTGATGAAATGGAAATAGAAGGCGAAGAAGAAGTGCAGCGCATGCCTCTGAAGAGAGGTGTTATCTGGCTCATCATCGGCTTGGCTCTCCTCGTCGGTAGCTCACGTCTCCTCGTCTGGGGGGCGGTAGAAATAGCCGAGATCTTCGGCATCAGTGACATGATGATAGGTCTTACCATCGTGGCTATCGGTACTTCACTTCCTGAGCTCGCCTCATCTGTCGTCGCAGCGCGCAAGGGTGAGCATGATATCGCTCTTGGTAATGTGCTGGGGTCGAATATCTTTAACACCCTCGGTGTCGTCGGTATCGCTGGTATCATCCAGCCATTTGAAATCCCCTCTGAAACACTCTATCGCGACATGCCTGTCATGGGGGCGCTCACGCTGGCTCTCTTCCTGCTCTGCTACAGCTTCAGGAAGGGCAGCAAGGGACGCATCACACGCATCGAAGGGACTATCCTTGTACTCGTGTACGCTGGCTATACAGCGTGGCTGATACGCGATATGATGGTTTAACCCCCATAAAGCAGACTCATGAAGCTTGAGCATGTAGCCTTGTACGCGAAAGATCTGGAAGCGATGAAGCGCTTCTACATCACTTACTTTAGAGCGACTTCTAATGAGCTCTACCACAATGTGAATAGAGGCTTTCAATCCTATTTTTTGAACTTCGATGACGGAGCTCGCTTGGAGATCATGAGCCTTCCAGAGCTCGAAGAAACGAGCCCGAATCCTGCCCGCACGGGTCTCATCCACCTTGCATTCAGTATCGGGAGCGAGGCGAAGGTAGACGAGCTCACACGTCAGCTCGAAGCCGATGGCTACGAGATCTTCAGTCAGCCACGCAGAACTGGCGATGGTTATTACGAAAGCTGTGTACGAGATCCCGAGGGGAATCTCGTCGAAATCACAGCGTAGAGCTCTTCAAGAAGCCGCTTCTTGCCTTGCATGCCTTGCTTCTTACCTGCATGCCTTTCTAGGATGCAAGGATGGCGAGCAGCGAGCCTACCATGATGATGATCCATAAGGCGATGCCAAGCAGTAGGGGCTTCACGCCCATATTCTTCAGCACTTTTAACGACAGCGTCGATCCTATCAGGAAGAGTGATAGGCTCAAGAGTGCGTAAGAGCATGTTTTCACCCCAAAGGCGAGGGATTTAGGAAGAGGAGCGTAAGTATTCAGGCACATCGCGGCTATCACGAAGATAATGAACCAAGGGATGGAAATCCCCTTTGCTTTCACTTCTTGATCCGATTGCTGAGCAGCCTTCTCCTTCTTCATCAGGTAAAGGGAGAGTATAGAAAGAGGGATGATCCAGAGGACGCGACTGAGCTTCACCGTCGTGGCGATTTGTAGAGCCTCTTCACCATAAGCCTTACCTGCACCGACGACAGCACTCGTGTCATGGATGGCGATAGCCGCCCACATACCGAAGTCCTGCTGGTTGAGCCCTAATAAGTGACCGAGAGAGGGGAAGCTGAGCATGCCGATGGCATTCAGCGTGAATACGACAGCGAGAGACACGGATATCTCTTCATCACGTGCCTTGATCACTGGTGCAATAGCCGCTATCGCACTACCACCACAGATGGCAGTACCCGAGGAAATGAGGTAAGCCGTATTAGATCCGATGCGCATCCATCGCCCGAAGAGTATACCCAGTACCATAACGATGAAAACAGAAAAGATCGTCAGCATGATACCATCCCATGATGAGCGCAGTGACTCGACGATATTCATATTCAGAGCGAGCCCGATGACGGCAATCTTGAGCAGATGTCCTGAGACCTTCTGCTTAGCTCCTCCGAGAATCAGCGCAAAGGCCAGCCCTAAGAAAAGAGCCAGAGCAGGCGAGATGAAAAGAGAAGTTCCTACTAATACGAAAAATAATACCTGCCTAACACGAGTCCATTGCATGCGGGATAGTGTCCTCTCTTCTCATCACAATGTCAATACTTAATCACGTAAATGTCAATAATTTCTCATGAGCTTATTTTATAAAAACTCCCCAGCGCGATGCATCATCGCGCTGGGGATACTTATAATTCCTAAATAGTCTATTAGTTACTATTTGATAATTTTCTTTACCATCACAAAGATTCGTTCGATTGTGTAGGCGAAGAGGAAGACGAGGAAGATAGAAAGTCCAGCGGTTCCATAATCATAGCCTTGAATACCTGTCGAGATGACGAAGCCTATACCACCCGCTCCGATCATACCGAGAATCGTGCATTCTGAGAAGTTAATTTCGAATCGCATACCAGCCCATGCTACGATCTGAGCCATGGCAGAGGGGAGCACTGCATTCATGAAGACACCGAGTCGACCTACGCCTGTGGATTCGAGTGCCTCAAGAGTTTCATCACTGATGTTTTCGAAGCTCTCGGAGAACACCTTCGTGAAGAAGGCTATCGTATGGATAGAGAGACCGGCGATACCAGCCGTCGTACCCATGCCTATGCAGACCATCATCATGAGTACCCATATAGGAGTAGGCACAGCACGGAGGAAGGTCGCAAAGAGCTTCACACTGACAGAAAGGCCAGGGACACGGAAGATATTACGAGCCGCGAAGAGAGCGAGGACGAGACCGATGATGATACCATAAATGGTGGACAAGATCGTGATAGTCAGCGTCTCGAGCATCGCCGTTCCGATGACATCCCACTTCGTGAACTCGAAGTGAGCGAGCTCGTAGAAGATTTCTCCTATCTCAGGGAGACGTGAGATGAGCTTCACCCAGTCTAGGTTGAGATAGACCAGAGAAATGAGGCAGAGCAGTGATAGTCCGATGAGGAAGAAGGGTATGGTATTGCTCGATTCATTGCTAGAGATTCTAATCTTCCCTGACTTCGTGGTCGGGTAGATACCTCGGGGGATACTTTGAGTAATCATTTGATAATTTCTTTTCTGAGTTTGCCTGTGATGAGGTCGACGACGATGACCATAACTGCAATGAGAAGGATGACCGTGCAGGCGATGTCGTAATGGAAGCTCTTGATATAAGAGAAGAGCACGAGACCGATACCGCCGCCACCGACCATGCCGACGATAGTAGAAGCTCGTATATTCACTTCTAAGCAGTAGAGGAACCAGGAGATAAAGTTACTGAGACAGGAGGGGACGACACCTTGTCCCACGCGCTGCCAGAATGAGGCACCTGTGGACTGGAGACTTTCCATCAGATCCTTTGATACGTCTTCCATCGTTTCTACGAAGGCACGTACAAGGAAGGCAAAGCTAGTAATGAAGAGGGCGATGAAGCCTACACCTGTACCGATGCCCAGTGATGAGAAGAGGATGAATGCCCAGACGAGAGCAGGGATGTTTCTCAGGAATGTCGCGAATCCGCGCACATACTTTGCCAGCTGAGGAGCGGGAGAGATGAACTCACTCCCAAAAAGCGCGACAAAGAAGGCGAAGATAGCTCCGATGGAGCTCGCCGCAAGAGCGAGCGCAAGGGTCGTGATGAAGCCCGTTACGATGCTATCGAAGCGTGTACCTTCAGGGATGGCTGGGGGGAAGAAATCTTCGCTAACGAACAACCAGAAGTTTTCTGATTTTTCGATGAGTTCGAAGGGATTGAACCCCGTGTAGAAAGTGCTCGCTATGAAGAGAACACCCAGAGTGACAAAAAAGAAATGGTAAACGAACTTTTCTTTCTTGTAGTGCTCGAGAACTGATTCTTGCATGATAGAAGAAGATGGGATGTGGGCTAAAATGCTTAGGCACCAACGGCTGGTATCTCGCATGCGCCGAATCCAAGTGCTGCACCATTAGGCGCGAGGACAGGCTGGGTGAGAATAGGCTCAGAAGATGGGGAATTATTAGTCTGAGGATTCCACTCTTCACCGTAGATGTTACTAAGCTGATCATCAGTGAGCTCCTCAGGCGTACCGTCGAAGACGATGCTGCCCTTACGTATGCCAATGATACGTGTGGAGTACTTCTTCGCGACGTCTACCTGGTGGAGGTTCACGATGGTAGCGAGATGGCGCTCCTTTGTCATCTTCTGGAGGATGTCCATGATCTTACGAGACGAAGATGGGTCTAGTGAGGCGATAGGCTCGTCGCAGAGCAGCAGCTTAGGTGTCTGCATGATAGCGCGAGCGATACCGACGCGTTGCTTCTGTCCACCTGAGAGATTACCTGCGCGGTGGAAGCAGTAGTCTTCTATGCCCATATCTTCTAGGAGACAGAGTGCAGCCTTCTTATCTTCTTCACTGTAGAGTCCGAAGATACCCTTGAAGCCTGACATATAGCCGAGGCGACCATGAAGCACATTCTGAAGAACAGACAGGCGGTGCACGAGATTATAGTGCTGGAAGATCATGCCTATCTTGCAGCGGCTCTGTTTGAGCTTCTTACCCTTCTGCGTGACGATATTTTCGCCATCGACGATGATTTCACCGTCGCAGACATTGATGAGCTTGTTGATGGTGCGGATAAGTGTGGACTTACCAGAGCCTGATGGTCCGATGACGGAGATAAACTCACCTGCGTTGACATTAAAGGAGACGTCCTTGAGTGCCTTCACCCCATTGGGGTATTGCTTAGATACTTGACGGAAACTGAGAAGATGATTCATATGAGGATTAGTTGTTAAGGTTCTCATTAAGTTCGATAATGGGCTGGTAGGTCTCAGTTCCACATTCGACGAAACGGGCTTTAGGCTTCTTGATTACTTCCGTGAAGTAGGTTTCGTTGTCATAGCTGGTGAGGAAATTGACGAGCTTTGCCTTCATTTCATCATCGAGGTGCTTGCCTGCAACAATGGCTTCAGCTGGAATGGGTGCGGATTCGTGGATGACCTTGATCTCACTTTCAGAGGCGCGACCATGAGCTATTTCAGAAGCGAGGATCTGATTTGAAATAGGGGCGAGATCGGCATCCTTCTTTCTGACAGCCATGAGACCTGCCTGATGCTTGCCAGAGAAGCTCACTGCGGAGAAGAACTCACCGTTCGTACGAAGTTTATCGAGATTTAGCTGATCCTGAGGGAATGCTGCGATGATGTCGGAGCTAGGAATGAGGCTGCCAGAGGTCGATGAGGGATCTACGAAGGCCATGCTCTTACCCTTAATATCCTTGATGGAGTTGATGTGAGCATTATCAGCAGATGTGATGATGACAGACTTGTAGAAGGCGAGTTCCTTCTTTCCTTCTGGGGCTTTCATCACGATAGGTGTGCACTTGGCACGCTTCATACCGAGAGCCACTGCCTGAGGACCTGCGTAAGCGATGTCGATCTGACCTGTGCGAAGTCCTTCGATGATGGCATTGTAGTCACTTGCTTGGATTTCCTTTACCTTCATACCAAGTGCCTTTTCTAAGTCTTGTGCTAAGCCGTAGCGAGCGTCAGCACTCTCTGTGGTGGATTCGTTTGGTGCGTAGGCGATGGTGAAGACTTTCTCCTCTGGTTTGCAGCTGTTGAGTGCGGTGAGAGCTAGGAGGGATCCGATGATGATACTAAGTGTTTTTTTCATGTTTATTATGTGTTTTATAGAATGTTGTTAAGGAGTTGGACTACAGATGCTTCTGTGAGATCGACGGGATTGTTATCGGCACGACCCTTTGTGAGGCTATGTGCGGCGATGTCTTCTAAGTCGTCAGGAGTGACGCCATAGTCGGATAAGGAGGTGGGATACTTCGCGAGAGTGAGCATGTTGTGGGTGAAACGCTTGAAATCTGCGCTAGTATTGATACCGAGTGCATCCTTTAAGGACTGGAGCTCGGTGATCTGTGCTTGGTTAATTTCGAAGACCTCAGGGAGCACCAGTGTGACGGCGACACCATGAGGGATCTTGAACTTCATCGTCAGAGGGTAGGAGATGGAGTGACCCGCAGTCGTCTTCGTATTACTAAAGGCGAGACCAGCCAGCATGCTCGCATAGGCGACCTGAGCGACGGCTTCAGTGGAGCGTGGCTGTGTAGCCAGTGCAGGGATGTTCTTCACGAGTAATGAGATAGCCTCGAGTGCGAAAAGTCGTGATGTCGCATTAGTAGCACGTGCCCAGTAGCTCTCGATGGCGTGAGCCATAGCATCCAGAGCGGATGAGATAGCGAGAGATAGAGGCATGCTCTGTGTGAGGATAGGATCTGCGATGCAGGCGTAGGCGTAGTTTTCTTCCGTGCTGATGGAGTACTTTGCGTTCTTGGGAGTGTCCCAGATAGTAGCCCAGCAGGTGACTTCGCTGCCTGTGCCTGCCGTGGTAGGAATACCTACCCAGCGGCAGGAGGTGCTGGGGTAGCTAGCAGACTTGATCATGTCGCGCAGTTCATCTTCATTCTTCAGCTCGGAGCTGATGAGGAGACTGAGTGACTTCGCGAGATCGAGTATGCTGCCGCCGCCGACGCCGATGATGAGGGAGATAGGCTGCTGCTTCACCTGCTGGTATATCTCGTAGAGATCAGATACCTCAGGGTTAGAGCAAGTAACTAATTGGAAATGGGTGCTGCAGCCCAGCTCGCTGAGTTGCTTCACGCCTTCCAGTTCAGATACGGACTTGTCCCATGCGAGGATTAATATCTCTTGTGAGCTATTCACGCACTGCTTGGCTAATGAAGGAAGCTGGCTAAGCGCGTTTTCACCGAAGACGGTGCGTACAGGGTTGAAGTAGCAGTTCGAGCTCATCTTAGGCGCTCTGGTTGAGTTTAGCGATAAGAGCTGGAAGCTCTGTGATGCTATCGAGTACGTAGTCAGCACCTGCGTCCATGTAACGCTTTGTAACGGCCTTCTTCATTTCTGCGAGTTGATCAGCAGGAGTCTGTGCATATTCCTCAGGAGTTAAACCGAGGATATTTGAACCTGTGAGTAGACCGACGGATATAGCACCTGCATTCTTGCCTTCATGGATGTCGACAATAGTATCGCCTACCTTAACTACCTTTGTAGCGGGATATACATTAGCACGGCGCATGCATTCGAACAGCATGAATGGGGAAGGGCGGCTGTGACCTGTCACATCGGGAGTAATGACGCTGGAAGGATTGTACCCTTGCTCACTAGCTACTGGAGAGACCAGCTTCATCATCTCTGAGGTATATCCTGTTGTAGATGCGATTGTGATACCCATAGCTTCCAGTTCGTTCACGGCCTGAAGAGCGCCTGGGATCAGCGTAGAATATTCTGCTACGACTGTTTCAAGGTAGGTTTCGAACTCGACATAGAGCTGATGGACATCTTCTTCGGTGAAGTCACGACCGACAGCATCGATCCAGAGCTGTCGTCCGTGTGGGGTGGAGAGCATGGAGCGAATGTGCGCCTTCTTCTCCATACCCATAGGTGCATTGATATCATCCTTGCTGAATTCGACCCCATGCTGCTTGAATGTACGATCGAAAACGGCTACAGGTGCCATTGACCCATAATCTGTGATTGTACCTGCCCAGTCGAAAACGACTAATTCAATTGTGTTGCTCATATGTTATTTTATATTCGAGTTGTTTGTGTGAAATCAGGTGTATTATGACTTGATTTAAATTTTTTTCAATATTCCCATTGTGAATGATTTGACACAGCTTTTCGGTTATTAAGTGAGTAAAACGTCACATATACACAATGTGATTATTTGCTCACATTAAAGGGGTAATTATATGGATATTTGCTCACAGTATAAATCTTGTCGAATCCGCTATTATACGATTATATAGTGCCGACAGGTATAACAGACTGTACACAACAACATGAAACGAACAACACGCAATATCTTGGCATTAGCCATGAGCACCTGCTCTCTGAGCATGGCTGCAGGTAACACTACCACACAAACCGAAGCCGCTTCCAAGCAGAGCTTTAGTGAATGGCTTCCCTCATGCTTCAAGCTATATGATGTTAAAAAAGACGGAATGGATAATCCTTATATCCAGCAGCTTAATCTCAACGTCCGCGCCCAGTACCAGTGGGGATCTCTCGATCCGAATGGTGATCACAACAACGGACGCAGCAGTAACAACGAATTCCGCCGTTTCCGCATAGGCGCGAATGCTGTTCTCTTCCACGACTACAAGCTTGAAACCATGTGGAACGTCGGTGGTGTAAACGCAGCATTTAAAAATGGTGAACGCACCAGAACATCCACCGGTCTGGAATCTCTCTCCATCAGCACCAAGTACAGTGATGTGGGCGTACAGCTCGGACATTTCAAGCCCGCCTACATGGGCGAGTACCGCACTTCCTCCTCTAAGATCAAGACCATAGAGCGCTCCGCTATCGTGAACGCTCTCGCCGCTGGTACGATCTGGGGCGCATCTGTGAAGAATGCTGATAAGAAGGCCGACTTCGGATGGCAAGCAGGTGCTTGGATTCAAGGCACTGATGATGAATCCATCTGGGAACTTCCAGAATTCGACTCTGCAGCTAGCGCACTCTTCGGTGCCAGCCTTTCTCATAAGCTCGGTGACAGTGCTACTCTTCGTCTCGACTACATGCACAGCTTCGCGAATACAGACGAAGCACTCGCCAGTGGTGTAGACTACGACGGCGCAGGAGCTACAGACGTCGTTGCACTTTCCTATGAATATAATAAGGACCAGTTCTACTTCTTAGGTGAAGCCATCGGTGCGTTTAATGTCATCGACGGTGATGACGGCTCGGAAAATGTCTTCGGTCTTGTCCTGCTGCCCAGCTATCGCATCAGCCCTCATTTTGAGGCCGTTATGCGCTACCAGCTCTCCGCTGGAAGCAATGCAGCAGGAACTTACAGCCGCTATTACAACCTGAACTCGAACTACAGTGACACCTCTGATCTCATGCAGGGTATTTACTTCGGTATGAACTACTTCTTCAGCCCAGAGAATCCTCACACGGCTAAGATCATGGTCGGCGCAGAGTACATCAACAGCCACGGCACAGACTCCGCTGGCAAGAAGGGATACAATGGCTGGAGCTTCTCGACCGCTATACGTTTTAATTTCTAAGACGATATTACAACAATCACACAGGCTGCAAGAAGTAATCTTCTTGCAGCCATTTTTTTATGACTTTTTTAAATCTGTTCACTTCAAGATAAATGAGCTATAAATATAGCTACCATGATTAACGTGGAATTAAACATCAGGCGAAATGATCATATTCTTATCAGTATAGATAAAGAAGGACAGGATGAGCTTCTTGCTATGCTGGCGCAATTGGTAGGGCGCGACGACCATGTTCATTTATTCTGCCCATCATGGTCGACTCCAGAAGGAGCAGAACTAAGCGAAGTTATCTTTACTGGCGAGGAGTACCACTGGTGTCATGAGTTATCTATAGGTGCCCCAATAGCTTATGTTAATGATGATGAGCGTATTGCGCTATTCGTCGATGTGAGTATATCGAATAAGGAATACAGTGCGCTGCAAGTATCGCTTACCAGAACTCAGGCTGAGCTAAGTGAGCTGATGCGTTTGATCACTGAACTATCGGCAGATCAGGCTAGATTTTCATTAGATCTTCAATCAAGGATCGAAATTAAAAGAGAATCACATGAAACGGAGAGTTATCATAAGATGCTTCGTTTGGAGTTTGCATATGCAGGGGACTAAGGTGGAAGTGAGAGGAGTTTTTGAAAAAGTCCTTTGAAGATATATTTTGTATATTTTTATTGAAAAAATACCGAAGTTACAATGTTTTTTGAGTTATGATTATTTTGTCATAATAGCGTTTTAGGGTTGCTTTTATTCATAAAAAAAATTAGATTTGGTGTACGCAGTTTAGAAATATTAAAAGTAGAAAACATGAAAAATACATCATCACGCCGTCAGTTCTTACAGCAAGTTGCAATGTCTACCGCAGCCGTAGCAGCTGCTCCTGTTCTAGTAGACTCTGCTTCTGGTGCTAGTACACCACAGAGTGCAGAAGAAGGTAGCCCCGCAAAAAAAGCTTATCCTAGAGCGTTTTCACATATTGGCTT
>CAYJLR010000063.1:0-11713 GCA_964370895.1 uncultured Akkermansia sp. | reverse complement strand
GGTGAATGCTGAGGCACGCTTCGCGCCTTCTACGGTAGAGATGAGCTGCCCTGCGGGCAGAGGACGAGGGGACGTCAGTGAGGGTGCTGACTCGATGCTGTGACTTCCGTGCGGGCTTTAAATAATTTTAGTCTGCTCACTGACGTTCCGTGATCTGCGATCACGGTCTTCCTTGGGCTCTGCCCAAACCCGCCAAGGGCGTTGCCCTTGTAACCCACCAGAGGAGCTGAGCCCCTCTGGACTCCCACTCTATGTGTCGATGTATTGCAGGACTCTCAACTGACCCTTATCACGCGGCTTTGCGTCTTCTGCGCGCGAGCAGCCCTGCGAGCGCTAGTAGGCTGAGGCTTGCCGTGCTAGGCTCGGGGATGTAGAGGTAGAGATCCGTGACTCCTGTCATGCCATTGTTCGTCTCTCCTAGGATCTGGTAGTCCACTCCCTTGATGCGCACAAAGACATTGCCATGATCGATGCCTAGGTCGCTGATTCCAGTGAGGCGGAAGGCAGTGAACTCATCCGGGTTAAACATCTGAAGATCTCCTAGGTCGAGTGTGAACCTTCCTTCTATATCAAGATCTGATATGATATCGAGCTCTGTGAGGGTGTACACAGCCATAGGCTCTGTGAAGTAACCACCTGTGGGATTCGCTATAGATTCCTTCGCGGAGATTGTCAAGGTGTCTATCGTTCCGTTTCTGAACTGTACCTTGTTAGAGCCCATGGTGAAGCTGGCGTTGCTTATTCTTAGGGTGACATGATCCATCAGTACTTGAGATGCTAGCGATGCGTCTAAGTTTAAGCCATACAGGTTTAGGTCTGATAAGGTCAGAGCGGTATTGTTTCCCATCTGGATATTCACGTAGTTAAGTGTATTCTCTGTCAAGGATCGCTTCTGAGTAGAGCTCGTGATGTACGAGTGCCCGCTGTTGTCAGTTAGGAATAATGCTACTTCGCTTCCATCTGGCTTTTTACCTCCAGAGAAATAACCGCTTACTTCTATGGTGCCGCCCTGAAGGTGGATGTCGCTTTTCTGTCCACCTGCCGATGCGGCGAGTGTTCCACCTTTCTCGACGATGATTTCATTCGCCTGACCGAGACTGTTGACCGAGCCTTCTACACGTGCGCCATCCATGATGGTGAGTTTGCTGTTGATAAGCAAAGCGCTACTGTTTGTGGTTTCGAAGCTGCTACCATCTGCCATGGTGAATGTTCTACCTGTGTATTCGCCTAAGACGAGTGTTCCTGCGTGTACATTAATAGTCTGGTCAGAGATGCTGTTGTTGAACTGCACGGTGGAGAGCCCCTTGCCCATCGAGTCTATATGTACTCCAGCCCCATCGCGCCCGCTGTTGATGTCGAGAATCTGCGTTTCCCTACTAGAGCTTTCACCACTGATCCCGTCATTCACTGTGATCTGATGCGATCCATAGCTGTTAAGGCTTATAGTAGAGTTTTTCGCATTATATATAGCGTTGAATGTGATCGTTTCAAACTTCTCGTCACTACTAGTGAGGTTACGAGTGAAAATTGTACGATTCCCTTCAAAGTTCACGTCACGATTCAATGCGAGAATCCCCATGTCTGCATTTTCATTATAGATTGCGCCACCCGCAACTAAAGCTGGGTTTATGTTATCCGTAGCACCAGGTGCACCCGTGAGGAGGCTATTCACTTCTGTGCGTGTATAGTTGCCCACAAAGTCGGCGCTGATGTTCGCAATGGTGCTATCAATGTTGGCAATAGCTCCACCTACTGCTGACAATGTGGGCGCGTCGCCTTCATTGATAAAATAATAACTCGCTTTGTTGTAAACCTCGACAAAGTTCCCATAGAAGTTACCCTCGATGCTTGTGATGGCGCCTGAGTTATCTTTGTTATAGATCGCGCCACCCGCGACATGTAGTTCGAGATCTTTTTGCGCCGAGTCTACATGAGCCTTGGCAAAGTTGGCGATGAAGTCTGCCTTGTACTCACTCTCTCCGGTGACCCCTTCTCGATAGACTGCCCCACCTGCCGCACTAAGAGTCGCACTGTGATCCGCGCGGTTTATCTGAGCTAAGGCATAATTACCATCGAAGAGACCGGTAACAGACGAGACTCCTGCGGAGTCTAGATCATAGATAGCCCCACCATGGGCTACTTGTCCTTGCGCAAAATTTCGATAGAACTTACCATTGATGTCGCTTATTTTTGCTAAGGCCAAGGTGTTAACTATAGCTCCGCCATAGGCCGATGTCTGGCTAGAATATGCGTAGTTAGAAATGAAGTCACCGTTAATCGTATCGATTTGATTAGTGTTACTGATAGCACCTGCATGGGCTGCTTTTGCCGTATTGTCCAGCTCATTGATCGTACGGTTGAGAATGAAATCTCCATTGATCGTGCCTATGGTTTTCGCATTTCTGAGAGCACCTCTGTCATAATAATTGCTTGTCGCTTCTTGTACCTGAAGGGTATTCCCTACGAAGTCACCTTCAAACAAGTCTATGGTAGAGCCATAATTAAACAGGGCGCTAGATACCGTGATATTCCCTACAAAATCAGCATTCATGTAGGTGATATCGTTGCTAAGATTGATAAAAATAGTATTACGTTCTACTCCTACATAGGATGTATGATATTCGCTAAGAGATCCATGAGTAGGACCGTTACCTAGGGTATAGGCGGATAGCGCATTAAGCGGTATAAAGCCTGAGTCTTCTTTACTCAGAGTGATCATTCCATTCGTATCCTTAGTCCATGAGAAGTATACCATTTCTGCATTCGGGCTAGTGAGGTTGATATCATCGCCTAGTGTATCTTCAAAATGGATGCGTTTGTCACTCGCTGAAAGAGTAGCAGTCTCTTGATCGTAAGAATGGATCTTGAGCGAAAATCCTCCCTGGAAAAAATCGTCAGGATCCTCGTCGATGATCTGGTACTCTGCGTCTACTACAGCATCAAGCGTTTCTGAGAACGTGAGTGTGAGACCATTCTTCGATTGGTGTATATGGATATCACTTTTAGAGAAGTTGCTATTTTCTTCGAATGAGTATTGGAGGAGCTGCTCTAGCTTGAGGCGTGCTTCCTCGCTGAGTGTTCCTCCGACTTTTTCCCATCCCGCGAAGGTCCACTTTACCTGTGACGGATCACGACTTGTAAGGTTCTCAAAATCTAGATTTATGGAAATAGCGTCATTGAGCAATAGCTCTTCGAAGCTATCAATACTATCAAATGTCAGCTGGCTTAGGTCATGCAGGTCGCCATGGAAATTATGCTCTAAGACGAACTGCTGCTTACCATAGGTCGTACTCCCACTGCTATCCTCTGAAATGAAGTTGTCCGCTCCGAGGGATAGTCTATACCCCTGTTGGAGTTTACCCGTAAACATCTGGTACGAGCTGTCCAGATACCATACACCTGCATCTTCAAGATTAGTAGACGAGCTGGATAGAAGCGTATTGAGCTCAAGATCGCTAAACTGATATACCTTATTGTTGTTGATGAGCGACTTCGCGTTGAACTCCGACGCATACATATGAAGCACACCGTGATTATTTGTGATTGTCGATCGGGAGTCAAAGGCGTTATCTTCTATTCGGAGCTCCATTCCTAATCCGCTATTACCTTTGCTATTAATAATGAGATGAGAGTTTTCAAAGCGTCCTATCTCATCATCGTAATACCCATTGTTTGTGCTGATGTCCAATGTGCCGTTTTCGACAATGACCGTTTGATTGCTGATGGTATTAGATAGATAAACAGTCGCGGCTTTTGATGATACTGTTTTACTATTTATATAAATGAATTGGGAATCGACAAAATCCTCTGATCCACTTATGGCATCGTATATATAAATGTCGTGGTACTCTACATTTGTGTCGTAAATGTTTGGAGGCCTATATATTGCGTTAAATGTAGCTGAGGCTTTTTTATCGCCACTCGTCACTGTATTGTAGAGAAATTGGCGATCTATTGAGCCATCACTGTAGCGTATTTCATTATTTATGAAAGAGTTTTCGGTAGCAGAAGAGTTAAAGGTGAAGCTACTATCTTCATTGTAGATAGCCGCCCCCATAGCAGACGCTGTGCTTCTATCACCTGCTTGAATATAGTTATGCGTAGCATCCCCATCCAGAGAGTTGATCGTAGAGCCATTCAGCAGTGCGAGAGCTCCGCCTTTTGCGTTGTTGCCTGTAATGCTATTGCTGTTCAGGCTTGCAGATAAGGTCGTGATGCTTGAGGCGTTTAACGTGAGGGCACCGCCTATTGCATTGTCCCCTGTAATACTATTACCGTTGAGAGTTCCTGAAAGTGTCGTAATGCTCGATTTATCTAGCATGATGGCGCCACCTGAGGCATTGTCCCCTGTAATGCTGTTGCTATTAATGGTTCCAGATAATAGCTTAATAGTGGAAGATTCTAGAGAGATAGCACCGCCTTGCGAATAGAGCCCATCGGTTTCAATTCTATTATTCTCGATGGTCGATTCTACTGTATCAATTGTAGACTCATAGAGTGAGATCGCTCCACCCGCCGCGAAAAGTTCTGCGTCTGTGATGTAGTTGTCGTGGAAGTATCCCTTGACGGAGTCAATCTTGGAAGAGAAGAGCACGATGGCACCGCCTCGCGCTGCGTCTGCACCTTGGATAGAATTGTTCGAATACTCGCCGTTCAAGGTGGAGATTTTCGTGGAGTCGAATAGTGCGATAGCTCCACCCGCGGCTTGATCTGAAGTAGTGGTGGCGCTATTATTGGTAAAATCTGCTAAAAGATCGTAAATATAAGATGAATCTGTCAGCGCGATAGCGCCGCCGAAAGCGCCCGTCTTACCGCTAACAGAATTACCAGACATAAGCCCAGATATATACTCGATCGTTGAGACTTTTTCTTCATGGTCTTCGTATATATCATTCCAATAATCGTCGAGACCTCCCTGCATGAAAATAGCACCGCCATAAGCTATGCCCCCTGTCGACACGGCGCTGTTATTCGAGAGCTTGGCTGCGAGTGTGCGTATCGTCGAGCGTTCTAGTGAGATAGCACCACCGTAGGCATTATCTACGCCTGTGACTCTATTGCCATCGAATGTTGTAGCTGCATCCTTATCATAAAGATTAGCGTTTATTGTGGCAATCATATCAGATTTTTGCTGATTGTTAAGTTCTATACCATCTTCGTACGTGACTCCAGCTAGACTGAAGGCGTAAGTCAGACGCTTCTTTTGATCATCGGTGTACTCTTCATCTCCTGATTTACTGTAATAATTTAATATTAAGCTTTTGTAATCGTTGAAGGTGTCTATGTTCGTATTCGAATGAATGTAGTTGATGCGGGAGTCGCGCAAGTGAAGAGCTCCACCATAAGCGAGGTCTGCCGTTACACTATTCCCCTTCATTTCTGTTTTTAACGTATTAACCGTGAAATTATGAATTAAAGAGATAGCGCCCCCGTAGCCCTCTGCTAATGCACCCATATCAAAGGGGTCAAGGTCTATATGATTACCCGTATGAGACACACTATTATTAGAAAATGTCGCGTCGATGACCTCTACTCCGAATGGCTCTGCGCTACCATCTCCTAGCCTACCTGATGTGAGTAGAGCGTATAAGTGAGAGTGTTCTAAACCTATTGCCCCGCCTTCAGCTATGGTGCTACTGATGGCGACGTTATTAGAGAAATGACCAGCTATTTTGTAGTAGTTCGCCTCAGTCATATACACAGCGCCACCTGCACTCGCTAACTTCCCGACTGCAAAGTTTCCATCGAAGTTCGCGACGATTTTAGATGCATAGTTGCGGTTCTCATTTAAGGAGAAATGATCAGCGGGTATCCAGTCCGTGCCCAGATCTGCGATAGCTCCACCTATAGCCATATTGTATTGACTATAGGCTATATTGCTATTGAAGAAATCTTTGTTGCCGGGAGTATTGATAGTCTCTAAATTGCCTATTCCTAAAAAGGACACGTACTTACCATCCAAGGCTATGGCTCCACCTATAGCTGCTGCCGTAGAGGCGCTCCAAGCACGGTTACCTGTAAAGGAGTTTCCATTTGAGTTAAAGGTACCCGAGTTCGCATAGATAGCCCCACCCATGACCAAGTTGCTATTCTCGAGATTATGTTCGTATGCTGTGACATAGGAGTATGCGTTTCCATTGGAGTCTGTTACTGGTGGGGTTTCAGGCATGACGACGGTTTCAGTACCAGTATGAAAAACGACGTTATTGTTAAAAGTATTGCCTGTAATTCCTCCATGGAACATACCAAATTCGTTTATGGCGCCCATTGTAAGACCCGGTCCTTTATCGAGCCTTGTGTCGTAGAATGCAATAGCTCCACCTCGACCATCAGCTGTTGTCATAACACCATTCTGCGAGAATGTGTTATCAGTTAATTGGTAGAGGTAAGATTCTAACATATGATCCTCTCCTAGAGTGGAAGAGCCACCACTAGATCCAGAGCTATAGAGAGATAGTGCTCCACCACTTAGGTTTACCTTTTCAGTTGCGCTAATAGTATTTTTCTCAAAATCGCAGTCATTAATACCCCATTGAACTCCAGATGGTTTGACACCTTCGCTGATTGGCATGTTAGAATTACCGACAACACAGTCTGCTATTAAAACAGCTCCACCTGATGCTTCGAATGTTATGTTCCCACTATCTGGATTTAGTAGACCTTTTGCTATGTAGTGGTTGTTAGTAAATTTTGTGTTTTCTATACCATCATAATGAAATGACATTAAAACTGTCTCCGACTGTGAGAGGCCATATCGGAAGTAACTGATCGCTATAGCTGCGCCACCGAAAGAAGAGGCGTATTCGAAAAGATCGTCGTTTGTATCAGTGGAGTAGGTGATATCTGTGAAATCTTTGTCTTTAATGCCGCCTTTATAATAATCTTTAGGATTGCCGCTTACTGATGATGATACATCATCATAGGTCCAGATACGCGCTTCGCTGGTGAAGGGGCAAGATGCTAGGAATGCGGTCAGACAGGGAGTCGCTGCGATAGCTGCGAGAAGAGCGTGTCGAAGAGGCGGGTAAAGAGAAAGTTTCATAAGATTGTTAGAATATAAGAGTAGGTCTTACATGAGCAATTTTCTAAATAACATCTTATAGTTGAAATGTCAATATCTTAAAAAGTTTTTCTAATATATATTGTTTCTATTCATCCACGCGTTTCGAGCGCTTGCGCCTGTTCAGCCAGACGACGAGAAGTGCGATGTCCGCTGGCGTGATGCCAGGGATGCGTGAGGCCTGTCCCACTGTGCGTGGGCGTAGTTTACCAAGTCGCTGTCGCGCCTCTGTCTTCAGAGCGGTGATGTCTGCGTAGTCTAGATCATCAGGGATGCGCTTTTCTTCCTGCTTCTGCAGTCGTATCGCCTGTGTGCGCATGCGCTCGATATGCCCTGCGAAGGCGACTTCCACCGCGATCTGTTCCCAGAGCTCAGGGCTGCGTGTTTCGAGGATTTCTGCTGGCAGGTCGCGCCAGTCGTTCCCTGGGCGGCGCAGCCATAGTTCGAGGCTTACGCCACTTTCGATGCGCAGGTGACGGCATGCTTCGATGCCATCAGCTATCGCTTCTGCCTTCGCGGCGACTTTCTGGGCGCGCTCAGGCGTGATGAGTCCGCACTCGGCAGCTTTCTCGTATAGGCGTAGATCGGCATTGTCCTGTCTGAGCAGGAGGCGCATCTCAGCGCGGCTGGTAAACATGCGGTAGGGTTCATCTGTGCCCTTCGTGACGAGATCGTCTATCATGACGCCGATGTAGGCTTCGTCACGTCGTAAAATGAGTGCTTCGCGCCCCTGAAGGCTTAGCATGGCATTCGCTCCAGCGAGTAGTCCCTGAGCTGCGGCTTCTTCATAGCCGCTTGTACCATTAATCTGACCTGCGAAGTACAGACCGCTCACACGCTTTGTCTCCAGCGTGGGGAGGAGCTCGGTGGGTGGGATGAAGTCGTACTCCACCGCGTAGCCGGGGCGTATGATTTCTGCTTTCTCCAGTCCTGCTATGCTGTGCACCATTTCGCATTGTACTTCGAAGGGGAGGCTGGTGGAGAGTCCGTTTATATAATATTCATCGGTGCTGCGTCCTTCGGGTTCGAGGAAGAGCTGGTGACGGGGTTTTTCCGCGAAGCGTACGACCTTGTCTTCGATGCTGGGGCAGTAGCGCGGGCCTGTGCCTTCGATGATGCCAGCATAGAGCGGGCTCTGGTCGAGGTTTGCACGGATGATTTCGTGTGTGCGCTCAGAGGTGTAGGTGATGGCGCAGGGGAGCTGCTCGACGTGGAAGTCCTGCTCAGCGAGATAATTGAGCGTGCAGGCTGGTTCAGACTCACGGTCGAGTAGGTCGCGGGATTCGTAACTGAAAAGTGGTAGAGGCTCATCGCCATGCTGGAGTTCGCAGGCGGAGAAGTCGATGCTGCTGCCGCGTAGGCGAGGAGATGTGCCTGTCTTGAAGCGCAGTAGGGGGAAGCCAAGGGATTTCAGCGAATCAGAGAGTCCACTGGATGCGCAGCCGAGGCGACCGCCGGCAATGCTATTGTGCCCGAGGTGGAGTAGTCCCTTCATGAAGGTGCCGCTGCAGAGCACGAGACGACGGCAGCGGAAGTTCTGCCCCCAGCTGCAGCTCACTCCGACGATGCTGCCATCTTCGACGATGAGTTCGAGTGCGTCGCCTTGCAGGAGCTGGAGGTTCTCCACGCGCTCCAGTAGCCACTTCATGCGGGCGCGGTAGGCGAGCTTGTCACACTGCGCGCGTGGGGCTCGTACGCTGGGGCCTTTCGAGGCGTTGAGCATGCGGAATTGGATAGAGGTCGCGTCTGTGTTTACCCCCATAGCGCCACCTAGCGCGTCAATTTCACGCACTATATGTCCCTTCGCGAGACCTCCAATGGCTGGGTTGCAGCTCATCTGCCCTATGGTATCGAGGTTATGTGTCAGTAAGCCGACCTGACCACCCATGCGGGCAGCAGCGAGAGCCGCTTCTATGCCAGCGTGACCAGCACCGATAACCAAAACATCAAAGAGGGGAGAAGCTGAGGAAGAAGAGCTCATGAAAAAGAAAAATAAATCAGATGGAAACCGCCACGGCTAGACGGTGAAGAAGCACACGCGCCTCGATAGAGCTAGATACAAGCTGCTTATCAGCTTCAGCACAGGCGCGCAATGCCTGCAGTGCTTTCGCTGGGCTGAGCTGGGTGCAGTGCATGGCATTCTGCGCGAAACCGTAATAATTAGGCTGCCCATCCTTCTTTGTCGGGATAAGCTTAGAGAGCTCGGGTGCTAGACGTCGCATGGAGCTCTCCAGCGCGGAGGTGGAAGATACCTGCACCCCATGTCGGTTGATGAGTAAGCTCGCGCGATAGCGATTGCTAAAGGTCGGGATAAAGGCTCCTCGTACGATGGCGATAGGTGCTTCTCCTGCTTCCAGCTGCGCATCAATGAGCGCAATAGCCTGAGCTACGTTCCCTCGCTCAATCGCGCGGGAGATTTCAAAGATGCCGCTTTTACGCGATACGGGGACCATGCACTCGATGTCGCTAGCCTCGAGTTTACGCCCGCTCGTGCCGATGAACACGGAGAGTTTGTCAAGTTCGTTGCCAATCTGGCGAGAGTTCTCATGCACTCGGTGGACGAAGAGGTCGAGCGCATCAGCACTCATACTCAGACCGCGTGTGCGTGCCATGGTAAGCACGAGGGAGGAGAGCTCGCGCTCCCAGCCCTGACGTGATGTGTCAATTTTTGCGAACTCCTGTACCTTGGCTACCTTTAGCAGCTTCTTGTAGAAGGTGCGCCTCTTATCCATCTCCATCGCGTGGAGGCAGAAGCTCGTATCAGCTGGAAGGCTTTCTAGGCAAATGAGCAGTTCCTCGAGTGCGGCAACGATGGCCTGACTTTTCGTGCCCTGAGCAGAATCGCCCATGAAGGTGGCTCCCTTAAGGTAAATCGTCTTGGCACCGCCGAACATGTTGACCATTTTCAGGCCAGAAATCGTGCGGTTGATGATAGTCAGAGCCTCATCCACTGTAGGGGCTGCACCATCAATCGTTTCGTCACCCCAGCCCTCAGAGTTGGCAGTTAACTCGGCGTAGGCCGCCTGAGCAGCTGCACTCGCTTGTCCCTCATCGGAACCGAAGAAGACAAGACAGCGTGATGAGGATGAGGATGAAGACATGAGGAGTAATCTGAGATCATTAGAACAGAAAACAGGCGAAAAGTCAAATCATCCGAGACAAAATAATAGTAGTTTACAAGAAGACCCCCACCAAAGATGTGACAGCATCTTTGATGGGGGGACTATCGCCATTAATGAGGATTACTTGGCGCTTATTTTTGCTTATCGAGGAAGCGTAGGATTAATTCCGCGATGTCGCGCGTCTTTTCTTCAGCGGCGAAGTGACCTGCGTCTAAAAGGTGTAACTCGGCTTCCGGTAGATCACGCAGGTAGGCACGAGCTCCATGGTGGTTAAACTTCTCGTCTTTTGCCCCCCAGACGATGAGGGTGCGTGGCTGGGTTTCTCGCAGCATCTTCTGCCACGCTGGGTAGCTCTTCAGATTCGTGTGGTAGTCGCGGAATAAAGCGACTTGGATGAGCCTATCTTCTGGCTTCTGCAAGAAGTGAAGGTCATGCACCCACGCATCTGGGCTCTGGATATGGTGTTTCTCAGGCGCGATGTCGTAGAGGTACTGCTTGTTGATGATGGCATCTTCTCCTGTGAGCTTGTAGAGGGCAGCGTCTTTCTCAGGGCTCTTGTCTGTGCCGGCTGTGTTGAAGAATTGCTGGCGCTTCTCGGTGAGGCCATCGAGGTAGGCATTTGCATTCTGCACGATGAGGGTGCTGATACGCTTCGGGTTCTTCATCATCATGCGGTATCCGACAGGGGCGCCGAAGTCCTGCATGTACATGACGTAGTCTTTCACTCCTAGCTTATTGAGCAGCTTTTCATTCAGGTCTGCGAGGAGGTCGAAGCTGTAGTCAGTCTCAGACGGATTAGGGCGCGCACTGTAGCCTGATCCGAGGTTATCCGGAGCGATGACGTGGTAGTGCGTCGCCAGCATGGGGATGAGATGACGGTAGCTGTGGGAAGAGGAGGGGTATCCATGCAGAAGAACGATGGTGCGCTTGTGTTCCTCTCCCGCTTCTCTGTAGAAGAGCCTGTGCCCGTCTACGTCAATATAGCGGTGATGCGTCGGGGGTGGTAGGAAGTACTGCTGCTCGCTAGCCGCTTCTGCGGACTGCGCGTGTGGCGTGAGTGCAGGAAGGGCTAAGATAGAAAGAGCCAGGGCGTAAGTAAAGGTCTTTGTCATAGGTAAGTATTATAACAGATATACAAATATATGCCCAGATGACAGCGTGGCAGTGTTTCTAATTTTTCTGACATACGCTGTATTTTGTTTTAGCTCAGTTCACTAGCTGTGTACGTAAAAAAACCGTCCTTCAAAACGAAGGACGGTTTTCAAAAATGTAGAATAGATCAGAAGCTCTTAGCGAATGGTCTTCACAGTGATTGCGCTCTTACCTACACGGCTGCGGAGGTAGTGAAGCTTAGCACGGCGAACCTTGCCACGAGATACGATTTCGACCTTAGCGATCTTAGGTGTGTGGATAGGGAAGGAGCGTTCTACGCCGACGCCGGAAGAGATCTTACGGACGGTGAATGCTTCGTTTACGCCAGAACCACGCTTTGCGATTACGATACCTTGATAGATCTGTACGCGCTCTTTAC
>CAYJLR010000062.1:0-11757 GCA_964370895.1 uncultured Akkermansia sp. | reverse complement strand
CCCCACAGGCAGGTGTTACATCAGGCAATGCTGAAACTGACGCGGCCGTCGGCTTCGCCTAGGCTTTTACGTGTGGGCTTTGCCCCCTCACCCCCAGCAGGGACGCTGCCTCTGCACCCTGCCTAAGGTCACGACCTTAGGTATCCATTTAACGCTTCGCGCAGGGTTCAGCGGATTTCTACCTCACTCCTGAGCGTCTCAGGGTCTCCTCCCAGCTCACGCGATAGCGTAGCAGCGAGTTCAGCCACTCATTGTAGCCTATGCGGCTTGCGTCTTCGAATGCTTTCGGGGTCGTGATGCGGGTGAAAAGTGCACGCTGGATTTTCTCCTTGGGGATGCTTTTCACGTAGATGCCTCCTCGTCCCGTTTCATCGCGTTCATGCGAGCCCCATATGAGTATATCATTCTCTCTGACTGCTAGCAGGATGGCGAGATGCCCCCGCTCTAGCCCTCCGATTTCCTTCGTCCACCAGAGCTTGACGATGTCCAGAGGTCTCGCTTTTTCCCACTCTGTGAAACTATAGCCAGCCCCGAGCTCATGCACGAGCACGGCATAGCCCGCCCCATTCGAGTTCGCCCAGCCCCAGACGCGCTCCCCGTCTTCGACTCCTCGTGGTACGAGGTTTTCCCAGTCGTTTCTGCGTAGGGTGATTTCTTCAGGTCTGGCGCGTGACCAATCAATGAGAGCCGCGAGTACTGCCGCATGGACTGCGCCCGAACAATAGGAGGGCGTCAGCTTCTCTGGAAAGTAGTAAAGATGGTTATGCTTCGTAAAGCCAAAGCAGCTCCGTAGTGCGTCGTGTGCCGCTCTGCTTGTGCTATAGGAGTGCTTCCCATAGACACCATCCTGCGCACTGAGTTCATCCATGGCGGCTTGGAGTGCCGTATTCCATGAGGGGGCGGCTGCGCTGCTACTAGCTGGGCGGTTCGCATAGCTCATTTTCGGGCTCACACATGAACTCAAAATGGCTAGAGATATACTTGCAGCGATGGGAAGGAGGCGTCTCAATATCATCTGCGTATTATAGGAGCTTCCTCACGAAAAAGCCAGTAAAAGATCTATCATGCGAGCTCCCAGCGCAGGAGTACAGCTCTCCCCGCAGCGACGCGGCAGCTGAGGCCTTCTGAGCCGAGTGTCTCTGGTGTGACGAGGATGTCTTCTCGCTCCATGCCATCTTCAAGCACGGAGATGAATCGCTGCTCACCATGCGCCCTACGGCACCACTGCTGTGCATGCTCCGGTATGTGTATGCGGACTTCTTCCTGTCGCTCCCCTGTGCCTAGATGGCAGAGACCTAGGTAGCAGCTGTTGCTTTTTCTATGGTAACGAAGGAAGGCATAGAACCACTGTCCAGAGCGACTGTCTTCTGCGGCACGTCCGTATGCGGTGCTTTCCTGATTCGCCCAGTTGAGACCATAGAATTCACCGTCGCTGAAGGCTGGGTCTTGAAGCTCGGTCAAAAGACTACCTATCCAAGCTCGCAGCTGTGCTTCGCGCTCTGTGAGTTCACTTCCGTCGTAGCGACCCTTACAGGTCCACCTCTGTAGGCGTGGCAGGCTGGTGTAGTCGAAGATGCTCGTGCGTCCACCATCACCACCGAAGCCACGGGGTCCTTCGGCTCGTTCTCCGAGCTCTTGTCCGTTGTAGAAGAGGATAGTGCCTTGGCTTGTCGCATACTGCGCGAGCATGAGTGCTTCTCGTGCGGATTCACCTTGACCATTCCAGTGCAAGGGGGAGCAGAGGCGCGGTTCGTCGTGGTTCTCAAGGTAGCGCACACCTCCGCGGTTCAGTAGCCCATCATCGCGATGCTGTGCATCGAGATCGTTCGCCCACATACCCTTTTCGTAAATGGCTCGCAATGCTTCGTAACTCGGAGCGTCGTAAACAGCATTAAACCCCGCGTGCAAGAGTGCCTCTTGCACGTCGCCCTGACTTAACTTCATATGGTCATTATAGGCTTCTGCAATGAGAAGGCAGCGTTCATCTCGCTGGCGGCAGCGCGCTGTAGCCCAAGCCCAGAATGGCATGGGAATCATATGTGCCATATCGCAGCGGAATCCTCCTACCCCCTTCGCCTGCCAGTAAGCGAGGATAGCGTCCATGATGCGCCACGTGCGTGGTACTACTTCTACAGGGCTCATGACGGGGGGGAGCCAGTGGGTAGCTCCTGCGCCGCGCCTGTAGTCGACTCCGTAGTTAAGCTTTACTGTCTCGTACCAGTCGTAGACAGTGGGTGTCCATGTGGCGGCATTATTCCCTGTGACGCGCGCTTCGAAGCGCTCTGGGGTGAAAATCGTTCCATCAGGCAGCTCTAAGCCTGCACACTCTGGGCGTGGATCTAAGTAGTAGTATGGCTGATCCCATTCGAAGAATAACTTCTCGAAGGATTCGCGTCCATATTCCATGTCCAGCTCAGGGTATAGTCTCGACTTATAGTCGCGTGAGACATGGTTCGGGATGAAGTCTATCATGGGTATCATGCCCCAGCGTCTCACGCGAGCGAGCAGGTCTTCAAACTCCTGCATGCGCTGCTCAGGTACGTCGGCTAGATCGGCATCGACATCGAAGTAGTCGCTGACCGCGTAGGGGCTTCCCGCCTTCCCCTTCACAAGGGCACTGATTTCTGACTGCTGCCCACCGTACTCACTGCATGTGGCATGTCGCAGCACTCCGGTAAGCCAGAGGTGCGTCACTCCAAAACGGCTGAGCGAGGCAAGAGCAGCGTCATTAATACCCGAGAACGTGCCGCAGCCATTCTGCGCACGATCCCCATGGTCAATTCCATCGGTGCAAGAGTTAGAGAAGTGACGAACAAAAAGCTGGTAAATAACAGGACGCATGAAAGTGATGTAAAGAAGGGTACAGTGATGTACTTCACAAAAAGTAACATAAAATTCCGCGCTTGGCAAGCCACTGTTTTGTTATTCTTTATAAAGTATTTTTAATCCTGTTGCATAGCTCAAGCGCACTCACTCTGAATCTCAAGTGTAATACTTATCGTAGTATAAAAAAAAGCGGTACAAAACTTTCGTTCTGCACCGCTGCATTTTGATGTGTGAAATCTTTATTCGCGAGTTGGCTTCTTGCGGATGATCTGGTCACCGGGAAGGATCTGTACTCCAGCAGGGATTGTCTCAGGATCGTATTCTGCCACGACGTTGTTTCCATTGATGGAGACGATACGAAGTTCAGCGATCGCTGCGTCACCGCGCTTAACGATAAGTGGGATCTGGTCACCAGGTGTGAGTGCGCTAGAAGCAGGTGCTTCGAATACGACGATATTCCAGCGTGGGTTGACACCGCGTACAGCGAACATGTCATCATTGCGCTTGTAGTCAGCGACGAAATCGGCCTTGATCTGCTCTACGTCTGCGAGGTCACCTGTAGCGGTAGCGACGCGTGTAGTAGCTGCTGCAACGAGGGTCAACTGCTCTTCGAGCTGTGCTTCCATCGTCTTGATCTCAGCTGATGTCTCTTCCACGTAGGTGGAGATAGCGAAGACGAAGTCCTTGATCTCAGCGTCTGGTGCTACGTCAGGGACGCTGTCACCGAGACCTGCCTTCAGACTGTCCATAGCTGCTTGGATGTTCAGCTTCATCTGATCGACGCGCGCTGTTTCTTCTGCGAGCTTTGTCTGGGCGTCAGTAAGATCATTCTTCTTACCGTCGAGGATAGCTGCAGATTCTTCCTTATTGTTGCGAGCGTCGCGCATCAGGAGGCGTTGCTTATCGCTAGCTGTTACCGCGTCACCACGGAGTTTTGCCATTTCGGAAGCCTCACTCGTGAGATCCTTGCGAAGCTGGCGGAGACCTCCACCTGTTTCTGCTTGGTCATGACCACCGTGGGTGGCTACGAGCATGTTGAGAACTTTTTGCTGGTCGAGAGAGTACTTGATGCCGAAGATAGCTAAGCCAAGTGCGACGAGAGCCCAAAGGAGATGTGTAATTTTCATAGCAAATTGGAAAAGTGTGATTAGTTGTAACGAACGGACTTGACGTGATCACCGCGACGGATGGTTTCACCTGGGAGGAGTGTATCGTATACGATGTCTGCACTGGCACGGTTTCCTTCAACCATGGTGACGGCAAGTTCGCAAATCTTCACACCATCACGCATGACGGCAAGGCGTGAACCGATGACCATTCCCTTATTGAGACCTGCGTCAAGGATGATGTAGTCCCAGTTAGGATCGCAGATGAGCACGTGGCAGCTGAGGTCAGCAGGGGACAGACGAGCCTGACGATCTGAGTTCAGCTTGCGACCTACTGCGATAAGGCCATTCAGACGAGCTTCTTCTGCTTCGAGAGCGGCGAGCTTAGCCTTCTCTGCTGCAAGTGATCCCTTCAGTTCGCTAGAGCGTGTAGCGAGGCGTACAACCTCTTCGACAATGACGGATACGTCAGCAGCCTGTGTCTCGAGACCAGCAGCTTGGGATACATCCTTCATCATGTTTGCGATCTCTTCTTGCAGTCTTTCGTACTGTGCGCGAAGCTCGTCAAACTGAGCATTGGTAGTTGCGATCTCTTGGCTGACGTTGGCAGCTTCTTCGTCAAGTGCTGCCTTCTCGTCGATGTAACGAGTTTCTTCAGCCTTAAAGAATTCGCTGCGCATTTCAGCGTAGATCTTATTTCGTTCGTCAACGGCAATGAGAGTAGCCTCGTTAATGACGAGTTGTGTTTGGTTTTGGATGTTTTCTACTTCACCTCCATTACCTACCATTGTCTGGAAGGCATTATAGAAGAGATATGCTGCGAAGAGAAATAGGACGAGAGCTCCGATTAGAATTTTGTTCCACATGGCGTATGACGGCTGAATTTGAATGCGTTAGATTGCAGAAAGTTGTCCATACTTTTTATACTACTTTTTGCCCGATTGCAATCAAAAAAAGCCATATGCATAATTTTTTTTTAAAGCAGGCGTTCATATAATACAAAAGTGCCTGTTCATCAACGTGAACAGGCACTGTTATTTTTTTAACTTTCAGCGTCGTCTTTTAGCCTTCGTCGCTGCTTTCTGCGGCCTTTTGGTCGCGTTGAGCGGCACGAATAGACATTTTGACGCGTCCTTTGTCATCGATGCCGATGCACTTGGCGGTCACGATCTGACCTACCTTAACGATGTCTTCGGTGTTGTTTGTGCGGCCTTCGGCGAGCTCGGAGATGTGGATGAGACCATCCTTACCTGGGAGTACTTCCATGAATGCGCCAAAGTCCTTTGTGGAGACGATCTTGCCTTCGTAGGTTTCGCCTACTTCGATTTCCTTGAACATGCGGTCGATGAGGTAGAGAGCGCGTGCTACACCTTCCTGACGGCTGCCGTAGATGCGTACTGTACCGTCTTCGCCGATGTTGATATCGGTAGCAGTCTCAGCTTGGAGAGCCTTGATATTCTTACCACCAGGTCCGATGAGTTCACCGATGCGATCCTGTGGAATCTTGACGGTTTCGATGCGTGGAGCACTTGGGCTAAGTGGCTGTGGCTCGCTGATAGCAGCGTTCATCGTCGCGAGGACGTCTGCGCGTGCCTTTGTCGCGAGTACGACTGCTTCTTCAAGGATGTCGAGAGAGACGCCTTGAAGCTTCAGGTCGAGCTGGTAGCCTGTAACACCTTCCGATGTACCGCAAAGCTTGAAGTCCATGTCGCCGTAGAAGTCTTCTGAACCGATGATGTCGAGGAGAGTCTTGTGGCGAGCTGGGTTGCGATCACCTTCGTTTGCGAACTCAGTGACGAGACCGACGGAGATACCTGCTACAGGGCGCTTGAGAGGCACACCTGCTGCGTAGAGGGACATACTGCCTGCGCAAACGGATGCCATGGAGGTAGAACCGTTTGATTCCATGATCTCAGACGAGATACGGATGGCGTAAGGGAAGCTTTCGCTGTCAGGAATGACAGGAGCGATGGAACGCTCAGCGAGGGCACCGTGACCGATTTCGCGACGGTTCTGACCACCGAAGCGACCTGTGTCACCGACGGAGAATGGAGGGAAGTTGTAGTGGAGAAGGAATGTCTTCTCGTCTACAGCACCAGTGTAGTTGTCAAGATACTGCTTCTCTTCGATAGGAGCGAGTGTCGCAAGGCAGAGTGCCATGGTCTCACCGCGTGCGAAGATAGCAGAGCCGTGTACGGAGGAGGGAAGGGTGTTCACCTCTCCGACGAGCTGACGGAGCTGGTGGATGTCACGTCCATCAGCGCGCTTGCCCTGCTCCATGATGGAGATGCGGAATGCCTTCTTCTGGATGTATTCGAAGACCTGCTCGACGTCGAAGTCTGTGGACTCTGGGTGAGCTGCCTTGATCGCGGCTTCTACTTCCTTACGGAGTGCGCCGACTTGCTTCTGGCGCTGGAGCTTGTTAGGAGCGTAGATAGCTTCTTCGATACGATCACCAGCGATCTGGTAGCCGATTTCGAGGAGTTCTGGCTTAGCGAGGACGAGTTCGTACTCACGTGTTTCCTTACCGCAGAGACCGCGGAGCTCTTCCTGAGCGGCGCAGATGATAGCGACCTGCTCCTGCGCGTAACGGAGAGCGGCGATGAAGTCAGCTTCTGGAAGCTCCAGAGCAGAACCTTCGATCATGATAACCTGATCCTTCGTACCTGCGTAGACGAGGTCGAGATCGGATTCTTCGCGCTGTGGGTTTGTAGGGTTCACGACGAACTCACCGTTCACGCGACCGATGCGTACTGCACCTACTGGCTCGGAGAAAGGAAGGTCGGAGATCACACATGCTGCAGAAGCACCATTGATGCTGAGAATGTCTGGCTCGTTCACGCCATCAGCGGCGAGAAGAAGGGAGATAACCTGCGTGTCGTAGAGGTAGCCCTTCGGGAACATAGGGCGCAGAGGACGGTCAGTCATGCGGCAGGTGAGAATTTCCTTCTCAGTAGGGCGGCCTTCGCGCTTGAAGTAACCACCGGGGAATACGCCAGCGGCTGCGGCTTTTTCCTTGTACTCAACGGAGAGAGGGAAGAAGGTCTGACCATCTTTAATTTTTGTTGCGCTCACCACGGTGACGAGGACAACAGTGTCACCACAGCGAACAGTAACTGCACCGTCAGCGAGACGTGCCATCTTACCAGTTTCAATGGTCATAGGGGTTGCGCCGACGGCGCAAGTAACGGAATGAATACTCATTTTATATTGTTTCTTCTATTTGCCAGCACCTTGACTTCACGTTTGAGAATCGGTGCCAGCGTGTGTCTTCTCAAATGTGCAGAGTGCGAACAAGCCCTCTATACAAAGAGGCATCATGCTCAGAAAATAAACTCTGCGAAGACATCTTAACAGATTATGATTCTCGTGACAAGATTATATTTTTTCTTCGCCACACACCACGCATACAAAGTCTAACAGGGTACTCTATCAACACTCTAACAAATAGCTTTATCATTGACTTCCATTCAGTTATTATAGTACGATAGGATGCTGCACAGAACAGGCAGCACATAACAATATGAAACTTAAACTATATTCAAACTTAAGAAAAATTATGCTCGCAGCATTCGCGCTGCTGAGCGTTACGACAAGCAGCGTGTACGCTGCTGACTTGACATGGAGTGGTGGCACTGGCACATGGTCGACTGGTGGCGGTGGATGGGGTGCAGGCAATACCTTCGAAACTTTTGACAGTGTGACGTTTAATGCTTCTCGTGGGTATTTTAACATCGAAATTGACGGTAATGTAGTACCCTCATCCATCACGATCGAAGGAGGCGCTACTCTAGACTTCACAGGGGAAGGCGCTATAACTGGAGCCACAGGTATCACAAAAACAGGAGGGGGGATCTTCTCTATATTTAATGATGGTAATAATATTTCAGGCGATTTTGATGTCGATGGCGGCAACGTTCATATTCGTTCAACCGATAACACCTTCTCTGGGCTTACCACGATTGATGATGCTTACTTTAGTATACGTAGCACAGGTAATGACTTCTCAGGTGATATAGAAGTCAATGACGGTGGGGAACTTTCTATTCGTGTCCATAATGCTCTCGGTACAGGCTCAGCACGCATCGGATCAGGAGGAACAATATCCTTTTTTAGTGTAGGGTACGCAGATAGCACGACATTCACCGCAGCAGCTGGCAGTACAATCTTGCTGGGGTATAGCTCAGGTAACGAAGCTTTAAACAGGAATGACTCCTTTAAGATCACAGGCACTATGCTGGGTGCAGGCAGCACGCTTGAGGCAGTCGCTTTCGCAGACGGCTCCGTCACCAGCATAGGCGGCACGGTGAATGCTGCTAGCACCAGCGATCGCTACACCCGAAGCGGCGGAGGCTACACGGTAAATGTGGACAGTGGCTTGACTCTGACTGACAATGTGCGTCTGGAGCTCAATGAGGGCACCACCACGATTACAGGTAAAGGCACGTATGAGATTCATAGTCTTGTGTTCGGATTTACTAGTGGCTCGTCAGATGCGACTCTGAATATCGAAGCTGGCGCGACGCTGAGAGTGCTAGGTACGACAAATAGCGATGGTGGAAGTCTGGGCGCATTCATGCTGTCGAATAATGGCAGAACCAGCCAGACAAACGTCCATGGCACACTGGATCTTGCCAGTGGTATCTCAGCCAGCGATGGCACTGGTAGCATCTCTGTGAAGGACACAGGTACGCTTATCATGCGTCAGGGTCTTACAGCAAGCACAAAAGGTTCGACTGCGATCGATATCGAAGGTGGTTCGCTCAAGCTCTACGACCAAGGAGATGGGACAAATCACGCCGCTAGTCTAGGTGTCAATATCAAGACAGGCTCTACGATACAAGCCGCCTCTGAGGAGACCTATGTCAGAACAGCTCTGAACTTTAACAATGCAGCAGACGAGACCTACAACTTCGCGTCTGCTCCTACAGCTGATGGGGCCGCGACGTCGAACAAGCTTAGCGTACGCCAGACCATCACACTGAGCAATGCGACGGCAAACGTGAACTCAGGCACGCTGGAACTAGGCGGTGGGAATAATACCTTCGGCACGGTGAACATCGCGGCAGGAGCCACGCTGCGCACGGACATGGCTGCAAACGCAAACATGACCATAGGTACAGCCCAGCTCGCGCAAGGTGCTACAATCAACTCCAACAATATGAACGTCGGCGGTGTCGCCATGACTGGCAAGGATGGGCTCGCCGCGACGATCAGCGGAAATGTGGCAGGAGCTAAGGTGGAGAATGCCACATTCAGCAATGTCACCGTCACGAACCTGACCATCACTGGTACCGCGCTCGGACGCTCGGTCTCGAACCTGAACATGGATGGCTCTAGCCTCGATAATGCAAGCCTGAGTAACATTCAGCTCACGGCGACGAACTCCGTCTCGACGCTGACGAGCGTGCAGCTCACAGGGGTAACTCTGGCTCAGCAGTCGGGCGGCTCATTCCAGTTCGACGGTATCTCCACCCTCACGGATATGACCATGGATTCCGCCATGTTCAGCGCGAAGGACGGAGCTACAGTGAACCACGTGAACACGAAGTTTACAGATATCACCGTGACGAAGCAAGCGACAGACCTGACCTTCATCCCTACTGGCATGACGAGCTCCGTGTCCGCGCAGGCATGGACACTCGGCGGATCAACAGCCGCCATCCTAAAGAGTGCGACGGGAAGCCTCACCCTCGATTTGGGAACACTCACAGGCTACTCTGAACTTCTCGATGGCGAATACGCCGCATTTGAAGTCGACGGGTTGACGCTCGCCGATATCAGTGATCTCTACTTCAACAACATCACACTGATGTACAGTGCGAATGGCACAGATTACGCGCAGAAGGTACTCGGTGTCGTCGCAGGTAGTGGTGGTAATAGCCTCATCTTCTACGTCCCTGAGCCTAGCACCGCGACGATGAGTCTCCTCGCACTCGCAGGACTGCTTGCACGCCGCCGTCGCAAGGCAGCATAAGACTCATAACGAAAACTATATGAAGCAAAGGCTCTCCACTTAGCGCGGAGAGCCTTTTTTCCTAGATCACACAAGAGCACTTCATGATATCCGTGCTTGTCAAGCCCAGCGAAAACTGCTAAGATCAGCTCGACATTATGACACCCAAAAACATCGTAGCAGTCATCGACTATGGCTCACAGTACACGCAACTCATCGTACGTCGTGTCCGTGAGATAGGCTATTTAGCGAAACTTTACGCACTCGAAGATCTCCACGAGATCTCTGAGCCCGGTGCTATTATTCTCTCTGGCGGCCCTAGCAGCACGTCGGATGAAGATGCACCTGATATCGACTTTGAATGGCTGAAGTCCTTTGAAGTCCCCGTTCTCGGTGTATGCTACGGCATGCAGCTTCTCAATATCAAGCATGGCGGCACGGTGAAGTCCAGCAACAAGCGCGAGTACGGTCCTGCCGACCTCCTCCCAGAAGACTGCGCCAGCGGTCTCTATGCGGGCATGTCAGAACGCTCACAGGTATGGATGAGCCACTCAGACACAGTAGATCAACTCTCTGCTGACTGTCAGGTGATCGCTCGTAATATAGACGGAGTCCCCGTCTCCCTCCAGTGGAGTGACCGCATGTACGGCATCCAGTTCCACCCCGAGGTGACACACTCACATGAAGGTCGCACCATCCTGCGCAACTTCCTCAGCCTCGCCTCTGACCTCGCGGCATTCGACATCGGTGATTTCAAGAATGAACTCATCGCTGACATACGCGAAAAAGTAGGCGACAAGCAAGTAGTCTGTGGTGTCTCAGGCGGCGTGGACAGTACCGTGCTCGCAGTCCTGCTCCACGAAGCAGGCGTGAACGTACGCTGCATCTTCGTCGACAATGGTCTCCTGCGCAAGGACGAAGCCGCAGAAGTACAGAAGAACTTCAAGGCAATGGGTGTCGAAATAGAAACCATCGACGCGGAGGAACGCTTCCTCACCGCACTCGCTGGCGAAGGCGACCCAGAAAAGAAGCGTCGCATCATCGGCAACATGTTCCTCGACGTGTTCTGGGATGCTGTCGGTGATGCAGAGATGCTCGCCCAGGGTACACTCTACCCCGACGTGATCGAAAGCGCTTCGAATGCGAAGAGCAAGGCCTCCGTCATCAAGACACACCACAACCGCGTCGAGCGCGTGCTCGAACTCCAAGAGCAGGGCAAGGTCATCGAGCCACTCGCCTTCCTCTTCAAGGACGAAGTCCGCGAACTCGGAGCCTCCATGGGCATCGATCATGACATCCTCTGGCGTCATCCCTTCCCAGGTCCAGGACTCTCCGTCCGCTGCCCTGGAGAAGTGAGCAAGGACAGACTCGACATCATCCGCGAATGTGATGCTATCTTCATCGGCACACTGCGCAAGTGGGGCTGGTACGAGAAGTGCTGGCAGGCCTACGCTGGACTCATCCCTGTGAAGACAGTTGGAGTAAAGGGAGACGAGCGCTCCTACGAATGGGCGACAAACATCCGCGCCATCGTCTCAGAAGACGCGATGACCGCTGACTGGGTGGAGCTCCCCTACGACCTCCTCCGCGAAGCGTCGAATCGCATTCTCAACGAAGTGAGCGGTATCAACCGCGTACTCTTCGACATCTCGACGAAGCCCCCCGCATCCATCGAGTGGGAATAAAGACTCATCGGAATTAGAAATTTTACATTTCACCCTCTGCGTGGCAAAAGCTACGCAGGGGGATTTTTTTTCACTACTCATAGTAGGAATACTACTGGGGCTGACGCAGCACCCAAGCGCGACACCTAAATGGGAGTCCAGAGGGGCGCGCTCCTCTGGCAGGGTGTGGGACAGCGTCCCACTG
>CAYJLR010000061.1:0-11799 GCA_964370895.1 uncultured Akkermansia sp. | reverse complement strand
GTTTTCACCCTTTTGGGGTCTGTGTTTTTCTTAACGTTCTTCTTCGTTTTCACGGGAGGATCCTCGCTGGGAGTCAGAACTTTTATAAAGGGGGTGATGACGGTAACAGCAGAGTCCACCTGATTACGCTTGCCACCTACTTTTCCCTTGATAGCCTTTGCCTCTTCCATTGCCACAACGTGAACAGTGAGCGGTATGCCAGCCTTTCTCCAAGAACTGCAAGTAAGCATGAGTGACACGATTTCGTCTTTTGGCCCCGCCGTAACGAAGGAACTCTTGACTGTCTTCGGCCCTTTTAAGGTGAACTCGATAGGCTTGACATAGCCCTCATCACGAATGATGCGTAGTTTCAGAGGCACAGCTGTTTTAGACTTGAGCTGGAGGGGATTTTCAGGATCATCCAATACCTCGATGCGGAAGGGAGCAGCCTGTGTCACATCGACTTGGAACTCATCAATGGGTAGCAAATGTGTGATAAAGAAGGCTTGCATCATCGCCTCGGCAGGAGAAGCTACTCGCTGTATTTCCTCACCTCCTCTGGTCGTCGCTGTCCCCTGCACGCTAAACTTGATTCGACCAGTCTTCGCACCCGGTGGCGCGGTAATACTCATCTTCACCGATTTAGCCCTACCGCGAAGCATACCTTCGCTGAGGACAAATCCCTCGGGCATGTCCTTCGCACTAATCTTAATAGGACGTGAGAAGCCATTCATACGCGCAGGGAAGACTGTGAAGTGTGCCGTACCACCACTTGGAATGGATATAGCAGAAGGCTCTATACTCAGAGAAAAATCCTCTGCGCTGTCATAGTAGCGCATGCGGTAAGCGTAGCCATTACCATACTTATTCTGCCTATCGGTGAGTCGCAGGTAATAAGTACCATTGCTTGGTACAGTGTAGATGAGCTGCGAGTCAGCATGGTGCGTCATGAGTCCTTCGCGAGCGTCTTCTTCATCATCAGACTGAGCTACCAGTTTCCCACTCCTATCATAGAGGCAGAGGTAAGCATCAAGCTGAGATCCTAGACGACGTGAGAGTACGTCAAACTTCAGTGTCTCGCCCTTCTTGAGATCCACGCGGAACCAGTCCTGATCATAGTCATGACCGATGCGCTCATTATACACCTGCCCGCGCTTGAGAGAGACCGCATCTTTCTTCGCGTCACCTGCGTCCTTGTATGCGACGATTTCCTCGTCCTCACTGACCTCTAGCTTTATTTCATTCGCAACATAGCGATCATCACCACGCAGGGCGACGGTTTTCACACCCAGCTCTTTACTCGCCTTGATCTGGCGTGCTGGTTTAGTCAGATTCACGCCGTAGAGTTTCAGATTCACCAGCTCACCAGCCTGTGCTCCTAAGGGGAATGCAGAGCTTACGTGCGGGATCTCTCCTAGCGCGATGCGATAAACGAAGTCTTCGCGTCCGCGGTATATACAGTCCTTAATCTCCAGATGGTAGTCACCGTCCGCTGGAACTTCATAAACAATGGTAGGATCAGGACTCAGCTGGTAATCATCAGAATAAGCGACTTCCTTCCCCTGCGCATCATACATAGTGAGCACTGGTTGGAACCAGCCTGGTACAGCGTCGGCAAGGAAGGGTACTAGCTGCTGCGCCTTCACTTCCGCTACGATCTTCTGCCCCTTCTTCGCGGAGAAGCGGAACCAATCACGCCCACCGCGTTCGATCTGCCCGTTGAGTACAGCAGGCAGCTTCGCGACTGTGGTGGCCTCAGCAAGCTTACCATTCGGCTCGCGCTCCATGGCATTCGGGAACTGACCGACTTCGAAGAAGAGACGATTCGACACGGTGCCACGCGCTCCAACTACTTTCAGATCACGCAGACCTATCTCAGCGTCCTTATCAATGAGGAGGCGCACGCGGAGACGATCCGCGATCTGCATATTATCCTCGTCGGTGATAGTCTTCTTGTTCTTCCCCCTCTGTTTTCTCTTCTTTCCCACATTAGGGTCTGGCAATGGGGGCAAAATCTCAGCCGTGATACCTGTGCCGCTGATGATGACCTGCTTCGCATCGGATATCTTCTGACCACCTAGTTCGACGATGACCTCATCCCCCTTCGCTCCACCTGTAGGGTAAGCATAGCCTATGTAAGTTTTCTGCCCTTGCGCGAAAGCATAGGGAAGTAATCCACATATAAACGAAAGAAGCGTGAGTGGTAAATAGCTCATTTTCATGAAAGTGTCTCCTTACCTGTAGACTTATTCACATAATTTACTGACTTATTCACATAGAGTTCACGGACAAGACCAGCACTCTGATTCTCCTGCCCCAGTGAAGGAAGGATAGGAAGCTCTCCATGCAAAGGATGTGAGAGTTTCTGGTGCGGATCTATCCCCATGAGCTCATACACGCTACCGAGCAGATCGACAGGGTAAACAGGACGCTCAACGACAGTTTCACCGCGCGCATCCGTCTTACCTAATACTTCACCACCCTTGAAACCGCCTCCTGCAACGAGGAAACTAAAAGCCGCTCCGAAGTGGTTTCGTCCGCCATTCCATGGGGGAGCCCAGAGAATCTCAGGCGTGCGCCCGAACTCACCACCGCAGAGCACAATAGTCTCATCAAGGAGTCCGCGCTCATCCAGATCTGATATCAAAGTGGCCAAGCCCTGATCCAGCGTACCGAGTCGCTGATTCATGCGCTTAAAGTGCTCCTTATGCGTATCCCAGCCATGGTAAGTGACACCGATGACGGGCACACCATACTCGACGAGGCGGCGTGCTGCGAGGCAGGACTGCCCGAAGTCATTCATCCCATATTTCTCACGTAGGTCCTTATCCTCCTTCGTCAGGTCGAATACCTCGCGGCTCTTACCAAGCAGCATCTCAAAGTTCTCGTCTTGTAACTCTCTGAGCTTGGCGACTTCCTCATTCTCTGCCATTTCTTGGAACTCACAGACGGTGGAAAGAAGATCCTCTTTTTCATTAAGCTGTCTGTCATTCACCATGCGGTTGATGATACCTTCGACTTCGAAGAAGGAAGACTCAGGCTTGCCTAGTGTATTCAAGGGTTTGTACACAGAGCCAAGAAAGCCTCCCTCATTAAATCGAGCCGCTGGTCGGACAAAGTTAATATAAGGAGGAAGCATGCCACTGTAGCCTGAGGGGTTCAGGTAGGAAATCATAGACCCAAAGGAAGGGTAGACAATCTTCCCGCGTGTCATGTCGCCTGTGTACATGAGGTACTGCCCTATCTCATGCGCATTCGAATAATGCGTCATGCTGCGGATAACGGAGTACTTGTCGGCTATGGTGGCGAGCTGCTTGAGGTTTTCATTCAGCTCAAGCGCAGGGTTATTCGTCTTGATGGGCTGCTTGTAGATACCTGCAATATCGCGTCCCGCTGCGGGCTTCGGGTCGAAAGTATCCGTATGCGAAGGACCGCCTGCGAGGAAGACGAGAATGACGCTCTTCGCCTTCTTAGCTGTCTTCGCTTTCTTTTCCTTTTTCTTAGTCTTCTCAGCTTTATCCTGAGCGGAGGAAAGATGAGGAGCTAAGGCGCCGCCAGCCAGAGCTGCGGCTGCTAGTTTTAAAAAGTCTTTTCTATTCATAAGAAGAGTAGGGTTTAGTGATTAAAGAGAAATTCAGGGCTATTAAGAAGAGCCCAGATGAGGAGTTGGGTCGCTTTCAATTGATCACGTTCTGAGGCGAGCTTTGCCACGACAGCCCTGAGTTCAGAGGACTGAGGTTCTCGGCTAAGCATCATGAGGTAGACACGTCGCACGAGCTCTTCTCGTGAGCTACACTCTCGACTCATGGTGGCGAGTTTTTCACTTTTTGCGAGCTTGTCTAGCACGCCAGCCGAATTAAGCAAGTAGAGTACCTGCTTCGTGTTGATGTCGCTGTTACGATCACTTTCAAGGGATACATCACGTGATGGGCGACCAAAGAGCTCTAACTGAGGTGATCCCACCGAACCATCGACGAGTTGGGCTGCACGTACATCGCCAGGGTAATAAGAATAAGGCTCGGGCACCTTACTTGTGTAGGTATCGAGTATCCCCGTAATATCACCAAGGGCATCAACAAATTGCTCTGCTGTAAGTCGCTGCGTGGGATAATAGGCAAAGTTCGCCAGTGCTGCTGAGCGCTGCTCATCCTTACAGCTGTATAGGGAATGACGAGCGAAGGCTTCGCTGAAGATTATATCCTTCATCAGCTTCTGGATATCATAACCCGAAGCGACGAACTCAGTTTGCAGATGCTGCAGGAGCTCTGGATTGATAGGCTTCTGCGTCATATCGTCGACGGGTGTGACGATACCCTGCCCCATGAGCCAGAACCAGACGCGGTTCACCATGGCTGCTGCGAAGGCTTTATTGACACGCTTTCCGCGTTCACCTACGAGCCAGCGCGCCATATTACGCCTGTGGTCAGTACCATCTGCGAGGGCTAGCTCCAGTCCGTCAGGCATGAGTACATTTTTCTTCTTCGCGTGGCTGTCGAGATCGATGTAGACGATTTCCTCTTTCCACTCTCGTGTGCTCTTGTATCGCAGTTGGGTGAAGAAGGCAGGTAGCGGATCGGGGGCTTTGCGCAGACCAAGGAAGAGCAGAGCGACATTATCCGCGATGATCTGAGGCTCTCGCTTCTGGAATGCACGATAGAAATTCACCGCTGGCGAGCGGAAGTTACTCCCTGAGCTAGTAAGCAGCTCGTACACCATCTCATCGTATGGGCGATTCGCCTGCACCTGCTCGCGCACCCAGCGGGCGTATGCCTGCACACCATTTGGCCAGATGTTGCTAGGGAACTCTGCTTTGATACGCAGCAGATCCCCCCACTTGAGCACCTGATAGTCGATGAAGGCATCGCTGCTCATGAGCCTATCAACAAGCTTAACGCGCTTGTCGCTGGACGTATCTTTTATGAAACTCTCAGCTTCTTGCCATGTGGGTAGAGAACCTGTCAATATAAGCGATACACGTCGCAGAAAGGTAGCATCATCACAAGGGGAAGCCTGCTCTAGATCCAATTCGGCTAATTTCTTATTAATGCACTGATCGATGGGGGAGTCGAAGGTAGGCTTGCTTATCGACTCTTTTGCAAGTGCTACTTTAGCCTCTACCGTCTGATGTAGAAGCAAAGAGCTAGAGAAGGCACAGCTCAGGCTAGAGAGTATAAGAGAAGTAAAGATTCGCATAGCAAGATTAGTAGTTATTAATATAATAACGTAATTCAAGTATGAAAATCTACTACCAAATCGAAAAAAATGCTATTTTTCTCGTTCTGCGTCCTCGCGACGTCGACGCAGATGCTCCATGCGCTCGGCTATACGTAGCTCTAATCCATTCGACGATGGGGTATAATACACACGCCCCTCTGGCAGATAGGCCTGAGGAACGAAGTTATCCTCATAGTCGTGGGCGTACTTGTATTCTGTTTTCTCACTACTCACCCCACGCATACCTGCGAGCTTCTTGCGTGTGGGAGTTGAGAGGTGGTCTGGCACGGCTAGAGTTTTCCCCTCCTTCACATCGCGTAGCGCTAGATTTATCCCCATGTAGGCAGCATTACTCTTAGGAGCAGTAGCGACATACACAGCGGCGTGAGCAAGCGGTATACGAGCCTCGGGCATACCTACCATCTCAGCAGCTCGTGACGCATCAAGGGCGACGCGCAGAGCATTTGAATCCGCGAGACCTACATCCTCACTGGCGCATATCACGATGCGACGTGCGATGAATCGTATATCTTCCCCTGCATGAAGCATGGTCGCGAGCCAATAGAGAGCGGCATCTGGATCACTACCTCGCATAGATTTAATAAAGGCTGAGATCGTATCGTAATGCCCATCACCAGCCCTATCATACTTCACAGCCTTCTGCTGGATGGATTCCTCAGCCTCTACAAGATTGATATGAATGTGCCCGTCCTCGCTAGCACGAGTCGATAATGCGGCGACTTCTAGAGCCGTGAGAGCCTTGCGCACATCTCCGTCTGCCTTCAGTGCAAGGTGCTTCATGGCTTCTTCACTCACTTTTAGAGGCATGCTAGCCAGTCCACGGCTTTCATCATCCAGTGCACGCTGAAGTACTTGCATGACATCCTCGTCAGAGACTGCCTCGAGCGGGAAGACCTGCGATCGAGAAAGCATAGCAGAGTTAATCGCGAAGAAGGGATTCTCCGTTGTCGCACCGATGAAACGCACCGTACCCTTCTCAATATGCGGGAGAAGGGCATCTTGCTGCGACTTATTAAAGCGGTGAATCTCATCGACGAAAAGCACAGTCTTCTGCCCATGCAGACTCATACGAGAGCGTGCCTGTGATATCTGGTCGCGTATCTCACTCACATTAGATTCCACACCATTGAGCATGACGAAGTAAGAACTGGTCTGCTGTGCGATCACATAGGCAAGTGAAGTCTTTCCCACACCAGGTGGCCCATAGAAAAGCAGTGAGGAGAAGCGATCTGTCTCGATAGCACGTCGTAGTAGCTTCCCCTCGGCTAGAAGATGCTGCTGCCCTGCTACCTCGTCTATCGTACGTGGGCGCATGCGAGCTGCCAGCGGCATGAAGGAGAAGCTGGTATCATCCTGCTTCATTGCTGTATTCGAACCATGTGGGGTAAAGAGATCCATCGTGCCATGATCATAGCACCATCCTTCCCCTAGAGCAAGCCTACTCATCTAAGTCGTCAATAAGGCATATTCTCTTAGAAGGCTTGTGCTGAATTACTAAAAATTCCTGTTACATAGTTGTAACATTCATAGCGCGAAATATGCTTTACTAAAGTGAAAAAATCCCTATTATTACCGCAGAAAGGCATTCATTATGGCATTACACATTCAAATGAGCGAAGAAGCAGAGTTATCGTTAAAGCGTAAACTCATGCGTAATAAAATTTCAGCAATTGCGGCCTGCCTTGGTTTTATCTCCATCGGCGGCGGCGCACTATACTTCACCTATACTCTGATTAAGGGGAATGAACCTCCAGCTTTCTCTAGCTACGAGCCTCCCCCAAGCAACAAGCCCCCCACCAAGAAACCCAAGGTACAGGAACTCAGCTCGAAGTCCTCTCCCCCATCTGCGAGCTTAGCTCCACCAGTCATCGTTTCTACTGCATCATCTACCATTCAGATGGCTCCTTCTGACTTCCCTACACCGGACTTCGGTATAGGATCTGAGATGGGTATCGGTGACGGCCTCGGCGGAAATGGCATCGGCGACGGTCTCGGTGATGGCGGTGGTGGCATGGGCACTGGCGATGCAGGCGGCTCTACTCTCGAAGGTACTCTCTATGACCTCAAGCTCACAAAGAGCGGTGCATCCACTGGTATCAACCCTTCTGCACAGCGTGCACAAGTAGCGAATATCTTCAAGGACTTCTTTGAAAAAGGCTGGAATGACAAAGAGCTCGCCAAGTACTACAAGTCTCCTACAAAACTCTACGCATCTAACTTCTTCGTCCCGGTCTGTGATCCGAAGTACGCGCCAATTGCCTTCCAGTGTGCTGATAAGGTTCAACCCTCGGGCTGGGCTGTTATCTACCGCGGCCGTGTACGTGCACCTAAGACAGGTACATTCCGCTTCGTAGGAGCAGGTGATGACGTCATAGCTGTACGCTTCAATCGCAAGATGGTACTCGAAGCAGGTTACAACGTTCCTACCGATGGCATAGGCCCCGGTGTCAGACCTCAGTACCGTAAGGATGTCCTCGCGGGCAAGTACCCTAAAAAGAAAGGCTACGAATTCATCAAAATACCAGGTGCGAACACTTGGAATGCTGAAGGTGAATTAGGCGGCATGACAGCAGGGCTACCCTTTGATGTGAAGGAAGGTCAGATCTATGACATAGAGATCTTCCTCTCTGAAATCCCCGGTGGACTCTTCGGCTTCGCGCTTCTTATCGATGATATAAAAGATGGTATGGTCGTCGACGGAAAGAAAGTCTTTGATATCTTCCGCACCAACTTTGGTGAACCCAACAAAGCAGAGCTCACCGCCGAACTTCAAAAGCATGGAGCTCTCAAGAAAGGTATGGAGTGGCCTCAGTTCAACGCCGACGCGCCTATCTGGACAAGCGTTCCCTAGACCTAGAAAAACCCTGTTACACAATTTTTACATTCAAATAGCATTTCCTGCTTTCAGGAAGTGCTATTTTTTGCTAGTATAACACTTGCACTAAAAATTCTCTCCCATCATGGCATTACATATTCAAATGAGCGAAGAAGCAGAGCTTACGCTAAAGCGTAAACTCATGCGTAACAAAATCTCTGCAATCGCAGCCTGCCTCGGCTTCATTACCATTGGCGGTGGCGCACTATACTTCACCTATACTCTGATTAAAGGGAATGAACCTCCCGCCTTCTCTAGCTACGAGCCTCCCCCAAGCAACAAGCCCCCTACCAATAAACCCAAGGTACAGGAACTCAGCTCGAAGTCCTCTCCCCCATCCGCGAGCATGGCGCCTCCAGTCATCGTCTCTACAGCATCATCCACTATTCAGATGGCACCTTCTGACTTCCCCACACCTGACTTCGGTGTAGGTAATCAACTCGGCATCGGCGATGGTCTCGGTGGCAATGGCATCGGTGATGGTCTCGGTGAAGGTGGCGGTGGTCTCGGATCTGGTGATGCTGGTGGCTCTACTCTTGAAGGCACTTTCTATGACTTAAAACTCACTAAGAGTGGCGCAAACAGTGGAATCACGCCTAACTCAACTAACAGGATTCTCACTGTATTCTCCGACTTCCTCTCAAAATGGGATGATAAGACATTCAACTCTTTTTATAAATCACCCACAAAACTCTATGCTCCTACCTTCATCCTTCCTGCATGCGACCCAGCCTACGCTCCCCACGCATTCCAATGTGCAGATAAGGTAGAACCTTCCGCATGGGCGGTTGTGTACCGCGGTAAGGTTGTCGCACCTAAGACTGGCAAGTTCCGCTTCGCTGGTGTAGGGGATGATATTATTGCTGTCCGATTCAACAGAAAGACCGTACTTGAAGCTGGCTGGGCTATCCCTACTGTAGATAAGCACAAGGGAGCTCTCGGTACTGAGCAGCAGTATAAATCTGACGTTCTGGCTGGTAAGTATCCTGACAAGAAGGGCTATGAATTCCTTAGCGTGCCAGGCATCCCACACTGGAATGGCAGTGTCGGAGGACTCACTGCGGGTAACACATTCAGTGTAAAAGAAGGTCAGACCTACCCTATCGAAATCTTCATTTCCGAAATCCCCGGTGGACAATTCGGCTTCGCCCTCCTCATCGAGGATGTCACTGATGGAGCAAAGGGCGCAGGGAATCTCCAGATCTTCCGCACCGACCTTTCCACCCCCACTGCTGCTGAGACGAGCAAGCTTCTTAACGAAGCAGGCTTCCCTAGCAGTGGACTTCAGTGGCCTCAGTATGACAGCGACGCTCACATCTGGGTCGCTAAGCCTAATTAAAGTCTTATGGATAGACTGGGCGTGCCACCCAAAATTATCGCTATCAAAAAAAAACAGCCTCATCTTCGGATGCGGCTGTTTTTTATTGCTATATTCGTATAATATTCAGGATTTGTTACAGATCTGTTGCACTAATCTCACTTTTAAAGCTTCATTTCTAGCTCATTCTTTGCTAAGATAATCCTTGAGCAAAACTCATACAACAAACTATGGCACTACACATTCAAATGAGCGAAGAAGCAGAGCTTACCTTAAAGCGTAAACTCATGCGTAATAAAATCTCAGCAATAGCTGCCTGCCTCGGATTCATCACCGTTGGCGGTGGAGCGCTCTACTTCACCTATACTCTGATCAAGGGGAACGAACCACCCGCCTTCTCTAGCTACGAGCCACCCCCAAGCAACAAGCCTCCTACCAATAAACCCAAGGTACAGGAACTCAGCTCGAAGTCCTCTCCCCCATCCGCGAGCATGGCGCCTCCAGTCATCGTCTCCACAGCATCATCCACCATTCAGATGGCGCCTTCTGACTTCCCCACACCTGACTTCGGTATAGGTAATCAGCTCGGCATCGGCGATGGTCTCGGTGGTAATGGTATCGGTGATGGTCTAGGCAATGGTCCAGGCGGTATGGGCTCTGGTGATGCAGGTGGCTCTACACTAGAAGGAACATTCTACGACTTCAAGCAGACTACAAGCGGGGCGAGTACAGGCATCACTCCTAATAGCACGCAGCAAATCCTCGGTCTCTACAATGAGTTCTTCCAAAGTGGATGGAATGATAATACATTTAGAAAATACTACAAGTCTCCCACGAAGCTCTACTCAGGTGTCTTCATGCTGCCTACATGTAAGGCAGAATACGCCCCACACGCATTCGAGTGCTCCGACAAGGTGCAGCCCTCTGCATGGGGTGTGATCTACAAAGGCAAGATCGTCGCACCTAAGACCGGTAAGTTCCGCTTTGTCGGTACAGCAGATGACGTGATGGCTATTCGTTTCAACCGTAAGATGGTGCTTGAAGCTGGCTGGAGTATTCCCACCATTAATCAGGGCAACCGCGGACTAGGATCACAGGCCGACTACCGTGCGGCTGTTGTAGAAGGAAAATATCCTAGCAAAAAAGGATACCAGTTCTTGCAGGTTCCAGGCATTCCCAAGTGGAACAATGAGCTTGGAGGACTCACAGCTGGAGAGACCTTCTCAGTGCGCGAGGGACAGACCTATCCCATCGAGATCTTCATCTCAGAAATCCCCGGTGGGGCCTTCGGTTTCGCCATCCTGATTGAAGATGTCACAGATGGCGAAAAGGGAGCTGGCAATCTACAGCTCTTCCGCACAGACTTATCCTCCCCTACGGCTGCAGAAGTGCAGAAACTGCTCAATGATGCAGGCTTTGGGCAAGGTGGTCTCGAATGGCCTCAGTACGATGGCGATTCACACATCTGGGTCGCCAAGCCTAACTAAAAATCTTATAGATAGACTGGGCGTGTCACCCAGCGCTATCGGCATCAGAAAGCAGCCTCATCTTCGGATGAGGCTGCTTTGCTATATAGCATGTAAGATATTTATACTTTGTTACATACTTGTTACACTCAATAGACTTTTAGTTCTTCAATTTTAGACCACTGTTTGCTATTATAATCATTGCAAACAACTCTTATATCAAACTATGGCACTACACATTCAAATGAGCGAAGAAGCAGAGCTTACGCTAAAGCGTAAACTCATGCGTAGCAAAATATCAGCAATAGCAGCCTGCCTTGGCTTCATTACCATTGGAGGAGGGGCACTCTACTTAAGCTACACTCTAATCAAGGGGTACGAAGCTCCTGCAATCAGAAGCTACGAGCCCCCCCCTACCGAGAAGCCTCCTACTAATAAACCTGAAGTACCAGACCTCAGCTCGAAGAACCCTCCCCCATCAGCGAACATTGCACCTCCAATTCTCGTCTCCACAACATCGTCCACCATTCAGATTAATCCTTCTGACTTCCCTACACCTGACTTCAACACAGGTAATAAGATAGGGACATCTGATGGTTTTGGCAATAATGGTATAGGTGATGGTCCAGGCGATGGTCCAGGTGGCATGGGCTCAGCTGATACAAATGGCTCTACACTAGAAGGAACATTCTACGACTTTAAGCAGACAGCAAGCGGGGCGAGTACTGACATCACCCCCGATAGTACCCAGAAAATCCTCGGTCTCTACAATGAGTTCTTCCAAAGTGGATGGAATGAAAATACATTTAGAAAATACTACAAGTCCCCCACGAAGCTCTACTCAGGTGTCTTTATGCTGCCTACGTGCAATGCAGAATACGCCCCACACGCATTCGAGTGCTCCGACAAGGTGCAGCCCTCTGCAT
>CAYJLR010000060.1:0-11804 GCA_964370895.1 uncultured Akkermansia sp. | reverse complement strand
AGCATATCGCCATCTCTGGAATCGAGGGCGTGGAGGCCACTGACTTCGAGTTCGCACAGAAGCTCGGCTACACGATCAAACTGCTCGTCATGGTGAAGCATCATGCTGAGAGCGATAAGCTGGAACTGCGCGTGCAGCCTAGCTTCATCCCCCTCACCCACCTCCTCGCGCATGTGAATGGGGTATTCAACGCGATCTCGGTCAGCGGTGATATCGTGGGGGAAAGCATTTTCTATGGTCGCGGCGCAGGAAAGAACCCCACGACGAGTGCCGTCATCGGTGACACTGTTCTCGCGATGCGCGAATGCCGCCACCCAGAGTTCCACACGGGCTTCAGCCCTTACGCTAAGAATCTTCAGCTCATGCCTGCTGATGAGACGACGACGCCCTACTACGTCCGCTTCAAGATCAAGGATGAAGCCGGTGGTATCGCCGCCCTTGCGACGATCTTCACGAAGTTCGGTATCAGCATCTCCGCGACGAACTCTTCTCAGAGCCCCGATGAAGCGGCTAATGACGAGCAATGGAATGACCTCGTCTTCATCCTGCACTCCTGTCCATGGGGGCAGATGCGTCAGGCGCTGGAAGAGGTCGCTACTCTCACAGGCATCGCGCCGAATCCAAGCATTTTCCGCATCGAGAACTTCAGTAATTAATCTCACCTAACCCACTTTTTCTATAGACCCCACGCAAACATCATGGCACTCATCGTACAAAAATATGGAGGCACGTCTGTCGGCACCATCGACCGCATTCGTAATGTCGCACGTCGTCTCATCGAAACCCAGCAGCAAGGTAATAAAGTAGTCGCCGTCATCTCCGCCATGAGCGGGATCACCGACAAACTCATCGCCCTCGCTCAGGAAGTCATGGAAGAGCCCACCGCCCGCGAGATGGATGTCCTCCTCTCCACAGGCGAGCAGCAATCCATCGCCCTGCTCAGCATGGCAATCAATGAAATGGGATACAAGGCGATGAGCTTCACAGGTCATCAAGCAGGTGTCTGCACTTATGGATCTCACACACGTGGACGCATCGACACGATCGACGCGAGCCGCGTCTCACAGGCACTAGAAGATGGCTACATCGCTATCTGTGCAGGTTTCCAAGGCGTGAGCGCTGAGGGGAACATCCACACACTCGGCCGTGGTGGATCTGACCTATCCGCTATCGCTATGGCTGGCGCGCTGAAGGCAGATCTCTGCCAGATCCTCACAGATGTGGATGGCGTGTACACCTGTGACCCCCGCGTTGTCCCCAACGCCCAAAAAATCTCCGTGCTCTGCTACGAAGAAATGCTGGAAATGGCTTCCAGCGGCTCTAAGGTCATGCAGTCTCGCTCCGTCGAATTTGCGAAGAAGTTCGGCGTCGTTTTTGAAGTTCGCAACTCAATGAATAATAACCCAGGTACTATCGTGCAAGAAGAAAACTCAGCTATGGAATCACTCGCCGTTCGCGGTGTGTCCATCGAACGCAATCAGGCCCGAGTCACAGTCTCGGACATCACCGCCCCTACTGCTTACACCGCTCTCATCCTCGGCGCACTCGCCAAGGCAGAGATCAATGTAGACATGATCGTGGCAAATACAGCTCATGACGGACGCGCTCGTCAGTCATTCACCATGAACATGAATGACCTCGGTGCAGCTCAGGCAGCACTCACAAAGGTGCTCCCTGCTCTCGGTGAGGCTGCTAAGCTCGAAACCGAAGCTGGTCTTGCGAAGCTCTCCGTCGTAGGCGTAGGCATGCGCTCCAACCCCGGTGTCGCTGCTACTATGTTCCAGTCACTGGCTGATGCTGGTATCCAGACAGGCATGATCGCCACCTCAGAAATCCGCATCACAACGACTGTCGATGCCGCAGACATCGAAGAAGCCGCTCGCCGCGTGCACGCCTCCTTCGATCTTGACAAGTCTTGCGAAGGAGCCTGCGACTGCGGCTGCTAAGTAAGCAATTCCCCACTTGTAGCACATTGGCAGGAGTACAGGCGAGATGATTCTCGTTCTGCTCCTGCCAATGAGCGTATCATCTCCCCACCCCCTATGTGCCTGATTTGACAGGCATTTTTGGCAATTCACCCCGCCACCCCCCCCTTTTTTTCTGACATGTCTAGCCTCTATCGCCGCAAGCCACGCCGCCGCACCAGTGGTGGGCATCTCCTTCCCATTTCGGCTATCTTATTAATCCTCATAGCGGCAGCGTGTGTGTGCTACTATCTTTATCGCAACAAGATAAAGACCCTTATCGAAGGGAAGCCTCCAGTCATTCAGTACACGAACGAACAGGCGAATGCTCATCTAGAGAGCCTGCTCAGAAAGCTCTCAGGCAATAAGGCCGACCTCCTGGACCTCCATGACAACTGGCGAGCCGAGCTCGGCTGGATCAAGGATGAGGCTACGCACGATCGCTTCCTCTGGATTCTGCTGACTCGTCTCATCGAAAAGGATGAGTGGGATCGCGCGCTGAAGGTACTCCCTCAGGTCGAGCATCTTGCCACTCCAGAGCAGCTTGCTCACCTAGCAGAAGTCGCCTTACAGCATAATGATCTAGAGCTCCAGCTGCGCCTCGATCAGCGTCTCCAAGAGCTCGCTATGCAGAGCTCGACTAAGATTCAGCTCCTTCTCCATTCTATCAAACGTAGTGCCGAGACAGCGATACGCTTGCAGCGCGATGGAGAGGCTATCACCTCTCTAGCGCGCCTCGAATCCCCAGCGGTTCGCGCTCGTCTCACGCGACCAGAAGACGCCTCTCTTGCGGCCTATCTCCTCATGCGTCAAGCCGAGGTGAGCGAAGTGAAGGAACCTATCCTTCAAAAAGTGCGTAATATTCTAGAGGCGGCAAAATGGCCAGAGTCTCCTGTCACCTCCGAACTCATCGTCCGCGAAGTGAGCAATGCCCTGCGTGACAATCCGACGATGGACGAGCAGACGATGCGCGAGGTTTCCGCGAAACTCACTAAGAGCCGCGATGCAATGCTCAGCGAGAAGAGCGAACTTCGCTTCCTTCCCGAGTGCTACTCCATGCTCGGAGAGCTCTCCTTCCGCCTCCAAGAGTATGATAAGGCCGCTGAAGAGCTCGCCCTCGCCCTCGCCTTCGCAAAGGGGTATAATCAGCTCACACCTGAGCGTCTCATCGAGATCACCCGCCTCCAGTTCCGCGTGAATGAAGAGCGTGGAGATATTCGCGAAGCTCTCAATAGCTGCCACTACTTGCTCGAGCATGATCTGGATCCAGGTCAGCAGATGCGCTATCTCCTCTTCCTCACGAAGCAAAGCGAAGAGGAAGAAAAGATAGACATCCAGCTCAAGATATGGAAACTTCTCGAGGATAACCCTCAGCTGGCAGAGATCCACAGCAACTACAGACTCGAAATCTGCCGCGAACTTTCCGCCTACTACGAAGCTGCGGAGCAGTACGCCGCAGCCACAGAGTGGTATGAGGCTCTCATGACCCTATCAAAGGCAAATCCCGCGACCTTATCCGCAGCAAAGCTCTATAACATGCGTATCAATCTTGCCCTTCTCCAGCGCAAGCAAAATAAGGACACCACCGCGCGCAACATGCTGCAGAAGGTCGTCGATGACATCAAGGATCTCAGCGATGAGGAGAGAGAGAATCTCGACCGCTCAGACTCCGCTGTCTATAAGAAAGCAGTACGCGAGCTTTCTCGCACCTATCTGCTCATGGGTGACAGCAGCACCTCGCGTCGACTCAGCCGCACTATCCGCGAAGGACTTCCTTCAAAGACTCGCTAATTCTTAGCCTCTCCTCCCTATGGCCTCCATCCACGGCAAAAGTCTCATCGCAACCATTGCGATCTTCTGCTGCCGATTCACCGGTTTGCTGCGCGAGATATGCTACACGGCACTCTTCGGCGCATCAGGGGCTATGGATGCTTTCCTCAGCGCATTTCGCCTGCCTAATATGCTGCGCGACATGTTCGCTGAGGGCGCTCTATCTCAGAGCTTCACCAGCACGATGAGCAAGGTGGAGCAGCAGGAAGGGAAGGCTGCTGCGTGGAGCGTGGCGAACAGGGTCATCACGCAGCTGAGCTCCATCATGATCATCATCGTAGCACTAGGCGTGCTGCTGACAGGTGTCCTGATGCAGACTCTCTATCCGAAGAAGGCGCTCGCGCACTTCACTCCTGCCGCTAGTCTGATCGTATCGCCCGATGCGATGACAGATACGCGACTGGAGTACATGGGGCAGGGGCAGGATAAGGATGGACAGGATGTTCTCCACTTCCGCTACCAGAGTGAGAATCACGCCGCTGCTGTGATCACCCAGTCGAAGCAGCCTTACTGGATTAATGTCGAGTCATTCGACAACAAAAATATCCCCATAGGCGGGAAGCTTGTCCTACAAGGAGATACCCTCTATAAGCCTGATTCATCGGGATTAGTAAAAATCATCACGATGGAGGAGTCGAACTATATCGAGCTCGCCATCCAGCTCGGGCGTATCATGTGGCCCTTCATCCTACTAGCGTCGGTATCTGCGCTGTGCATGGGCTCGCTCAATGTGTTTGGCATCTTTGGACTTCCGAATCTATCAAGCGCAGCCTTTAATATTGTCATCATTGCGCTCGGAGCCTTACTCGGCTGGATAATAGACCCGAACTTCGGACCGCGCGCTCTCTACGGCTTCGCCATTGCTGTCGTCGCTGGTGGGCTCGCTCAGATTCTTATCCAGCTGCCGAAGATGTACAAGCTGGGCTTCCGCCCTCGCATCGACATAGGGCTACGTAAAGTCGAGGGTAAGCTGCGCTTCGCTGACCCCTATGTGAAGAAGGTATGGCTGCTGATGATACCGGGAGCACTCGCGGCTGGTATCACGCAGTTTAATGTCTTTATTAATACATCTTTCGCACTCTATCTTCCTAGTGGAGCGGTCACCGCACTCACGATGGCCTTCCATCTCTGGCAGCTTCCTGTCGCACTCTTCGGTGTGGCGGTAGGTATGGTTGTGCTGCCGCTCATCTCCCGCCTTGTTCAGCAGGGTGACCGAGATGAGATCTCGCATCAGCTCGCTATTGCGCTGCGCTTCGTCGCCTTCTTTGCTATTCCTTCAGCGATTTTTCTCTTCATCTGGGGGGAAGAAATCGTCAGCGTCTTCTTCCAGAGGGGTCGCTTCGATGCGGACTCTTCCATGCTGACAGGTCAGGTGCTGGCCGCGTACTCGCTCGGTCTCTTCAGCTATGCGGGTATGAAGGTGCTTCAGCCTGTGTTCCTCGCTCTAGAAAAACCATGGGCTCCAGCCTTCCTTTCTCTAGGTACATGCGCGGTGAGCATCGCGATGAACTTCATCTTCGTGCGTGTCCTAGGCTTTGGCGCGGCTAGTCTCGCATTCACGACCGCCTTTGTCACGACACTGAACTTTGTCTTCTACTTCCTTTTCCTCAGAAAGATCATCGGGAGCATCTCCATGGGTGTACTCGTGCCAGGTCTACTACGCATCAGTGCTGCGGCCTTCTGCCTCGGTGTTCAGTGCTGGGTGCTGGAGTACTTCTTCATGCAGGACTTCACCTCGTGGGGATTCTTAGCACGTCTAGGCACACTGGCCATCTTCGGCAGCGTCGTCGGTGCGCTCTATCTCGGCATCTGTTACCTCTTCGAAGTACCCGAGCTGCATATGCTGCTGGATAAGTTCAGGAAGAAAGCCGTCTCCAGCGGAGGAACTGACGAAAACAATAATAGCCCAGCGGCAGAGTAATCCCTAAGATCGCGATCCCTACATACAGGGGCAGTAAGCCCATAGGATCGGAAGAGGGTGCAGCCAGCGTCGCGACGATGAGCATGACTCCGAATAAGCTCGCGAGCGAGAGGCAGAAGGCTCCACCAAAAAACTTCCATATCAGCCTCTTCCCCAGTGCAGCGAGCAGGACAGGTTCGTTCGGGTAGCGCTCCTCGGGGGATTGTAAGATAAAACCTGCTTCATTCACCTCCTGCATGTGGGGGTAGGCTTCCTTTAACTGCTCCAAAAAGTGCAGTGCATTTTCCTTCGTGCGGGTGGAATAGACACGATGCCTCTCTCCGCTGCTGCGCAGGTAAATGGTATAACTCAGTGACGCGGCATGAAACAAGGAATCACGCTTCGTCGTGTAGAATAATGCGCCACCTCTGGGGTACTCGCAGCCTAGGTAGAAGTAGTAGCCCTCAATCGGCAGCTCCCACTCCGCTCGCTTGTAGTGAAGAATCTGCTGCCAGCCTCGTATAGAACCCTCGCGAAACTGGAAGCATATTCTCGATAGACAGTTATGCAGCAGCAGGAGCAGAAATCCCATACTCAGAACAAAAGCGGGTATTAAAAAGCCGACAAGCACGACATTCCCACTCTTTTCCCACTGGGCATAGAGACTATCTATCATGAAAAACATCCCCATGAAAAAGATAAGAACGACGATAGACGTGAGCTTCCCTGCACTCACAATGGTACGGTAACTGACTTCCCTTTGCATCTTGCGGGCAGAATAACACATAGAAGACTCAAAGTCAAACTCCCGTACTTGCATATAAATAAAACAAGGCAAGCAGACTTAACCTGCTTGCCTTATCCATCTACAGGATGGATTACTGGTCGCACCCGCAACCAAATCTTAATTTCTTCTACTTCTTAGGAGCGAGGAGGTAGAAGGAAGGAACTGCGAGCTGCTTCGCATGATCTCCTATGCGCTCTATAGCGCGCAGGATGAAGAGCAGATTTGTCCCTGTCTGGAAATTGTAGAACATCGCGGACGATGTATTATGGAAGATGCGCTCCATCTCAGCCATGTAAAGGGTGTCGAGTTCTTCGTCCTTCTTGCGCACGCCGAATGCGAGTTTTTCATCATTGCGCATCACGGAGAGGATAGCATCCTTTAACTCCACTTCAGCCATGAGGAAGATGGGCTTGAATGCCGCGATTTCTTCTTGGGTGATCTGCCCCTGTAGATCATGCACTGCCTGAACGATGGTGCTATGCTGGTGCACGATGCGTCCGAGGCGACTGCATCGCTGGGCGGAGAGAACGAGTTCATAGCGTTCATCGGCATTCGAAATTCCGATGAGAAGAGAGGCATTATTATCAGCTTCAGCGCGGCGAGTCTCATGGCTAAGCTGCGAGCATTCAGCAAGAAGTCGTATGGCTAGCTTCACATCGAGGGAGAAGAGGCAGTCGCGAACGCGGGCTGTCAATTCGAGAACCTTATGGCTGAGATCGAAGAATGGGTCACGCATATCGTTCACGGTAGAACTCTTCTTCGGTGTATGTGTTGGCATTGTTTGCTGCATGCCGACAATATGCCAAAGCTTGAGAAAAAATACAAGAAGTGCACTGTGAATGATATGCCACAATACCCGTTAGGTGCATGTCCAATTTGTCACATAAAAAAAGCAGACCGTTTAAAGTCTGCTATTTTTTCTTACCAACTAGTCTCGCCAGGGCTCGAACCTAGACAGAGGGAATCAAAATCCCTAGTGCTACCATTACACCACGAGACCATGGTAATCACATCATCTGTGCGCTTCACCGAGGCTTAGCTCAGATGGATGTGCGCGAATATTATCACAAGGCAGACACAGTGGCAAGAGAAAAAATGATCAATTGGAAAAAAATTGCATAATTGAGGCTTGCAATAGCTCGTTATCATGCTACAATGACGTACCGAACCTTCGGGCAAAAGAAACATTTTTAATTTCTATGAACGTCGAACTCATCGAAAAAGCCGCTTCCATCGTAGGTGACAACCAACTTCTTGTCAACATCGTATCCAAGCGCGTCCAGCAGCTCAGCCATGGTGCTGACCCTTACATTCCCACCACTCCTGAAATGGGCAGTGGCGATATCGCTCTGAGCGAAATCATCGAGGGCAAGCTCACGTGGCGCCCTCTCACCGAAGAAGAAATCGCCGGTGATGATTTATCTGACGATGTGGAGCTCGAAGCTTAAGTTTTCCCTCCATAGCTGCTCAGCCCTAGGCTAGGCAGCCCCACAGTGAAACTGCCGCGCTCTCAACAGCGCGGCTTTTCCTATCTCACCCCTCCTCTTAACCATGGGCAAGACCAAGAAAAAGACCAACAGTAGCAACCTCATCGCTAGCAATAAGAAAGCTGGCCGTGATTACGAAATCATCTCCAAGCACGAGTGCGGCATCGAGCTGCGCGGCACAGAGGTGAAGTCCATACGTGCTGGGAAGGTGAATATTTCTGACGCTTTCGCCCGCATCGAGAAGGGGCAGATCTTCCTCTACGGCTGCGACATCCAGCCATGGGAGACAGCTGGCAAGTGGTTCCAGCACGAGAGTAAGCGTTCACGTCGCCTACTCATGCACAAGCGCGAGATCCTGAAAATGGAACTCCAGACAGCCCAGAAGGGCTACGCCCTCCCTCTGCTGCGCCTATACTGGAAGGAAGGGCGCGTGAAGGTCGAGATCGGTGTCGGTCGTGGTAAGACACACCGTGACCAGCGCTACGACATCAAGGCTCGCGTCGAGATGCGTGAAGCCCAGCGCGAAGCATCCCATTACAACAAAGGGAAGTGGTAAGCTGTGCCCATCACCATGCGCCATGTGCGTAAAATACAATTGCTAACAAGTGCCTGAGCTGTTATAGTACTATTTATGGTACTTACACGCATGTCAGGGCTACTACTCCCCCTTTTCTCTCTACGTCGCACGGATGATGCTGGCATAGGCGATCTCAATGCTCTCCGTGAATGGATAGACTGGGCATCAACCACAGGGGTAAAATTCTTACAGCTACTCCCTGTCAATGCCTTGGGTGATGGCACTGCACCATCCCCCTACTCTGCCATCAGCTCCGTAGCCTTAGAGCCCATGTACCTCAGTATGGAGAATGTACCTGGGCTTGATCCTAACTGGTACACAGATACACCTCCACTTCCCGCGCTGAGCCGCCCAGAGGGAGAAAATCTAGTCGATTATGTACGCGTCCGTCAGCACAAAGACGGACTCCTGCGCCGCGCATGGGAGGTATTCCAAACTGCAGGTGAGCATGAGGATCTGCGTATGAGCTTCGACACATGGGTGAAGTCAGAGGGGCAGTGGCTGGATGACTATGCCTGCTTCCGAGTCGCGGCGGCTACCTTCGGTACTTTTTCATGGTGGACATGGCAGGAGCAGAATCCCGAAAAGATCCGTGCCTATGTCGAGCGAGATGCACTAGCCCGAGAGACGAAGCGTTACCACCAGTGGCTCCAATGGCTCTGCGCCACAGAATGGCGAGAGGTATACATGCATGCCGAGAGCAAGGGTGTGATGCTCATGGGCGATATCCCCATTGGCGTATCCGTAGCGAGCTCTGATGTATTCTTTGAGCGAGATCAGTTCGATATGAGCTGGAGTGGCGGTGCGCCTCCTGAAGGCAATTTTGCAGAAGATCCTTTCACAGGAAAGTGGGGGCAGAACTGGGGTATCCCGCTCTACAGATGGGACAAGATGAAGTTAGACGGCTTCGCATGGTGGGGACGACGCATCAAGAAGACGGCAGAGATCTTTAACATGTACCGCATCGACCATATTCTGGGTTTCTACCGCATCTATTCCTTCCCTTGGATGCCAGATCGTAATGCAGAGTTCCTCCCCTTGAGTGCTGACGAGGCAGCGGCGCGCTGTCATGGTCGTCGCCCAGGATTCCTACCGCGCCCTGATGATAGCGCGGAAAATCGCAAGATGAATCTCATGCAGGGTGATGAGCTCCTGCGTGCGCTCATGAAGCATTCTGAAGGCATGCATGTCATCGGTGAAGACCTAGGCTGTGTACCTGATTACGTGCGCCCCAATCTTTCGCAGCTTCGCATTGCGGGCTTTAAGATCCCACACTGGGAGATTGATAAGGAGCAGTGCATAGCTATGGGTGATACTTACAATAGCTGCTCTTTCGCCACCTTTGCGACGCATGACTTCGCCCCCATCTGTACCGACTGGAATATATGGTACGGTCATGTAGAGGCTGGTGTGAAAGCCGCGAGCGATAATACTCTATCGGCAGATGAGATCATGCATCGTAAGCATGTGGGTAAGGACTGCCTGCGCGTACTCGGCTGGCTAGGTGATTACTCAGGTATGAGCTGCCACCACTGCACGAAGGAATGGGATGACGATATCAAGCATCAGCTATTCAGCGCACTCTTCGCCTGCCGATCGGCCTATGTAGCGCTCATGTGGACAGAGTTATTCGATCACCCAGTGCGCCTGAATACCCCCGGTACGGAGGGTGGAAAAAACTGGCGCGAGCGTCTCCCCTTTACTGCGGCAGTGGCTCAGAGCATGCCCCAATCCGAGTGGATCAGCCAGCTCATCAAAGACAGCAAACGCTAGTCAGAGAGATCGCCAGTGGATAAGAGCTCGGCTATGTATGGAAGATTGCGATAGCGGCCTTTCTCATCCATACCATACCCGACGAGGAACTCATGCCCAGCCTTCAGAGCGACGAAATCCGCCCTCATGCTGCGTGCATGAGGTGGATTCTTTTCTATGGCGACAGCGCAGAGCACCTCACTGGCACCCTGTGCCATGAGCTCTGCTTTAATTTCACTCAGTGTCAGACCTGAATCGATCACGTCGTCAAGGACGAGCACCTTCTTATCCTGCACAGGCGGCAGCTCACCATACCAAGTGAGCTTACCTGAAGATTGATGAGCTTCGCCATAGCTAGACACACGCAGGCAGTGCAGGATGTAGGAGCTAGGTAAGGCTCGCAGTAAGTCAGACGCGAACCAGAGTGCTCCATTTAATAGGGTGATGGCGAGCACATCTTGTTCTGTTCCCCAGCGAGCACATATATCAGAGGCGACACGCTTCACAGCAGCCTGTATCTGATCTTCGCTGAAGAGCACACGCATGGGGAGATCATTCATGATGTGGACTCTTAGCTGAGTTTACGACGAGAGACGAGGTAGACCTTGTCTCCGTGACGCACCTTCGTATCAACGGGGATGAAGCTCATGCTACCCTTAGGTGCAGAGTCAGCCACGATGGTTTCCCCTTCTTCGGTGTCATAGCGCAGCTCAGGGACTGTGAGGCGTACGATGCCAGTGGTCTGACCTGTGATTTCGATGATATCACCGACTTTTACAGCGGAGGCTTCAAGGCGTATCTGCGCGACGCCAGCTTTCTGGAACCAGCGCATGACGCGACCGAGGTGCTGACGCTGCTCCAGCGCTAGGCTGTTTGAGCAGCCGCTCCATACGTCCCAGTCTTCACCGAGGTAGTAGCCCCCCTGCCAGAATTGGCGGTTGAACACGCGTAATAAATCTTCTTCCCAGACGGGGACTTTCTCAGGCGACCATTCACCAGCAGCGCAGCAAGAAACGGCTTCCTTGTATACACGCGTAACGGTAGAAACATAGCTTTCAGAGCGGCCGCGGCCTTCGAGCTTGTATACGGATACACCTGCTTCAACGAGCTGGTCGATGACGCGTATCGTGCAGATGTCCTTTGGTGACATGATGTACTCATTGTCTATATCCATTTCGAAGCCGCTGTGCATGTCGGTGACACGGTAGCGGCGACGGCAGAGCTGGTAGCACTGACCACGGTTTGCGCTGCTGTTATTCGATGCGAGGCTCATGCCACACTTCCCAGAGATACCGATGCAGAGGGCACCGTGGGCGAAGATCTCGATACGTACGAGTTCACCGCGTGGTCCGCGGATATCTTCTTCGCGTATGCGGTCGATGATGTAGCGAATCTGGCTGAGTTTCAGCTCGCGTGCCAGCACCATGACATCGGCGTACTGAGCCATGAAGCGCACGGTCTCGATGTTACAGACATTTGCCTGCACAGAGATGTGGACTTCGAGCCC
>CAYJLR010000059.1:0-11838 GCA_964370895.1 uncultured Akkermansia sp. | reverse complement strand
CAACTGGTGAAAGCCTGCGCCCTGCGCAATATCCAGCTCATCCCCGAGATGGACATGCCCGGTCACACTGAAGCCTTCCGAAAGGCGTTAGGTCTGAAGAACATGGAGAACGAGAAGGCGACAAAGGCACTCACTGAGCTCATCGCAGAGATGGCAGCACTCGTTCCCGCTGAAGAGATGCCCTACATCCACATCGGTACAGATGAGGTGAAGGCTCATGAACGCGTGAGCAATGCGACGCTGCTGCGCTATTATGAAGCAGTTGAAAAAGCAGGACGTCAGGTCATTCGCTGGCAGCATGGTCTCGCCACGCCCAAAGGGGTGAATCGTCCCATCGAGCAGATCTGGACAGGCCGTCTGCTGCGCAGGTCCCATCCTACGAAGGGGGCTCGCTACATCGACTCACATGAGACCTACCTGAACCACCTCGACCCCTTCGAGCAGGCGGCTACCTTCTACTTCCGCCGCCCCTGCCCCTACCAGCATGCGAAAGGCATGGGCGTGATACTCTGCTCCTGGCCCGATCTTCCGATGACTGATAGTCGTAATCACCTGAGACAGACACCCGTCTTCCCCAGTCTCGCCTTCTCCAGTGAGCCACTATGGAACACGCCGCATGAACGATATGAAGGCGACATTTTTAAAGACCCGCTCTTTAAGTACTACTCAAATCTCCCTGCGCAGGAGTCAGAGCTGCTGAAGGGATTTGCCGCGTATGAAGACCGCGTGCTCGCTTATCGCGATCGCTTCATGCGCGATAGGGAATTCCCCTACGTGCGTCAGGCAAATGTGCCGTGGAAGATCATCGGGCCTTTCCCGCATGAGGGCAAGGTGGAGACAGTCTTCGCACCTGAAGAAGAGCTATTGAAAGGTGAAGCTCCTCGCGAGAGCTACAGTCATGCAGGGACGAACTACACATGGCATCCTGATACCTACACAGGACACACCATCATGTTCAAGCACTACTGCGACTACCCTACCACCTTCAACGCAGGTTCAGGCTACCCTCACCCGAACCACACCTACTACGCGCTGCAATACATCTACTCACCGAAGGATCAGGAAATCCCCTTCTGGGTAGGAGCGCAGACATGGGCGACCTCCGACCGCAGAACAGGACCTTCTGGCGTGCCAAATGAATGGCTCTACACGAAGGCTCAGTTCTATGTCAATGGCAAGGCGATAGCTCCACCCGAGTGGAAGAATCCCCATGGCAAGAGCGAAGTGCTCGTGGATGAGAACTACCACTACCGTCAGCCAACGCAGGTGCAGCTGAAGAAGGGCTGGAATCAGGTGCTCGTGAAGAGCCCTAGCCTGCCGAAACTTCGTCGATGGATGTTCACCTTTGCGCCCATTTCTTGGGATGGCAAGCAGCTGGGGCAGAATGTGAAGGAAGCGCACGGACTACGCTTCAGCGTGGAAGCTCCGCAGAAGTAGCACGCCCCATTCATCATCATAAAACCCCCAGCTCCTTTTCAGGAACTGGGGGCTTTATTTTTGTAATCTAATTGATGTTTAGGGCTGCGTCACCTTGAGGCTGTAGATCTTCCCTTCGAACTTCTTGCCGACTTCCTTCAGAGGAAGCGGTGTCGTGGTGATCTTTTCCTTGTGCGCACTCTGGAAGGTGAGCAGTGTGGGCTTGTCAGCGACGAGTTTACCGTCGACATAGAGCTGAGTCTTGCCCACTGTGCCGACGAGCTCGAGCTTCACACGCTTCCCTACAGGGAGCTTGTAGTCGTAGGCGAAGTCGATCACATCATCACGACGGAAACCGACTTTCCCATCCGCCATGGCGGCATAGATCGCGGCCTTTCCGTCGCTAAGGAGGATTTGCTCCTTGCCAGCTGAGCTGGCGTCCAGTTCCAGCTCGACACTGAGACGGTAGGGAGGCATAAGGGAATGCTGGTTAAGCGCGAAGGGTGTCTCTATATTCACCTTTTCTATCGTCTCGCCTGTGGGCTTCTTTACTGGGTGGTGACCGATGACTTCATCGACAAGCTTACGATGCTGGTCGAAGTTACGCGGTACGCGCACACTGCCCCATGTCTTCTGAGCGATGATGTCGATCGAGCTATTAATCATGCCTTCGATATCCGCAAAGTGGTAGCCCGCGTGATCCATATCTATCATGTCATTCCAGACGGCAAATGTCGCACCTAGGAACTGTGGGTGACCAGAGGGCACGACTTCGTTTGCGATACGATTAGGCTCGAACTTATCGTATACTGAGCGCTGCTTCTTATCCATGCGGTAGTAGTCTGCAAAGGGGACGATGTAGAGTTCTCCGTCATTCGTATTAATGATATCAAAGCCCTGATTGATGGAGTCCCATGCCTTCGCCCAGCCAGCGTTCCAGAGATTCAGCTGCACGCCCTTTGCTACGACTGGGGTCTTACCCTTCTTCGTATTCAGGCTACCCCAAAGGCGTGGTTGGTAACCGCGCTGGAGAACGTACTTCAGGATGGAATCTGTGTAGCTTCGGTAGTCTTCTGCTGCACCGAAGAATTCATCCGCACCGACATGGATGACGAGGTCTTCGAATACAGGTCGCCCGAGCTCCTTGTCTGGTAGCAGATACTCGTCTAGGATACCACTGACGAACTTTAATGTCTCAGGGTTCGTCGCGTCGAGCATTTCGCAGCGGCGGTCTTCTTTCCCACCCATAGGACCTTGGTAGATCAGGTCAGGGCGCATGCGTGTGAAGGACAGAGCGTGCGCAGGGCTGTTGATTTCAGGTACGACGGCCACGCCCTTTGCGGCAGAGGCCTTGACAAAGTCCGCGAACTCCCTCTTCGTGTAGTGTAGATCTTGGGAATGCAGGGTCTCACCCTTGTCATTCTTGTAGTCAGATTCGATGCGATAGCCCGCGTAGCTTTCGATGAAGGGATCTTTCTTCATCTTCACGTATTTTTCGTGGAAGATGTAGTTGTTATTCAGATTGATATGGAAGTCGTTGAGCTTATACCATGACATGGTGTCGACGATATCTTCCAGATAGTTCAGCGCGAATGGTGTGCGCGCAGCATCGAACATAAAGCCTCGTATCTTAAAGCGAGGGAAGTCGATAATCTCACCACAGGGGATTTTAAAGCCATTCGTCTTGAGAATCTGAAGAATACTGCGCGTCGACCAGTAGAGGCCTTTTTGCGTCGCAGCCTTGACGCTGATCCCCTTGGAAGTGATTAAGATGCGGTAGCCTTCATCGCCGAGTCTAGCCTTCAGCTTAGGCATCACTTCGAAATCTATCTTCATAGCATCAGCCGCAGCTCCTACTGGCTTCTCACGAAGAGTTTCTACTTCGCGGCTAAAGGTGGTCGCGAGTTTATTCCCATCTGAAGAGGTCGCAGTGAAGCGAGCACTACTCATATCGAGCACCCCTTTCGCGCCACGCCACTGAAGGAGTTCAGGGATGACCACAGGTTTATTATTCGATCCAGCCTGAGCAGGCTTGGATGGCTGAATGATGATGGGGTAGTCCCTGCTGATGGCTTTTCTGTCCCCCTTAGTCACTTCAAAACTGACGCGTACGACGGTGTCTGAGATCACAGGTTTTATCTGCCCATTCGCAGAAATAACTTCTTCGTAATCAGCTCCAAGAAAACGAATAGAGACATCTTTTACCTTTGGGATGGGTAGGGTTTCCTTCCCTGCATCCAATTGCGCACTCACGGGCAGCGTGTCCGCTACCTTCTGTAAGTCCTGAGCATGAAGAATCCCTATAGAGGCTAGTATACAGAAAATATATTTATGCATTACGTGTAAGCGTATCAAAATGATTCTTTGAAGTCAACCCCACTCGTCATATTTTGTAGTTTACGCTTTAAATAGAATCCCAACTATGATTTAATATCGTCATGACTATATCACTCGAACAGGCCGTACTTGAAGGAATGAAGACAGCCATGAAGAGCAAGGACACACACGCCCTCGCCGCCCTTCGCGCCCTGAAGACAGCTATTCAGAATGCTCGCATTGCCAAGGGCAATGTCTCTGCCCCGCTCGACGAAACAGAACTCACAGCTCTCGTGCGCAAGCTCATCAAGCAAGGCGAAGATTCCATCGCCATGTATGAGAAAGCTAATCGCACAGAACTCGTCGAAAAGGAAGAAAAAGAAATAGCCGTTCTCGCCGCTCTCCTCCCTGCTGACCTCAGTGAAGCAGAAGTAGCGGAACTCCTCGAAGCTGTCATCACCGAACTCGGTGCTAGCAGCAAGAAGGATATGGGACGCGTCATGAAGGAGATGCAAGCGCGCACCGCAGGTCGTGCCGCGGGCAAGACTCTTTCACAAATGGTAGGCGCTCGCCTCGCTTAATCTTAACAGCGACCCTTCACAGATATGGCTTGGTACGCGATCATTGTTGCAGCCGGTAGCTCTCGACGCGCTGGCTTCGATAAGCTTGTAGCCCCGTTAGCGGGCAAGCCTGTACTGAGCCGCAGTATCGATGCCTTCGTGAAGGCGGGTGCTGACGGGGTCATTCTCGTATGCCCCAGCTCGCGCTGGCAGGAATTAGAGCTCGACCACTATGCAAAAGAGCTCCCTGTCCCCCTCATCCGTGTCGACGGAGGTAAGGAGAGGCAGGATTCTGTCTTCGCAGGGCTTCTAGCCCTCCCTTCGAACTGCGATTACGTCGCAGTTCATGATGGCGCGCGTCCACTCATCAGCCCCGATGCTATCCTACGCTGCCTCCAGCAAGCAGAGCTATCGGGAGCCGCAGCCTGCGCACACCCCATCGTCGATACGCTTAAGCGTGTCGACAGTGATGGGCGCACACTCCCCGAGTTTGTCAATCGAGATCAGCTCTGGGCTATGCAGACCCCTCAGATCTTCCACACCCCGCTTCTCGTCAGCGCTTATGAAAAGCTACGCAGCAGTGGGAAGATAGCCACGGATGAGGTCTCCGCGATGGAGCAGCTCGGTCATGCGACCACTCTTGTGAGTGGCGGGGCTAATATGAAGATCACCTTGCCTGACGACCTACAGCTTGCCGAGGTTCTTTGGCAGCATCGAAACCCAAGCGCATGAAGCGTATCTGGATCATCGGTCATGGATTTCTAGGCAGCTCGCTCGCTTCCTATCTCAGCTCGCAGGGGTATGAACTCTGCACCATTGACCGAGATCCAAGCACGCATGCCCAGATCATAGGCGACGCAAGTGCTCCTGATTTCTGGAAGAAGCTACTCACAGAAAGAGCCGCGCCAGACATCATCATCTGCGCACAGGCGACGAGCGGAGGCGATATCGGTGCTTACGAGAGCTGCTATCTCGGCATTCTGAGAGCTATACTTTCTCATACTCAGTCTTACATAATATTCTGCTCCTCGACCTCTGTCTGCGGCATCCATGATGGGAGCCTCGTTGATGAGGCGCGCAGCATAGAGCCGAAGACAGAGCGTGCTCGCGTCCTCCATGAAGCAGAAAAGCTCGTTCTTGACCAGCAAGGGCTCGTCCTGCGATTAGGCGCTCTCTATGGGGGAGAAAGGCTAGAGCTGTGGCGACGATTTAATCAAGGCATCATGCCCATCGCAGGAGCACGCGAGCGATGGCTGAACTACACCCTGCGCGAGCAAGCCATAGAGTGGATAGCCACTCTTCTCGATCAGAAAAGCACAGGACTCTATCACCTCGTCAGCGACAGGCTAACGAAGCAAGAAGCCTTAGACATGATGCAGGAGCTATCAGGCAGAGAGATCCCCTCTGAAGAATCTGCGACAGCATCGCGCCGAGGGGGAAGTAACCAGCAAGTAATCAGCATACACTCAGAGTTCGAAACTCAAGGCTACGGCTGCATGCGCAACTGGATTACACAAAAGATGCAGGAGGAGGCGCTGTGAAATCTCAAAAGTCAGCCCTCGATCATTACCGTACGCTGGAGCTCCCCTACGGCTCACCACTTTCTGAGATACAGAAAGCATTCCGACGTCTGGCAAAACAGCATCACCCCGACCGTCAATCAGGGCTCGGGGACGAAGGTGCGCGATTCCGCGAGATCGTCATCGCTTACGATTACCTGAAGAACTATGTGCCGCATCAGTCAGAGGCGAAGAATCCTCATGCTGAGGCCTACCCCGACAGTGAGCTCTTCTCTGAGGCATTCCGCCAGATGCGCGCGCGCCGTATCCGTATCCATCCGCGCCGCGCACCACGCGATCGATCGCGTGGTCGCTCGCGTATGGGCAGCGATGGACCGATGCGCTCAGCTCGTCCAAGACTTTTTCTCGTTCGACCACCATCAAACGATTATTACTACATCTACATCTTCTATCTCGCCTCCATAGGCTTCATCATCATCATGATTATCTGGAACATCATCTCCACGATCTTCGGATTCGGTGATTCCGATTCTGAGCCTGCAGCACCCCCAGTCTACACGGTGGAGGAAAAGGCAAAGATGCTCCAGGTTTACGAAGAAAGTCTGCCTAAAGAGAACTAAAACTGGACCTCTCGCTCGGGTTCGCATTACTTGCATATTCTTGATTTTAAATCCAATTTCACATTTATGTTTGACCACATGGCAATTTTTCAGCTATGATAAGGTATGACATTTCGAACAGGTCTTTCAAGCATGAGGCATGCCCTGAGCGCACTCCTCCTCGCACCTATACTCGCACCTGCATTCGCGGAAGAAGCAGACATGAACATCATGTACGTGGGGGATTCCCTGACACATGGCTACAGCAGCAGCTCCTACCGATGGCACTTGCACAAGGTACTCATTGACTCAGGGAGTAGCTACAAGGAGCTCGGCATCCTCACAGGTAACACTGGGAAGAATCAGCTCAAGGCTGGTAGCAGCTACCGTGGGCATATCTTCGAGAATGTGCACTCCGCACAGTCCAGCGCGCGCTCATGGGAAATATCAGGACTTAAAACAGGTCCTCGCTTCCAAGGCACACATCTGGAAAACTGGCTCGGGCTCGATGATAAAACTGTCGCAGGGAAGAGCTACACAGGGAAAACCTTCGTAGATGATCAAGCACCCGACATCTTTGTACTCATGATAGGGACGAATGACCTCCTCTCGGATAATGAGAGAGAAAAGGGAGGACTCCCCGCAGTCGCAGCACGTGAGATCAGAGAACTACTGGCAAATGTAAAGAAGATCTGTAAGAGCATGCGCGAGGCTAATCCGAAAGCCGTCATTTACCTCTGCACCGTCCCTGCATGGGCAGATCACCGTACAGTGGGCGGAGAAGAATGGCGCGAAGCAGTCGTCGAGTACAACAAGAAGCTCACCGCATGGGTGAAGGGGCAGAAGAATACCATCCTCGTAGACGTAAATCGCGGACTTGTAGGCGAGGGGCTCACCGCGCATCCCGACTTTTACATCGCTGACGGCATCCATTTTAATGAGCAGGGGAATCTCCTCATCGCGGGGAATATAGCCGAGGCTATGCGACTCCCTACGCGCACAGCAGGTCTGAGCGCCCGCCTGCAAAAAGAGCTTAAGAAAGACGCTGAAGCGAGCAAGGATGAAGCAATCACCGCCATCATCAATCCCCAGATCAGCGCAATCTACACACTACACACAGGGCTGAAAACTGCCACTCTCAAGGTAACTTCTCATGAGATAAGCTGGCAGAGTGGGAAAAATGCAGCCACACAACAAGCACTCTACGCGGGTGAGGTAGGGAAAACGAAGCGAGCCATCCGCATCGCGTGGGTGAAAGGCGATCCTGCGAATAATATCTCAGAGGGATTCTATGTCTGGCTAGGGAATCAACTTATCGGCGAGGCGCTCTCTGCTGAAACTGATTCTGCTTCGGCAAAGGGCGTCATCACCAGCGATAACCGTGGACTCATCATCTGTGACCGCAGCGGCAGCTACGCCCCCCATCATAAAGCTAATCTAGTCCCCTCACCATAGCCGGCGGTATGCCCCCCGTGAAGCCGCGGAGGAGTGACTAGAGATAGCTGTAGAATCAGGGTCAAACTATTTCAACTTTAATACACTCATATTTCATCAAATAAAACATAAAGACAAACTATTATCTTTACTTTTCAGGCATTAAGATATACATTTCACGCATCAGACATCTTGGAACAATCCTATTAATTTAGATAATGCCAAGCAAGGACTATTTCATCACACCAAAATATGAAACTAAGAATAAATGCACAGCTGCGAAGCGTGCTGAAAATATTCCAGGATTCAGCCTACATCGCGTTAATGACGAGCAGCGTCATAGGCACTTCTATTGTCTACAATCTTCATGCAGTTAATAATAATCTCGCAGGCGTAGGAGGAAACTACACACTGACAGAAATAGACGGGGTAAAAAAACTCACTTCTGCTACCGGTACAGTCGATTATACAGGAACACTCATCTTCCAAGAAACGCAGGCTGATGGTATACTGGAGAATATGGCAGTCCATGTTGAAAGCGGAACGCATAGTGTCTCCATCCTCGGCAGTGGAGGGCAAAACTTCGACGCAGGCACGGCAGAAGCCCCTATCCAACTCGCAATCAGTGTATCAGGTGATTCCAATATCACCTTTGGTATTGATTCTCTCCTTTATGCTTGGAGTCAAGACTTTGGAGTAATGAATGTTTACGCAGATACTTCCGTCAATGTTGACACGACAGGTACAGTGGGTGCACTAATCCTAACCACTGAAGCAAACTCTAACTCCACGAATCGTAAATTCTATGGAAATCAGAATGTTAGCTATACGGCTGGCATCGTAGGCGTGAGCTCTGATCCTGGGTTTTCTCATTTATCTGTCGCAGCAGGAGCTAAGGCGGCTCAAATCATCGGCGATATCAACTATAGCTTCGGCGAAATTGGAGCAGATGACAGTGTTCTCAGTTTTGAAGGTGCGATCTACGGGGGGATTGTTAACAAAGAAGGCACAGTAAATGGAAAAGTCACAGGTAATACCAATATCACACTCAACAGCGGCACCTTCAAGAACGTATTCGGAGCGGGAGAGGGAAACTCTAGCCACGAGGGGAATGTAACGATCAACTACAATGGAGGCACCATCAGCGATGCTGATGGCGCGAATCCTCATGCCTACAAGATCAGAGCGACTGCAGGCGCGAGTATCTCAGGAGTAGCTACTCTCAACGTCGGAGCTGCACTGAATAGCACCAAGGTTGCGATGGGTTCATTCGATGTGATTAATACAGTTTCCGCCACAGGGAATCTCAATATCGATAATGAAGTCACCATCGGAACGGATCAGACGCTGAGTATTAGCGAAGCCTCCTCAGTAACGGTTAGTGACATCCTTAGACTGGATGGTGCGCTCGACCTCGCAGGTGGAAGCCTCGTTAATCATGGTACTCTGACCTTCAGCGAGAGTGTCCTCATCGACCTAACCGATATAGGGGGATCAGAAGGGAATCTTATTTATAGCATTTTCACAGGCGCAAAGGCTGAGAACTTTAGGAATCTTAGTTGGGAGAATGTCACAGGCGTCTTAGGCATCAGTGAGAGCACACACATCATTAACTTCACCAGCTCAGGTAATGTCATTATCTCTGAGCGATCAGCTTCGTGGACGAACAATACTCCATCAGGCGCAGCCCCTCTGACATGGGCCGTAGGCGCGGCATCCACGAGCGATGCTAGCGACACCTTCCTTAATGGGGATAATGTCGTTTTCTCAGGTAACACGATCGCTAATATCTCAGGGAATATCTTTGCAAACAGCGTCACTATCTCTGACAATAGCACTCTCACCCTAGGACTCACAGCAGCAGGTGATACGCTTGAGGGAAACTCTATCTCACTGGGTACAAATAGTCAGCTTAACATCAATGGCAGTGTGCTCTTTGGTGAAATCTCTTTCATAGGAGGTATCAGCTCAGGTATCACGTTCGCCTCAGGTGACTATGCCCGCGCAGACGACGACTTCTTAGACTTTAATGGCGAACTTACCGTCACGTCGGGCACCCTTACTCTAGAGTCTCGTACCCGCCTTGAGCATCTCAGTGCTGTAAACTTAGGAGACGGAGTCACCTTATACTTAAGCGAAATCTTATCTAATACGGTCCACCGTCAACTTGACAATGTAAAAGGCGGCGACAACAGCACACTCTCTATTGCTTTTATAGGTCAGAGTGGTGACACTGCTAATAATAACAATGGTCGCGTCATACTTAACAATGATTTCACAGGTAGTATTGTAGTGCGAGAAGGTCAATTTAACATTACTTTCAGCTCACTTGGTGGAGCTCAAAAGATCATCATAGGCAACGACGGAACTGGAAGCAATAGTGGTCTGTACTTCAATGCTGCTAACTCATTCACATATGGTTCTGGTGTCATTGTTGAGGTCAAGGATGGTACGACTGGTTATCTAGCTCAGGATAATGGAACGCACGACATTGGCTCTACCATCATCGGTGGTACAGACACAGCGCTGCGAAAGATTGACGTGGGCAATCTCTCTATATCTGGCGATATGTCCGGCTTCCTCGGAGAGCTACAAGTAGCGGCAAACACCTTCACTATAAAATCCAGCACAGCGACTAATATCTCGGGCATCAGCATCGCGAATAACACGACCTTTGCTGTCGGCAATGGTGGTCATGTCAGTAGCCCTCATGTCACTATCGCAGCTGGCACTGCTACGCTTAATGTCCTCTCTGGTGGCACACTCACTCTCAACAATGGGCTCACTACAGCCGCAAACACGCTTAATCTTAATGTACGTGATGGCGGGACGCTCAACCTAGGGCACACTTCTGCTGGCTCTATAGGTACAATCAATACCACGATAGAGGCGGGAGCTACTATCAACGCGACATCAGAGGCTACCAGTATAGTCAATGACCTCGTCTTCACTGGATCTGGCGACGTCATCCTCAGTGCTAGTGATGCTAATGCAACAGTGTCTATCGAGGGCGCTATTTCAGGCAGTGCAGGACTTTCTATCAGTGGTCAAGCTGGGCAGACTTTCATATTCGACACACTGAACACCTATGAAGGCGGCACAAAGATCGCAGACAACACGAAGGTGCAGACCAACACTCTCGCTGCGGGTACGGTGTCATTCAGTAGCGAATCATCCTTACTAGATATTAACAGCACGCTTATACTCACAGGAAAGAGCAGTGGTGGCAGCATCAGCTTGGATGCAGAGGATGCGCATAATACATTCACAGGCGTAAATGTATTACTAAGTTCGACTAAAGAAGTAGCTTTCAATAATGCTAGCTTTGATAACACAGCTATCAATCTAGAGACAAACTCCATCTTAAACCTTAATGGAGCTACCCTAGCTGCTGATAGCAACATCGCAGGCAACGGGGCGACACTCATCTCTACAGATCTCTCCATTCAAGCATCTGCTTCTGGAGGAAGTCTGGAGTTATCGTCAAACACAGCCCAGACAAGTGGAGAGAATGCGACCGATATTGGCATACTCTACAGCGTGACTAGTATCGATGTAACGACCGTCGAGCTTTCAGGAAGCCTTTCGCTGACTGTCGATCTTGCGGATCTTACGGGCGTTTCGGTAGATGACTTTTTATATGAAATACGCGAAGCTTATGTAGGCTTCGAGTTTACTAATGTCGAGAGAGCAGATTTCTTAGGTGACTTCAATGACGTAAGCATCACTGTGACAAATGGTGCAACAACGCTTATATCCGGTGCTGCATTAGGCGTTACAGTATCGAGCGCAGGGAATATAACATTCTACGTCCCTGAGCCTAGTACGGTAACGATGAGCATTCTAGCGCTGACCGCCCTACTCGCACGCCGTCGTCGCAAAAGGGCTAGCTGCTAAATCGAGCTTATTTTAGGATTTCTATGTATCTATTGAAGAAGAAATTAATTTTCTCTGAAGGGAAGTTCTCGTAATTCGCAGCGCGAAATCACGAAG
>CAYJLR010000058.1:0-11852 GCA_964370895.1 uncultured Akkermansia sp. | reverse complement strand
ATCTTCCATTGAAGGTGAACCAGTGGTGTAACGTCATGCGCTGGGAAATGCGCCCTCGCATCTTCCTGCGCACAGCCGAATTCCTCTGGCAAGAAGGCCACACTGCTCACGAAACCGAGCAGGAAGCCATCGAAGAAACACACCTCATGCACGAAGTGTACGAAGACTTCCAGCGTGATGTGCTCGCCATCCCATCCATCCCAGGTGAGAAGACTGAGCATGAGCGCTTCCCAGGTGCTCTCCAGACCTTCACCGTCGAAGCGATGGTACAGGACCGCAAGGCTATCCAAGCCGGTACGTCCCACTTCCTCGGTCAGAACTTCGCGAAGGCTCAGAATATTTCCTTCGCTGGTCGTAACAATGAGCGCCAGCACGCATGGACTACCTCATGGGGCGTATCTACTCGCATGATTGGTACACTCATCATGGCTCACTCTGACGATGATGGTCTCGTCTGTCCACCACGCGTCGCACCGAAGCAGATTGTCATCGTTCCTGTCACGCCTAAGGCAGACACACGCGATGCCATCATCGCCCACTGTGAAGAACTCGCTAAGAAGCTCAGCCAGCAGTACTACGCTGGCATGCCCATCCGCGTCCAAGTCGATACCCGTGATATCGGTGGTGGCACGAAGAAGTGGGAATGGGTGAAGAAGGGCGTCCCCGTACGCGTCGAAGTCGGTCCTCGCGACATGGAGAAGGGTAGTGTCTGCGTCGCTCGCCGTGACCTTGGAGTCATGGATAAGAGCTTCCAGCCTGAAGACGAATTCGTCGCTGGCATCGTCGACTTGCTCACAGAGATTCAAGACAAGCTCCTCGCTGCGCAGATCAGCTTCCGTGATAGCCATATCCGCAGCTGCAACACACTCGATGAGCTGAAGGCTAACTTCGCTGACAGCACGGACGCTGACTGGTTACTCACCCCATGGGATGGTAATTCAGAGGAAGAAGAAACACTCGCAAAGAGCCTGCGTATCTCCATCCGCTGCATACCTAAGGGTGAAATGGGCAGCGCCGCAGAGGAGATCCCCTGCATCCTCACAGGTCGTCCTACGACACGTCGAGTACTCTGGGCACGCAGCTACTAATAGCCGCGCAAATATCGATTTCAAGAACGGTAACTCTGATGAGTTACCGTTCTTTGTTTATTAGTACGTCACGATGATGCGAAAATGTTTTTGTATATTTTTTGTAGAATTATCTTAGGTGCTGCCGTTCTTCAAAGTAACAAAGCAATATTCAATCCAACCTAATAGAAATATAAGACCATGAATAAATTATCACTTTTAATAGCACTCGTAGTATCCCTTTCATTCGCCATGCCAGCTTCGGCGCATCATCACAAGCATCATAAGCATGCGAAGCCAGTTGTCGTCGTGAAGAAGAAGCCAGTTGTCGTGCATAAACCAGTTGTAGTCGTGAAGAGAAAGCCAGTTGTCGTACACAAGCCAGTAGTCATCGCGAAAAGGAAGCCAGTTGTCGTACATCGACATGCACTATGCCGACACTAAGATATTAATTTTCCCTGTGGATAAAAAAGAGAGAGAGAAATAAAACAGGGTTCGTAGGATAAAGCCACCTTCAGTAATGAAGGTGGCTTTTATTGTGAAGATATGCTATAGTGCAGTCATGAGTACATTGACAACGATGCGTATCTTGAGCGATGCAGATGAGAACTTCCACTCCTGCTGGGAGCTATACCAATCCTCTTTCCCTGAAGAGGAGAGACGCGATCATGCTTATCAGCTCGCAGCCTTGGAGTGTGAAGAATATCATTTTGCAGCGATTCTTAAAGACGAGGACGTTGTGGGACTCATGGCGTGGTGGAGTTTTGATTCACTCATCTATATCGAGCACTTCGCCATCATGGAGAGCTGTCGCAGTCATGGTTATGGGAAGGAATATTTATGCGACTTTGTGCGCCATATCGGAAAACCCATCTTACTAGAAGTCGAGCCTCCCACCGAGGATATACGCAAAAGGCGTATAGGCTTCTATGAAAGACTCGGGTTTCATCTGAATGAGCATGACTACGCTCAGCCTCCCTATAGGGGGGATGAGTTCGTGCCGCTGATGCTGATGACTTCACCGTATCCTATTTCGATGGACGATGTGGAGCGCTTTAAGAGAGAATGCTTCCCTATCATACATTTCCGCTATTTTAGATAATATCGCTAAGCTCGCTCTTCACCGCTGGGGTTTGGCTGTGCATAGAGTAGCTTGTTCTTGTGCTTTTTCCTGTATAAGCTTCAATAGTGGCTTATGCAAGATAATCCATATATTCTCGGTTTTACAGCGGGAGAGCTCAGCCCATGGCTGTCGACCCGCTTCGATCTCGCGCAGTACAATAAGGGAGCTGCGCGCATAGAAAACTTCTTAGTCGAGCCCTACGGTGGACTCACGAGGCGTAGTGGAAGTCGCTACATCGCTGATGTTTATGACGCCTCAGGGACATCACGATTCTTCCCTTTTACTTATTCAGAAGACGACTACCTTCTGCTAGAACTCTACTTAGGTGGAATGCGATTCTGGCAAAATGAGGACTGGCTTCGCGATAGCTCAGGAGAAATCTATACGCTAGAAACACCGTGGACGACAGAGAAGATACTGCAGAGTCTACGTTTTATACAGGTGAATGACGTTATCTTCGTCACGAGTCCCTATATCCACCCTTCGCAGATAAGGCGTGTGGATGAGGCTGTCTGGGTGTATGAGCGCTGCGAGTTTGCCCCCATGCCGAAGGGGAGTAATCTTGTGACGCATTCGGATATCTACGTAGAGCGATTGAGTGGGAATAATAACGAGTTTGTTGTCGATTTTCCCGACGATTATCCTCTGAATATCTATGAGAATCATATGACGGAGCTTGAGTATCTCATCATGACTGGCATAGCGGAATCTACCGACTATTTTCTTAATGAAACCCTGACTCTTTATCCCGAGGTAGTGACTGATCTCGCCTTTGAGTTTGAACTTCCCGCAGGTAAGCAAATTGCGGTGAAGCAAGCGGATACCGATGATTATCTTTTCTACACAGTCATTAGAGACTGGAAGAGCATAGAAGTGACTCAGGCAAGTTACATGCATCCATCGATGTATCCTGCCTACTTCTCTCCCGGCTGCGCGTGGCGCTTACCGAATCAGATGCCCTATTATGTTCCGGGGGGATGGAGCTTGCAAACATCAGGCACATGGGATTCCAACTGGGAACTGAGACGCACCTATGACACAGCTGACGGTAAGTATGGAATGGACCATAAGAGATGGGACTGGCATCGCGTGCATCAGTTCTCTCAATCCGCTTATTCAGATAGGCAGAACTGGGCATTTAGTGGTTATGAGAAAGTACCGAGCCATATGATGCTCTTTTGCCTAAGTGCGAAGACCTTTTCTATCAAAAGCCCCTTTTACTTTCGTATAGAAAGAGCGGAGTATGATATAAAGTTCCGCGTCATCGGTCGTTATAATTACAGTCAGAAGAAACTGCGTGTAGTTCTCGAAGATAGCATGGCGCAAGTGCCCTACAACTTCTATCCCACTGACGTGCGATTCTCCGCCTTTGGGGTGGTGAATGGCTATCCTAGCTTCGCAGGGATGCACGAGGGAAGGCTGTGGCTAGGTGGGACGCCCACTCAGCCCACAACACTACGAGCCAGTGCGCTGGATGATTTTTATAACTTTCGACTTGGTTCTGATGCTAACGACGCACTCGAGCTCACACTGGCCTCCAGTCAGCAGAGTCGCATGTGCTGGATGAGTACAGAGCGCGGTCTTCTTCTAGGTACAACCGATGCTGAATGGCTGCTCGCAAGTAGTGACTCTGGCGGGATATCAGCCACGAGTGCTTCATTCCGAAAGGAGTCTACCGTAGGCAGTGAAAACAAGGCCGCTCAAGGCGTAGAGAACAGCGTCTTCTACGTCCAGCGCGGTGGAAAACGCCTACGCGAGATCTCTTATAAACTAGAGTCTGACGGCTACACATCCACCGATACTAGCCTGCTGGCGGAGCATCTGTTTAGCTCAGGGATTAAGGAATGGGCTGTACAGCGAGGCTCCAGCACGCGCGTCTGGGTTCTTATGACAGATGGTACACTAGCGGTGCTGACGACGAATGGTTCACAGCAGGTGAACGCGTGGCAGCGTGTGAGTTTTAAGGATGGAGAGGTCCAGCACATAGCTTGCCTCGTCTCAAACTCAAACCACGATGATGATGTCTGGCTCATCGTCAAGCGTGGCGAGAAGGTCTGCATAGAATGCATCCAAGGCGATGGCATCTATCTCGACGCTCATATTACTTGTACTGTCACGGAGGGTAGTATCGAGGCAGCTCACCTTGCTTCTAGAGAGGTTGTACGCTACCCTATAGGCGATGTAGATGCTGCGGAGCTCGTCACTCTCGATGAAAACGGGCGAGCTCTAATCTCAGATTCAGCAGATGCGGCTCAATACGTGCTGGGGCTTCCTATGACCTCACTAGTCGAGACATTCCCCGTCGAGCGATCCAGTAATTATAATACCGTCAGCCAGCAGGCGCGAGTGAAGCTGCGCCTACTCGACAGTGAAGCGCGCTTCCGCTACAAGTCTACCCATGTCGAGCGCTGGGAAGATTATAATCCAGAACGAGATCATCTCGGGTTCCCTTACACAGGGGCAGTACGCCTCACGCAGATACCCGAATCGGGTGTAGGGCAGGGCTTTAGCATAGCGACAGAATCGATGCGCCCCTTTAACCTTCTTTCATTGAGCATAGAAAATGACTTCCACGGAAGGTAAGTCAAAAATAAAAAAGCGGCTAGTTCCTAGGAACTAGCCGCATGAAATTAGCGTCCTCCGAAGAGACCCTTGAAGGGGTTGCCACCCTTGCCGCCCATACCACCGGGGAGCTTAGGCATACCCTTGCCACCCATGAGCGCTGAGAGATCAGGCATTCCCTCAGGCATGCCTTCAGGCATCTTACCCTGTGGCATACCGCCACCCTTGCCCATTTTCTGCATGGCCTTCATCATGCCACCCATTTTACCCTTGCCGCTCATCATGCCCTTCATGTCCTTGAAGTTCTTGATCAGGCGATTTACCTCTATCTCTGAGCGACCTGAGCCACGGGAGATACGGCGACGGCGTGAGGGGATGAGGAGCTTCACATTGCTGCGTTCTGCAGGAGTCATGGAGAGTACGATGGCTTCCATATGCTTGAGTTTCTTCGGATCAAGGGCTCCATCTGGGATCTGCTTTTTAAGCTTTCCAAAGCCAGGGAGCAGACCGAGTAGACCCTCTAGTGGTCCGAGATTCTGCATCATGCGCATCTGGCTGAGGAAGTCATTAAAGTTAAACTCGCCACTCATCATGCGATTCATCGCATTCATGGCGGACTTTTCATCTATGTTCTGAGCTGCCTTTTCGACGAGTCCGACGATGTCGCCCATGCCGAGGATACGATCAGCCATGCGCTGAGGGACGAAGTTCGTCAGCATATCGAGCTTCTCACCTTCACCGATGAACTTGATAGCTTTACCTGTCACGGCACGCATAGAGAGAGCTGCACCACCGCGAGCATCACCATCGAGCTTTGTAAGGATGATACCTGTGAGACCGACAGCTTCGTCGAACTTCTGCGCGACACGCACAGCCTGCTGACCAGTAGCGGCATCAGCGACGAGGAGCGCTTCCTGAGGCTTGATGAACTTGCTTAACTTGCGCAGTTCTGCGATGAGGGTATCATCGACTTCTTGGCGACCAGCGGTATCGAAGATGATGAGATCATGCTCTTGCTGATCTGCCCAGCGCAGAGCATCCTTAGCGACGCGAATGACGTCTTTTTCACTAGCGCTTGGAGTGTAAATGGGGACGTCAATCTGCTTCGCCAGTGTGGCAAGCTGATCAATGGCGGCTGGGCGGATAAGGTCACAGGCGACGAGGAGAGGCTTACGGCCTTCTGCCTTCATGCGACGAGCGAGCTTTGCACTCGTGGTTGTCTTACCTGCACCATTCAGACCGACGATGAGGATATGTGCAGGTGGGTCGAGATTGAGCTCTTCTGCTTCGCCACCGAGAAGGGCTGTGAGCTCGTCTTGGAAAATCTTAACAATTTGTTCACCGGGCTTCACAGTCTTAATGACGGCGACACCCATTGCCTTTTCTTTTACATGGGAAATGAACTCACGTGCGACGCTGTATTCTACGTCAGCATCAAGAAGCGCCATGCGTACGTCGCGCATCGCGTCAGCTATATTGGATTCGGAAATTTTACCTAGTCCGCGTAACTTGCGGAAGGTGTCATCGAGCTTGTCTGATAGGAGTGAAAACATGGGGATGAATGAGCAGAAGCTTAAGGGGTATGTGTTGATTTGTCAAGTACGATCGCTGCCTTAGTCAGAGAGGCGTCCTTTGAGTTGTTCGTAGGCGTTGTGCCCGAGCCATTCTGGATCGCGCTTAGAGCCTCGCTGAGTGACGCGCAGAGCCACACCTTTCTCTGTATAGTAGATGGAACGGAAGAACAGCGTCTCTTGGATGAGCTCTGCATAACCGCCGACAGGTACAGAGCAGTCGGCTTGGAGGTGCGCAAGGAAGCTGCGCTCACAGCGCACACATGTCTCTGTGTCCTTGTCATTAATCTGTGAGATGAGGTCGAGCATGCGCGTGTCATCGCGTCTGATCTCAATGGCGACTGCACCTTGTCCGAGCGCAGGCATGAAGGAGTTCAGCGAAAGGTCGATGAAGAAAAGCTTCTTACCCTCCACGACGATATGCTTGTCCGTGTAGCCGAGGCGATTTAACCCTGCGCGCGCGAGGATGATAGCGCCCATTTCGTCGCTTTCTGCGAGCTTGCGAAGGCGTGTACCTACGTTTCCGCGAATCGTTTTGCAGCGTGCGCGTCCACTCCAGTAGCTCTCCACCATACGGATGCGTCGTACGCTACTCGTACCGATGACGAGCTCGTCGAGATTCGCTCCTTCTTTGACGACAAGCACGTCTCCTATAGCCTCGCGAGGGAGGAATGCCGCGATGCTGAATCGCTCGTCGAGCGTACCAGGCATATCCTTGAGACTATGTACAGCACAGTCTACTTCACCAGCTGCGAGAGCTTCTTCAAGAGCAGCGATGAACACACCCTTGTCTTGGGTCTGTGTCGCCTTATTCACTTCGCAGAGAGGGATATCCTGACGCTGATCGCCTGCCGTATTGATAATGCGACGCTCTAGCTGAAGATTTGGATTAAGGGAGAGGAGGGCTTCCTCCACCAGCTGGGTTTGCTTCTGGGCGAGTTCGCTGCCACGTGTACCCAGTATAATCTTTTCGCTCATGCCTCCATTGTACTCACTTTCTGCCTCTCTGCAAGTCCAATTCCTTGATTAGTGCGTACTCTGCCTGTTTTTGAACATATTCCAGCTTGTTATGGTCTGCTACACATGGACTCAAAGCGCTGGTGGCATAAAATAGCTGATTTATTATTGCTGGTATGGAATAAGACAGGGACGATTTCTGCGCTCGTGCTCTTAGCTAGTGCGGTAGGCATGGGGCTGTACTACTGTAGCAGCCCCGATGCTCGTGAGCGCAATGATGCAGCCTATGAAGACTACGTCAATGATGAGGGGATAGAGCTCTGAGAAGAGATGTCATCACCAGCCCGCCGCGGCGCGGATGATAGGCTCGCTACCACCCCAGCCGTCGAATTGATAATAAATCTTACCAGAGGTATTTTCCTTAGTTTGGATGCAGCGGTGGTTGTAAGAGAAGTCATCGCAGACGACGGGCTTATACCTCCCATCCTTCCATGATAAGAACTGAGGTCCTATCTCATGTGTGGCAGCAGCCTGCCCATAGTCGTCATCATGATCTTCATCATCTATGGGAGCTTAATAAGTAAGCTGGACAGGCTTTACTTCGTCCTTTTTCTCGGCTGATTTTTTCGTGCTGCGGTAATAGCGCACGTAGTCTATCTCGAAGCGGGCGGGGTAGTCTGAGGCTTTCGGCTCTTCTGGCCAAGTACCGGGTCCACCCAGAGCTGTGTTCATGATGAGGTAGGCGGGCGTGTTGAAGGGATTTATCCCATTCGGATACTTCGCGACTGAGCTGTCGAAGTTCGCGACTTCCACGTCATTTAAGAAGATGCGGATGCGGTTCTCTTCCCATTCCATAGCGTAGACATGGAACTTGCTATAGGGGCTGCGAAGCCAGTGGGTAAATCCCTTTGACGTAGGCTTGCGTGTGCCATCTTTCCCCCAGTGGAAGGTGCTATAGATGAGACCTGGGTGCTGGGAGAGATGCTCCATGATGTCAATCTCTCCATTCGCTGGCCAGCCAAGACCATTTTCACCGAGCAGCCAGAGGGCAGGCCATGCACCCTTTGCGTCAGGGAGCTTTGCGCGGATCTCTAAGCGGCTACCGGGGGCGAAGTTCTTGATGCCCTTCGTCGTAACAGAGCCACTGGAGTAGGGGCGTGAAGGCATGTGAACATTCCATCCCCCCTTGTCCTTTGCTTTGTCATAACGGCTATTCGGTGTTTCTTTAAAGCGGGTTGTGAGCACGAGCTTTCCGTCTTCAAGCGTGACGGCTTCCTTCGTGTAGGTCTGAGAAGAGCCGTTATTACGCACGACTCCGAGCTCGTAAGTCCACTTACTTAAATCGAGTTTCTTGCCAGAGAACTCATCATTCCATTCGAGCTCCCATCCTCCCTCTAGGGTCTTGGGTACACGGGGATTTTCTTTGGCGTGGCTGAGGCCTAATGCGGAAATGGCGATCAATGCATGCAATGCTATATGCTTGTAAAACATGCTGCCTAGCATAGCAAATATAAACCCAGAGATCAAAGTATTTCTGCGAATATTTCCTCAGCACTTTGTCTGTTGCTATCCATTCCCTGCTGAGGGTCTACAGCTAATTGTCTGTCGAGTATGGGGCTGAGTCGGTCGCTTTCGAGGATGGAGACATACTGCTTCTGCTCGACGACCTGCCTCATGCCGCTGTCGGCGAAGAGCTGAAGAAGGCGCGTCGGCTGAGGGATATTACGTGTCGCGAGGTGCTGGGTATAGAAATGCTGATAGCCGACCTGATCTAGGGAGCAACCGTAGGCGATGATGCAGGCTAGATTCGTGCGCGCTGGATCGTCGAAAGGATTGATACGTAGGAGCATCTGGCTGAATGGATGCTGGCGAATCGTCTCGCAGCTCTTGAGTAAGTATGATTGTTCAGGTGAGGGCTGACCTGCGCGATGAGCGAGCCCGAGCTGGTGATAGTATCTTATTTTAAGCAGGTTTGCCCCGTAAAAAACGCCTAGCGAAAGCGTCCATATGAAGAGTAGCCCCATGAGTATACTCATGACGATGCCCTTGTTGCCAGTTTTCTTCTGGCTGAAGCTAAATATCTGGCTGAACCAAGAAATACCGCGCATCAAGACGAAGAATACGAAAAGAGCCGCCACGATGGAGAGCGTTTGCAGTATCCACGGATCGGGCTGCTCGATGACCAAGGCTATGAATTCCCCGCCTGAGCGCTGCATGAGAAGCCAGGTCGCTATGGCAGCGGTGATACATGCGAGAATACAGATTAGTTTTACCGCGCCCTTGAATACAGAGAAAATTGTAATGATTACGAGGAAGATAAATAGAATGGCAATGCCAATGACAAGGGGATTTGAAAGCATAGAAAGCATGTTCTGAAAGGAATAGCAGGGCTATTATAACATGACTTAGGTAGCTTGGCAATATCGAGTAGATAGTGGATGACAAAGCTAATAAAATCAATAGTATGCAACTTTTTTCTTGATTTCATGATTCATATGATGTACTAATATACAACCTTTCATTAACAATCGATAAAATCAAAAGAAATTATCTACAACTAATATATCAAGATGGGACAACAACATCGTAAAGAAACAAAACGCCGCCGCCGTACAGCATTCATCAAGCGCCAGAAGGAGCAGATCAAGATCAACCGTAGCGCAGGCACCACACCCCTTGCTAAAAAGGTCGTGAAGGATGAAGCTAAGAAAACTCCAGCCAAAAAGGCACCAGCTAAAAAAGCTCCTGCCAAAAAAGATCCTGTAGCAGCAGAAGCAACTCAGGATTAATTGTAATCACATTACATCAATTCTTTTCTGAGAGACGCGCATAGGTGCGTCTCTCTTTTTTAGACATGAAGGATGACGAATCGCAGGCTGCACACTCTAAGTGGCATATATTAAGCTCTCTAGGGCTTGATGCAGCGATAGTTGCCCTCATGTGGGCGCAGTGCTATGTCGTGCTGCTTGATATCCCTGTGGTGACGGAAGAGCCCTTCCTCTTTGTCGCTATTTCCGTCTGGCTGAGTATCATGCTATCGCGTCTATGGCGTGCTTTCTCGAATCGCTCCTTCCCGACGAAAGATTTTTATAAGAACCAAATGGGGCTCATCGTCGTGCTGGCGCTGGGGGTGCTCATGGCCTTCCTTTGGATATGCTCTTATTATGTCAGTGTTCATTTCATGCGCTTTGTGACGCTGCCACTGATATTTTTCCTTCTAGCGAACTTCCCTCTGCTCAAGAGGCTAGAGTTTGTCTGCACTCTATTGCAGTCTTTTTCCTTTTCTTTGCTCTGCATTGCACCAGCCCTCTACTTCATGGTGACGATGTCGCCACTGGATGCCTTATATTATCCACCAGTGTATTACCTGACACTGCTCATCTTCTTCTTCGAGCTGACTCGCTCGTCTATGATGAGTAATGATAAGGTGCTCAAAGCGCGTTATGGCATGATTACGACGGTGGGGCTTGTCTTTCTGCTCGTCGTTTGTCTGCACTCAGCACATACGGGTATGCTCTACGAGCGTGGACTTTATTTTTCCTTCATCCTTGGGTGCGCTGTCCTTGAGATTCTTTCACGCCTGCGTACTAGAATGAGAGCAAAAACAATATACGCATTTAGTGGGCTGTTTTTTGCGGTAGCGCCCTTGCTTTCTGTTTATCTTTTTTAACAGAGATGTGAATGAGCTTGCTTATCTGAGGAAATGCTGCTAATCTAAGTGCTCTTAACGCATGATTTTCTTATGAGCAAAAAGATACGTATCGCGATTGGTTCTGACCACAAGGGGGTTAGTTTGAAGAGTGCAGCTAAGGCTGCTCTAGAGTCCATGGGCTGCGAAGTAGTAGACCTCGGACCTGCAACAGAAGAGAGCTGTGACTACTCTGACTACGCGAATGCAGTTTGTAAGCTGCTCGTCGATGGACGTGTAGATCGTGGTGTTCTCATCTGCTGGTCTGGTCAGGGCATGACTATCGCCGCTAACCGCTGGAAGGGTGTACGTGCAGCACTCTGCGCTACCGCAGAAGTCGCAGGTCTCTCCCGTCAGCATAATGACTCTAATACCCTCTGCATGGCTGCCGCCGCAGTGACAGAGGAGCAAGTAGCTTCTATTCTCACCACATGGCTAGAAACCGAGTTCGAAGGTGGCCGTCATATTGCTCGACTCACTAAGGCATCAGGCTCTCCTATCAGCGTGACTGATCCAGCCATTGCTGAACTCATCGAAGAAGAACGTCAGCGCCAGAACAATAATATCGAGCTTATCGCTTCTGAAAACTTCACCTCTCCTGCCGTCATGGAAGCTCAGGGCTCCGTCCTGACAAACAAGTACGCAGAAGGTTATCCTAACCGCCGCTGGTACGGTGGTTGTGAAGTAGTAGACAAGGTTGAGCAGCTCGCTATTGATCGCGCGAAGGCACTCTTCGGCTGTGACTATGCGAACGTACAGGCTCACTCTGGCTCACAGGCGAATATGTCTGTTTATATCGCTTGCTTGGAGCTTGGCGATACCATCCTTTCCATGGATCTCTCCCACGGTGGACACTTAACACACGGTTTCTTCGCGAACTTCTC
>CAYJLR010000057.1:0-11960 GCA_964370895.1 uncultured Akkermansia sp. | reverse complement strand
GATCCCGAGCAGGGATGGATGCCTATGTGGGTGAAGGAATCTGCCGTCTGGCTCTTAGGTGAAGGTTACAATGGCTTCGGCTTCGTCACCGCTGGACTTATTCTTGCACTCATGATTCTCCCTTATATGAGCGCTATCATGCGTGACGTGTTCCGCATGACCCCACCTATGCTGAAGGAATCCGCCTATGGCGTCGGATGCACACGCTGGGAAGCGACGCGCGACGTTATCATGCGCTACGGCATTCGCGGTATCCTCGGTGGTATCTTCGTCGGTATGGGGCGCGCCCTCGGTGAGACGATGGCTGTAGTCTTCGTCATCGGTAGTTTCATGCAAGACCCAGAAGGTATCTTCGGTAGCGGTACGACGATCGCGGCGACACTCGCGACGAACTTCGCAGAAGCGAACGGACTCCAGCTCAGCGCACTCTTCGCCCTCGGTCTCATCTTGCTCGTCTTGAGTTTCTCCATTCAGGCATTCTCCCAGTACTACCTCCACCTCACCAGTGCGAAGCGCGGTGAAGCGAGATAAGAGGAAGGCTAGATTATTATTCTTATAACAGTTTTATCATATTTTATGACCTCCTCCTCTCCTAAGCTCAAGTCTCGTCCGCTCTACTTCCGTAAGGGCTGTGACATTGCGCTCATCTTATTCTCCATCGTCTCCATCATTGTCGCCATCGGTGGCATGGGAATGATCCTCTATAGCGTGTGGGATCATGGCCGTGTGATGTTCGATGACTTCTCCTTCCTCACGAATACCACTTTGCCGAATGGCGCAGAAGGTAACGGTATCGCGAATGTGCTTCTCGGCACCGTCTACATCACCCTCGGCGCATGCATTATCAGTGTACCGCTCGCCATGGGTGCTGGTATCTACATCTCCGAGTTTGGAAAAGGCAGTGCCTTTGCCGCGTTCCTGCGCTTCTGTGCGAACGTCCTCATGGGTGTACCATCCATCATCATCGGTCTATTCGTCTACGTCATCGTTGTGATCCCTATGAAGGGAGCTAGTGGCTTTGCAGGTTCGATAGCATTAGCTATCATCATGTTCCCCGTCATCATGCGCACCACAGAAGACATGATGGCTATGGTGCCTAACACTCTGCGCGAATCCGCATTAGCCCTCGGTATGACACGCATGCGCACCACGCTCTGCATCGTCACTCGCGCGGCAAAGAATGGACTCGCCACAGGTGTCCTCCTCTCGCTGGCGCGCGTCGCAGGTGAGACCGCTCCCTTGCTCTTCACTGTACTCTGCGCCTACGGCTGGCCTGATCAGTACTTCAGCATGCCTACGCCGAACATGCCTGTATTCATTAACGACAGTATGGGGTCAGCCTTCCCTGCAGAACAGCAAGCTGGCTGGGGTGCCGCACTCGTTATCTGTGCCATCATCCTACTCGTGAATATCGCGACCCGCTTATTCTTCCGTGAGAAGAATAAGCGATGAGACAGGAAACACATTGACAGGTATTTATCAATAGTATACATTCATTTTTAACATTAATTTTCCATCACTACATGACCAATTCATCATTAAACGCAGAGAACGGCGACAAGATCAAGATCGCTGTCCGTAATCTTAATTTCTTCTACGACTCTAATTCTCAGGCTCTCTTCGACAACAATCTCGACATCCGTGAGAACAAGATCACAGCCGTCATCGGACCATCTGGCTGTGGTAAGTCCACCCATCTGCGTACCTACAACCGCATCTTTGAACTCCACCGTGGACAGCGCGCCACAGGTGCCATCCTCATGGATGGGCAGAACATCCTCGACCCAAGTGTCGATATCCTGAAGCTCCGCCGCCGAGTCGGTATGATCTTCCAGAAGCCCACCCCATTCCCGATGAGCATCTATGATAACGTCGCTTACCCACTGCGCCTTCATTATAAGCTCAGCCGTAGTGAAATCGCTGACCGTGTCGAGCAGGCACTCCGTGGAGCCAGTATCTGGGATGAAGTGAAGGATAAGCTCAAGGCCAGCGGCATGGCGCTCTCTGGAGGTCAGCAGCAGCGTCTCTGCATCGCACGCGCCATCGCTACTGAGCCAGAAGTTCTCCTCATGGACGAACCTACCAGTGCTATCGACCCAGTCGCTACACTGAAGATCGAAGAGCTCGTCCTTGAGCTCAAGAAGCGCTTCACCATCGTGATCGTCACGCATAATATGCAGCAGGCATCCCGTATCAGCGACCGCACAGCATTCTTCTATAAGGGCGAGATCATCGAAGAAGATGACACCTCCACCATCTTCACAAACCCAAGCAACAAGAAGACTGAAGAATACATCACAGGACGCTTCGGCTAAAGCCCCAGTCTTACAAATAAACCTCACCCTTTAATCTCATAAGTGATATGAAAGAAAACTTCATTAAAGAAATCAACAAGCTCAAGAAGCACGTCATCACGCAGACCTCGAAGGTAGAATATGCCATCGGTCTCGCGATCAAGGCCGTCCATGAGCTGAGCCCAGAAATCGCCCAGCAAGTCATCAGTGGTGATGCTGCTATCGACCGCGAGGAAATCAACATCGAAGAAGAATGCTTGAAGATCCTCGCCCTTTACCAGCCTGTCGCCACCGACCTGCGCACCGTTATCGCGCTGTTGAAGATCAACACCGCCTTAGAGCGCATCGCTGACTATGCTGTACACACCGTACGCCGCATGCCAGCCCTCATCCTCTGTAAGGGGAATGAAGATATGGTGCGCATTGATTTTGAGCCTATGGCTCAGGCTGTCATCAGCATGCTTCGTGACTCATCCACTGTAGTGAATAGCTTCGACCTCGCGCTGGCGCATGACGTCATCCGTCGCGATGATGAAGCCGATAAGTTCCATGCGCTGAATGTCGCTCAGATCAGTAAGATCATCCTCCAGCATCCTGAGAACATCTGTTACTACCTGCAAGCACAGGGCGTATCCCGTGACCTGGAGCGCGTAGCCGACCTTACCTCAGACATCTGTGAGCACATCGTGTACCTCCAGACAGGAAAGATCATCCGTCATGGAAACCGCGTAACAGGAGCGTAATAAGAGCGATTTCCTCGCGTAAGCGAGATTTGCATAGCGAAAGGGTAGCCCTAGGGGGGGCTGCCCTTTCTTGCTATCACCCAGCACCGACTCCCTGCGCGAAGCGATAAATAGATTCTTAAGAGCGCGCTCTTAAGCAGGGTGTGGGACAGCGTCCCACTGGGGGAATGGGGGCTAGCCCCCAAAGGAAAAGCCGTGGCTGCGCGCGCGATAGCGCGACTCTCTTCTTCCGTGGCAAATGCGTGAGCGTTACTGCGGTGCTTCTACGCTTCGCGTCTTCCACGGTAGAGAAGAGCTGCCCTCAGGGACGCTGTCCCTGAACCCTGCTCAAGGACAGTGGACCCTGAGAATCCTTTTAAGCAAAGCAAGAAAGATCGTGTACTTATTGGGCTCGCGCCAGCATTATTCTTTACAAAATTCTGCCCGAGAGATACACTGCTACTGTGCAGTGCGCAGTCCCTCTTGGATAGCCGCCTGATACACCGTGTATGCGATGAGGAAACGTACGATGAGCGCAAAGCTCATCCCCCAGACGATAGCTATTGTCAGTTTCTTCTTCGCAGGCATCTTGCTACGACGTAGCAGGAGGAAGGCCACGAGCTGTAACACTGACGACATAACCATCCCTCCACCTAAGCTTCCCAGCACCGACTGTAAGGGGAGTGCCAGTGGCCAGGTAAACGCACTCATGATCACCCCAAAGCCCAATTTCGTATAAATCCATGCCACGATGCAACTAGGCGCAATGACACAGAGAAGAAGTGTAATGTTCGCGACACTGCTGTATCGTTCTTTCTGGGTGGGGATATACATAAGCAAGGCTATGATGCCGTAGTGCCTCGCTTCTGTCAATGCGCAACTACGAATCTGCTTAAAAACTCCCTATTTTCCCATGTCTATCTTCCAGCTAGAGTCCGATTATAAGCCCTCAGGTGACCAGAAGCAGGCTATAGCCAAGCTTCTGAAGTCTCTTGACGCAGGTAATAAGCACCAGTGCCTCATGGGGGTCACGGGTAGTGGTAAGACTTTTACAATGGCGAATATCATCGCGGCTCAGGATAGACCTGTTCTTGTCCTCTCCCATAATAAGACCCTAGCCGCGCAGCTCTACTCCGAGTTGAAGAGCTTCTTCCCGCATAACGCGGTCGAGTACTTCGTCTCCTACTTCGATTACTACCAGCCTGAAGCCTATATCGCGAGCACTGATACCTATATTGAAAAGGACAGCGCGATAAATGAAGAAATCGACCGCCTTTGCTTGAATGCCATGCGTTCGCTGCTCCTGCGTCGCGATGTGATCGTCGTCGCATCTGTTTCTTGTATATATGGTCTGGGCTCTCCAGAGGATTATAGGGAGCTCACTCTTTCGATTAGAAAGGGGGATTGCCTTGATCGCGATGCGCTCCTCAGCAGCCTCATCGAACTGCTCTTCGAGCGAAATGACTACGACTTCCAGCGCGGACGCTTCCGTGTACGAGGTGACCTCGTCGATATTTACCCTGCGCAGAGTGATGGGGAGGCTATTCGCGTGGAGTTCTTCGGTGACGAGATTGATTCCATAGCCCTCATCGATGCGCAGACTGGCCGTGTGCGAGAGCGCCTTGAGAGCTACCTCTTCTTCCCAGTGAAGCAGTATGTCAGTAGTGCTGAGAAGCGTCTTCCTGCCATTCAAGCGATTCGTGAAGAGCTGCGCCAGAGCGTGGCAAAGTTCGAGAAAGAGAACAAACTTATCGAGGCTCAGCGTCTCAAGATGCGCACCGAGTACGATCTGGAGCTTATCCACGAGATAGGGTTCTGTAAGGGGATTGAGAATTACTCTCGTCACCTTAGCGGCCGTCCACCCGGCAGTATGCCTTCTACCCTGCAGGATTACTTCCCCCCCGACAGGCTTACCATCATTGATGAATCTCATGCGACCGTGCCGCAGGTAGGCGGGATGTATGAGGGCGATCGCTCGCGTAAGAATATTCTCGTGGAGCATGGTTTCCGTCTCCCTTCAGCGCTAGATAATAGACCGCTGCGCTTTGATGAGTTCATGGGTAAGCAGGATCAGCTCGTCTATGTCAGCGCCACGCCTGCTGCCTTTGAATATGTCAACTGCGTAGCAGGGAATAAGAGTATGATCCCCGTGCTGAGGTCAAAGCGCGGGAATACCCACGCACGCAGCGAGAAGGCCAGTACCGCGATCAAGGAAGCGCCCGAGGGATTCCGAGGCGTATTTTATCATAAGATTAATGAGGTACGCATCCCGCCCGATCCCTCATCGCGCCCTGTGGAGCAGTTTCACCCTGACCGCATCGGGCAGCCGCTCATTGTCGAGCAGATCATCAGACCGACTGGTCTGCTAGAGCCGAAGATCACCATAGAGCCACTCTCAGGACAGATAGACCGCACCATAGAACTCTGCCACGAGCGAGTGGAGAAGAATCAGCGCGTCCTCGTCACCACGCTGACGAAGCGTACAGCAGAGGATCTCACGGATTATCTGCGTAAGCTCGACTTACGCGTCGAGTATATCCATGCCGATGTCGATGCCATCCAGCGTGTGGAGATTTTACGAAAGCTCCGAGCTGGCAGCGTGGACATCCTCGTCGGGATTAACCTCCTGCGAGAGGGGCTCGATCTTCCAGAAGTCTCACTCGTTTGCATCCTAGATGCGGATAAGGAAGGTTTCCTGAGGAATGAGACCAGCCTTGTGCAGACGGCAGGTCGTGCCGCACGCCATGAAGAGGGCGAGTGTGTCCTCTTCTGCGACGTCATGACAGAGTCCATACGCGCTCTCATCAGCGAGTCGGATAGAAGGCGGGACATCCAGCGAAAATATAACGAAGAGCATGGTATCACACCGCACTCGGTAAAACGAGGCGACCAGAGCACGCTGCGACTCTATACACCAGAAGAGGACAGTGAGGACGACTACTTAGAGGCTGCGGAAGAAGGCGAGGGTGAGAACAAGCAAGACCGCATCAAGCGTCTCGAGAAGGAGATGCGAGAAGCGGCAGCACGCCTCGATTTCGAGCTGGCCGCCTACCTGCGTGACGAGATAAAAGGCCTGCAGTAATGGGCGCAATATGAGCCGACAAAGCCGCGCTATGAGCTCTATTTTCCGCTCGAAAAAGGTAGCTTGAGCACTCGCGTATCTATCACTCTAACGCAGTCTAAATAAAACATCAAGAAAAAAACGCTTGAAGACAGAATCTCTTTAAAAACTACTACATGATAGCACTATTTTCTTGATTTTCTCTGAATGTCTCTCTAAGATGAATAGTGCAGATTGACATGTCGTCGTCTGCCTTTAATCAAAATTATATAGAAAGATAAGCTGTGTTATGAAATCATCAAATGTTGATATGAATATCACCCTCACGGGCCGCCACATAGAAATCACAGAAGCGCTTCGCGACTTTGCAACAAAAAAAGTCGAAGGGATACAGATTGACTACCCACGTATCATTGAAGCCCGTGTCGTTTTCGATGTTCAGAAAGACCGACAGACTGCCGAAATCGTCCTCTTCTGTGCTGATCATATCACCATTCAAGCTTCTACAACCTGTGGGGATCTCTATGCTGCTATCGATGAGACCATTTCAAAAATCATGCGACGCATGCGCAAGCATAAGACTCGTCTCATGAAGCACTACCGTCCTCACCGTTCTGCGTCTATTCGCAAGCTGGATGAGAAGGTTTATGAAGAGGAACTCCTCGATCAGGACATCGATCTCGATGCTCCAGAAGATCCGAAGCCAGTGCGCATCAGCCGCGAGGGCTATGAGCTCAAGACCATGTACAAGGAAAATGCTATCATGGAACTCGAGATCTCAGGTAAACCATTCATCCTGTATCGCAATGCAAGACGTAATGTTTTACAGATCGTCTACCGTCTCCTTCCTGGGGAATACTCCATCATTGAATTAGGTACAGAGCTGAAGGCATAAAAAATGCCATCGAAAAGCTCGTTCAATATTCATTGATAACGAATACTATAGAGCCGCTTGCGCTAAATGCGTGAGCGGCTTTTTCTGCATCATTTTGAAAAACAATTAGGTGCGATTACGCAGAAAAATCTAGCATTATTCTAAATAACATGGTAATTTTAAAAAAGAGCTCGTAGTGGCTTTTTACACTTCAATAAAAAAATCTAGTTATGTCAGATACAATTAAGAAAACTTCCGACCTCGTCACCTTCGGTGAAAAGAATCTCACCCTCCTCGGCACTCAAGTCACAGTAGGTGAAACAGCTCCTAACTTTAAGGCGCGTACGGATGAAGGGCTGGACTTCGAACTCGCGCAGCTTCGCGGTCTCACCGTCGTCCTGAGTGTGTTCCCCTCCATTAATACTCCTGTTTGTCAGGTGCAGACACGTACCTTCAATCAGAAGGCGAGCAGTCTGGGTGAGGGCATCGCTGTCGTTTCTATCGCACGCAATACGGAGGAAGACTTCGCGAGCTTCTGCGCGACAGAAGGAATCGACCGTTTGGTAAATCTTTCTGAACTCGCTTACGAGGACTTTGGCACACGCTACGGCTTCCTTTTGGAAGACCCTGAGCTTCTTTCTCGCGGCATCGTTGTGATTAACCCTGAAGGCGAGATCGTACATGTGGAGTATGTATCCGAGCTCACAGATGAACCTAATTATGACGCCGCATTACAGGCTGCCGCGGTAACGGCGCCAGCAGATGCATTCGTACAGCTCCCACTTCCTTATGCTCATGACGCGCTCGCACCTGTCATCTCCGCAGAGACTATTTCCTACCACTACGGCAAGCATCTCCAGACCTATGTGACGAACCTCAATGGTCTAGTGAAGGGCACAGAGTTCGAAGGTCAAGACCTCATCAGCATCGTGAAGAAGAGCTCAGGCCCTATCTTTAACAACGCTGGCCAGATTTACAATCACCGCCTCTACTTCGACAACTTCTCCCCCGTAGACGTAGCGCAGAAGCTGCCTACAGGTGCTCTGCTTGATGCTATTAATGCGACATGGGGTAGCGTCGATGAGTTTAAGGATGCATTCGAGAAGGCTGGTATTGGTCAATTCGGATCTGGTTGGGTATGGCTCAGTGCCGATGCCGAAGGAAAGCTCGCCATCAGCGCTACTGCGAATGCTGCGACTCCACTCACCGAGGGCGTGACCCCGCTTCTGACGATGGATGTCTGGGAGCATGCCTACTACCTCGACTACCAGAACCTGCGTGCGAAGAGTCTTAAGAGCACATGGGATGTCGTCGACTGGAAGAAGGTCGAGGCTCGCTACAAGAAAATCTCCTAAATACATCAAGCGAAATATATGAAACAAAGAATAATAACGACGAAGCTAGCTAGCCTTCTGAGCTGCGCCTTCGTGATGACAAGTCTGAGTCCATTGTCTCAGGTACAGGCCGCCACTGAGACAACAGGGCTGGTCAAGGGTGCTACTCTTCTCGGCAGCATTGCGAAGCAGGGCGATATGGCTCCTGATTTCAAGGCTCAGACCGATGATGGTAGCGATATGATGCTCTCGGATCTTCGCGGTCGTACAGTTATCCTCAGTGTATTCCCGTCGATTAACACAGGGGTGTGTCAGGTGCAGACGCGCAAGTTCAATGAAAAAGCCGCTAAGCTGGGCGAGGGGATAGTCGTGGCCTCCGTCGCTCGTAACACAGGCGAGGATTTTAAGAAATTCTGCGCGACAGCAGGCATTGATAATCTACTGAATATCTCTGACCTCGCCTACGGTGAGTTCGGTGAGAAGTATGGCTTCCGTATGGCTGGCTCTGATTACCTAGCTCGTGGTATCATCGTCGTCGATCCTGATGGGAAGATGAGCTATGTCGAGTACACAGAATCACTGGGTAAGGAGCCGAACTACGATGCCGCTCTCGCAGCAGCTATGCAGTCTGCAGGTACGGATCAGTTCATCTTGCTGCCTCTTCCTTATGCGGAAGATGCACTCGCACCGAATATTTCTAAGGAAACCATCTCCTTCCACTATGGCAAGCACCTTGCAGGCTATGTGAAGAATCTGAATAAGCTCGTGAAGGGCACAGAACTCGAGGGTAAGTCACTGGAGGAGATCGTGAAGAATAGCGATGGTGCTGTGTTTAATAACGCAGGTCAGATTTACAATCATCGTATCTACTTTGATAACTTCGCACCAGCGGATAAGGCGCAGAAGCAGCCTACGGGTGATCTGCTCAAGGCTATTGATGCGACATGGGGCAGTGTTGATGCGTTCAAGGCGGCCTTTGAAAAGGCAGGTCTTGGGCAGTTTGGGTCTGGCTGGGTATGGCTCTCAGTTGATGCTGAGGGTAAGCTTGTGATTAGCTCGACTGCGAATGCTGACTCTCCTCTGACGAAGGGTATGACCCCCATCATCGGTATTGATGTCTGGGAGCATGCTTACTATCTTGACTTCCAGAATAACAGAGCCGCTAGCTTGAAGGCTGTCTGGAATATTCTGGATTGGAAGAAGGTAGAAGAGCGCTACGCGAAGGCTGTGAAAGGCTGATAGGCTAAGCCCATATATTATTTTAGAACCCTCGTTGCGCATGCAGCGAGGGTTCTTTGTAGATCATTTCTCACCAGGCGGTGAATAGTGCTTTGAGCATGCTTCGGTAGACACTGCCGCGTGTGATTTTCACCTTCTGCGTAGTCGCATCACCTTGTGCATCACTCTGCTCCATCTTTTTTAGCGTCTTTAAGCCCAGTAGAGCTGGGAGTAGGGCAGTGAAGCGGAGCTTAAAGCTCGACAGGGTCTTGCTATACGCGATCCCATCTATGAGATAGTGCCGCGCACGACGCATCCATTCTGCGCGTTCCCCGCTGAGGTAGTGTCTTCCGCGCTCCGCGTCTTCGATCTCATCTCGCAGAATGTTCACGAGCTGTAGTCCCTGCCCATAGCGAATACCCGCTTCTATGAGATCTCCGCGTTGAGGGTGGGAGCTGTACTTTGACATCGTGCAGTAGCCTATGTTTGTCCAGAATTCTCCGACGCAGCCCGCTACTTGGTAGCAGTATCGCAGGCTGTCCTCTTCGCTTGTCACATGGCTATGCTCTTGAAAATATTCGATGTCCCAGATCTGACCTTCGTGTATGCTCGCGAGGACGTATTCTATATGCTTCTGTTGTTCCTGCGGAAGTCGGCGCATGATGTCTAGGCATTCGCCATAGTGGCGTAGTAGCTCCGCTTCTTTGGGATTATCTTGTGCCACCGCCATGCTCTGAGCGAGCTCCTTGAAGAGTGCACGCTCGATCTCCGGGTCGCGTGGCGCATCACTACAGACGTGTGCCATGCTGCGCAGGATGCGCAGGCGATCTGCTGCCTGAGCCGAGGAACTGTCCGCGACGCTGTCACTCGCGCGTGCTAGCAGATAAGCTAAGCTGACGGCAGGGCGCATCTCCCGAGGAAGAAAAACCATGCTGAGATAAAAACTCCGCGACACCGCCTTGAGGATGGGGGCGAGTTGCTGCGCGTCTGATGCAGTATCCATGCTGATATTATGCCCTTTTTTCAGGTGAGGAGCAAGGGAAATAACGATGACTTTCTGAGGGCGAATGTTAAGAATGCTCTGTTAGATTTTTTTTATTTTTTTTGTGTCCATACATTGTTTTTTGGGAATGTGAAATTAATGTTGCCACAATATCTAGTGGATGTGTGAATAACTGCATTCTACACATTGTGAAAATGAAGTTGACACTTTTCTCTCGATCGGGTACATTCACGAACGTTACGCGGCTATCAAAGCATCCTGATTTCGCATTAGCTCTCACTTATACAAAGCAAATTTTACAACCATATTCACCCCATGAGCATGTCCACAAATACACCCGATTCTAATCCTGAAACTATGAGCGATGACTTGCTCGGTAGCTTCAATATGGAGTTAAACCCAGTTGAGCCAACAGACTCAAATGAGCCTAAAAAGCGCAAAACATCTGCAAAGCGTCCTCGCGCTGATAAGCCCGAAGAAACCGAAGCAGAAGCAGCTGCGCCAGCACAAGAAGCACAGCCAGTACTGAAACTGCGCGACGGCACGAGCCTCCAGCTCCCTGCACGCAAGAGCCTCATCGGTGGACTACGCTTTGATCGTTTATTCTCCTCTGCGGACAAGCACCCTTATGCCGCTTGCCTGTGGAGCCAGCGCGACATCACCATCAAGGACTGGAAGACAGGGAATACTATCTACGAACGCCTTGGCGTCGAGACACCTGCACATTGGGACGAAAATGCTGTCCGCATCACCGCCGACAAGTACCTCTTCGGATCGACACCAGGCACACCTGAGTATGAATCAAGCTTCCGCAACATCTTTGACCGCATCGCGAACACATACACCGTGTGGGGCTGGGAAGAAGGCTACATCGAAAGCCTCGAAGACGCCTCTGTCTTCAACGAAGAAATCAAGGCGATGCTCGTCACCCAAGTATGGGCGCCGAACTCCCCAGTCTGGTTCAACATCGGTCACTGGGAACAGTGGCGCTGGGGACGTCCTGATCTGCGCGAAATCTTTGATGGACATGGATCTAAGGCATATCACACTAAGGGCGCAAAGGGAAATCTCACCACATACGATCTGAAGAGCACCTACGAATACCCACAGTGCTCCGCTTGCTTCCTCACAGAAGTGAAAGACGAGATGGACGACATCCTCGCCCACCTCATGACAGAAGGACGCGTCTTCGCCAGTGGATCGGGCGTCGGTGTGAACATCTCCTCCCTGCGCTCCTCCTATGAGCCCATCCGCGGTAAGGGGCAGTCCTCTGGACCTATCAGCTTCGACCGAGGCTGGGACCGCATGGCCGGAGCTATCCGCTCTGGTGGTAAGACACGTCGTGCAGCACGTATGGTGCTCATGTACTCTGACCACCCAGATATCTTTGACTTCATCGCGGTGAAGCAGCGTCAAGAAGACGTGGCAAAAGTCATCCTCCGCGAGCACAACGT
>CAYJLR010000056.1:0-11982 GCA_964370895.1 uncultured Akkermansia sp. | reverse complement strand
AAACATGGCTTAATACACCTCTCCTAGACAGACATTTTCATACTCCCCAGCAGCATCATTTTGCTGACTGGGGTGTTTTTTCTACTCTATTGATATGAGATAGAACCCTCTTCAAGTTTAGCCTTGATTTCATGGGACATTAAGCTATAATTTCCGCGAGGACTATGATAGAAAAATTACGCATTCGACTCCTTGATCGTGAGAATCCTGTAAGGATTCACCTCATCGGGGTAGCAGGCTCAGGCATGAGTGGTTTAGCACGCATGCTACTCGAGATGGGGCATCAGGTAAGTGGCTGTGACCGTGTAACAAGCACGGAAACAGAGAACTTACAAATAGCTGGTCTATCTTTTTCCAGCCCACATAACGAAGCCTCGGTGCAGGATGCAGAGATCGTCATCTACTCTAGCGCCATACGTGAGGAGAATGTAGCCCTCGCGGCAGCGCGCGCGAAGGGTGCTCTCTGCCTTCGACGTGCGGAATGCCTCGCAGCTATCTTGAACAACAAACGTGGCGTCATCGTCGCAGGCACACATGGAAAGACGACAACGTCATCCATGACGACACACTTACTGCGTGAGAGTCACCAGATCCCCTGCCACTATGTAGGCGCCGAGATCCCTGTACTCGGTTCGAATGCTCACTGGAATGCCGACAGCGAATATCTCGTCGCTGAGGGCGATGAGAGTGATGGCACGCTCGTGAATTATCTCCCCGAGCATAGCATCGTGCTGAATATCGAAGCGGAGCATCTCGACTACTACCGCGACATTAACCACATCAAGGAGGTCTTCCATATCCTCTGCCGTAACACAAGCGGGAAGATTTTCTATTGTGCAAGTGACGAAGGAGCTCGCAGTGTCTGCTCTCAGTACTCTAACAGCGTTTCTTATGGCTGGGAAGATGCAGACTACACCGTCGACGAGATGTCAGTTAGCCGTGGGCGCACCCATTTCAACGTCAACTACCGCGGCGAAGTCCTCGGTCGCGTCGAGCTCGGCATACCCGGCAAGCATAATGTGCTCAACTCCCTCGCCGCTATAGCAGCCGCTCTCGAGATGGGAGGGGACTTCGCCTCCATCGCGAAGGGCTTGACAAGCTTCGCTGGAGCGAAGCGTCGTTTCGAGACAAAGCTGCTGAACCGCAACTACCACATCGTGGATGATTACGGTCACCATCCAACCGAGTTGCAGGCTACTTTACAGACAGCGCGCAGCCTTGATCCAGAGCGCCTCATCGTCCTCTTCCAGCCTCACCGCTACACGCGTACGCAGCTACTCCGCGATGACTTCGGTGCCTGCTTGCAGAATCTCGATAGACTCATCGTCACAGACATTTACCCCGCGAGCGAGCTCCCCATTCCCGGCATCACAGGCCAGACCATCATCGACGCTGTGCGCGAGCAGGGCAGCGTGAAGTGTAAGTTCATCTCCAGCGTGCGAGATGCACAGCTAGAAACAGGTAACCGCGTGAAGGCGGGCGACCTCGTCATCACACTAGGCGCCGGTAACATCCACGAAGCCGGCAGCAAGATCGCTCAAGACCTACGCATCATGACTGAGCTCGAGCAGGAAGTCGGCAGTGACGATCTTTCATGGAAACTCTACGAGCCTATGTACAAGCACACGACGCTTCGTGTCGGTGGTGCAGCACAGTACTGGATCGAGCCTAGTAGCATAGAAGCACTCCAGAAGTCAGTAGATTTCTTCAAGGATCGTAGCATCCCTGTCTACGTCATCGGACGTGGTAGCAATCTACTCGTACGTGATGGAGGCATACGTGGTGCGGTTATTCGTCCACGAGGCGAGGTTTTCGAGATTTTAGAATTAGAAGGCGACGAGCTCTGTGTCGGCAGCGCTATTCCTTTAGCTAAACTAGCTCGCGCGGCTCAACAGCTTGAGATCACAGGCTTCGAATGGATGGGTGGCATACCAGGAAACGTGGGCGGTAGCCTACGGCAGAATGCTGGAGCAATGGGACAGGACATGTGGTCCATCTTCCGCTCTGCACTCTGCCTCGATGAGACAGGCAAGATTGTGCGTTTTGAGAAGGAGAACATGAAGCAGGCTGAGTACCGCCTCATCTCTGAATTCAGCCGCAATATCGTACTACAAGCTTGCTTCACAGCCACTCCTGCCAGCTTAGAGCAGATAAAAGAGCGCAGCGAGCAGTTCCGAGACAAGCGTCGCAACAGCCAGCCGACAGAACCGAGTGCCGGTTGCACCTTTGTTAATCCGACAAATGAGGAAGGCATCTCTCTCCCCGCAGGGAAGCTCATCGATGAACTCGGACTGAAGGGCTACAGCATCGGAGGCGCGATGATCTCCCCCGTGCATGCGAACTTTATCGTGAACACAGGTAAGGCCACGGCCGACGACGTGCTCCAGCTCATCGACCTCATCATGGATAAGGTGAAGGAAGCCCACGGCATCACCCTACGCACCGAGGTGCAGATTCTTGGCGAGCACGAGCCTGATTTCTAACCCTATCTTACACGGCTCATCATGACTACTACATTACGCCCCGACACACGCATCACACTCCTCATGGGAGGACCAGGATCAGAGCACGAAGTTTCCATCAGCTCTGGCGAAGGCGTCCTCGAAGCTCTGCGTTCTGCAGGCTTCACCGCCGTGACTCCTCTAATCGTCACCAGCGAAGCACCCGAGATTCCATCAGATACGGAACTCTGTTATAATATTATCCACGGAACTTACGGTGAAGATGGAGGCTTACAGAGCTACCTCGAGTCTAAGGGTATAGCCTACACAGGCGCAGGCTCTCTCTGCAGCCGACTCTGCTTCGACAAGGTACAGACGAAGAAAATCATGCAAGCAGCTCAGGTTCCATGCCCGAAGGATGAAGTCCTCACCCGAGCTCAGATCGAGGCTGGCGTACGTCCTAGCATCACAATCCCTTGTGTCGTGAAGCCACCACGTGAGGGTTCTTCTGTCGGTGTACATATCGTCAAGACAGAAGAGCAGCTCACAGACGCTCTCGTTGACGTCGCTAGTTATGGTGAAGAGACCCTCGTCGAAGAGTTCATCTCTGGGCGCGAGCTCACGGTAGCCATCCTTGATGGCACTGTGTTCCCCATTGTACATATTTGCCCACGCTCAGGCTTCTACGACATGAAGAACAAGTACCCCTCTCTATACTCAGGCGGCGCAGGGAGTGATTACATCTGCCCTGCTGAGCTCTCAGAGGAGGAGACAAAAGCTGTCCAAGATGCCGCGCTTCAGGCCTATCGCGCTCTGAAAGTAGAAGTCTACGGCCGCGTCGATGTCCTACTCACAGAAGATGGTCGCCCCTATGTGCTAGAGATCAATACCATCCCAGGCATGACGGGATCATCCCTCTTCCCCAAGGCCGCAGCTGCTCATGGCATCAGCTACGGTGAACTCTGCACCCGTATCGCAGAACTATCACTTCAGCAGCAGAGGGCGTAACCACTCCCTCCTCGCCGCCTCTCTTTAATCGCTATGAATCGCAACCAGCGCAGAAACTCACGCCTATCTCCATCTAAAAGAAAGATTGAGCTCATAGAGAAGGCTGTTTCCGCCAGCGATAAGCTCTTCAGCGCGATCACGCTCGCACGCTTTAAGCGTCGTCTGAGCTCATGGGTGGGTAAGCTTGTTGTCACCATAGTTCTTTTACTCGTAGGATTCTACATCTATGAGCGCATACGCGAAAGCGCAGCAAAACTCAAGCTCGATGAAATCGAGTTTGAATCACGAGGTTACATCACAAAGGATCAGATACTCCAGTTACTGAATCTGAAGAGTGGCATGCCCTACACAGAGCTCAAGACACAACAACTCATCCAGAGCCTGCAAGAAAAGCCCTTTATCGAGCACGCGAATATCATCTTGGAGCTACCTGACAAGCTTCACATACAAATAGAGGAACGCCTTCCACTCGCCTACATCGAGCGAGAGCAAGGCCTCATCACAGGAGAGACGAAGAAGTACTTCATCTGCGATAAAGGACTCATCATGGATATACAGCCAGAGTACCACCAGTCCTTCCTCGATAGCCCGACATGGTATGTAACACCACGTGATTATGACACCTTCCATACAGGCGGGCATATTAAGCAAGAAAGCCTAGAGCCAGTCCTTCAGACTATCACGGCAGCTAACGCTTACGAACTCGATGCTATCCCCGCGATCAAGGAAATCTTCCGCCCTAAGCCATGGAAAACCGTCCTCATCCTCCGCTCAGGCGAAGAGGTCACGATGAGCGTTTTTGACATCAAAGGGCAGATCTCTCGACTCGCGCTCATCCTTGAGCACGCCCGCGCGACGAAGCGACATATTCGTAGCGTGAATGTCATTCCGAAACTGAATCCAGCCGTCATCTACTACCCTACGGCTAGCGCAGAGGATTAATCCTCCCTTTTCGGGAAGCACCTCTCTCAGGCGAGTCTCCCCTTATTTTGGGCAAAAAAAAGAGTATGTATAACACTACATACTTCCAACAGAAGAACTGCGCCCGAAATAAATCGCGTACAGTCTCCTTATAGCAAAGATCCCTTGCCTTATCAACCTAAGTCAACAACAAGAGATCTGTATTCCGTCATGAGCGACGGCGGTTAAAATTAAGCTTCTTTGGCATAGCGCTCTTCTTGTACGGAGGTACAACCTGACCACCACGCCTGCGAACCTGACGAGCAAAGATGCGAACCGCTTCGATAAGAACGGCAGTGCGGTTGCTCTGCGTCACATCGGCAAGCTGATCGAGCTTTTCTAACAAGGTGACTGGGCACCTAAAAACAATTAATTTACTGTTCATGTAAATAAAGTAAATCATTTTTATGAAAAAATCAAGAATTAAATTTAACATATGTCAATTATTTTCTGTGACTTAGCGTATAACACCTGAGCTCTAACATGTAATCTTGATAGACTTGTTTAGGCTTGCTAGTCCGTGCCTCAGCTGTTATAGTCGGAACTGGAGGTTTTATTAACCAGACCTCACTATTATCATCCCACCATGAGTGCAATTCCCAACGTATTGGCTGGCCGCTATGCATCGGCAGCCATGAAAGATATCTGGTCAGCTGAAGGTCGTATTGTCCTAGAACGCGAGTTCTGGATCGCCGTCATGAAAGCACAGAAAGACCTCGGTCTCGACATCCCACAAGAAGCTATCGATGCTTACGAGGCTGTAAAGGGTCAGGTCGACCTCGACGCCATCTTTGAACGCGAGCGCATCACGCGCCACGACGTCAAGGCTCGTATCGAAGAGTTCTGCGACCTCGCAGGGCATGAGCACATTCACAAGGGTATGACTAGCCGTGACCTCACGGAGAATGTCGAGCAGCTTCAGATCTGGAGCTCCATGCAAATCATCCGTGACAAGGTCGTCGCGACCCTCGACCGCATGGCAAAGCGCGCCACTGAATGGGGTGAGCTCGTACTCGCCGCACGCACACATAACGTGGCTGCACAGGCTAGCACCATGGGCAAGCGCGTTGCTATGTTTGGCGAAGAGCTCTACCACTGGTCACAGGCATGGCTCAGCGTCGTTGAGCGTTACACCGTCCGAGGCCTCAAGGGTGCTGTAGGCACACAGCTCGATCAGCTTTCCCTCTTCGGCCAAGATAAAGCGACCGTTACCGATCTCGAAGAACGCATCTGCGCACACCTCGGTATTAACAAAAAGTGGGACAATGTAGGTCAGATCTACCCTCGCTCGCTTGACTTTGAAGTTATCTCCGCCCTCGTTGGCCTCTCTTCTGGCCCTAGCAGCTTCTGCAAGACATGGCGCCTCATGGTAGGGCACGAGCTCTGCACAGAAGGCTTCTCCAAGGGGCAGACAGGCTCTAGCGCTATGCCTCATAAGATGAACCCACGTTCCTGCGAACGCATCAATGGCTTCCACGCCATCCTCAAGGGGCAGCTGAACATGCTCTGCGGCATCATCGGCGACCAATGGAATGAAGGCGATGTAGGCTGCTCTGTCGTACGCCGCTGCGCCCTTCCTGACGCATTCCTTGCGGCAGACGGTCTCTTCGAAACCTTCCTCACTGTCCTCGATCAGATGGATGTATATCGCCCTGTCGTTCAGAGCGAGCTCGACCGCTACCTCCCCTTCCTCATGACGACCACCATCATGATGGCTGCGGTGAAGCGCGGAGTCGGTCGTGAGACAGCGCATGAGGTCATCAAGGAACATGCCGTAGCTGTTTCCAATGACCTGCGCACAGGTCGCCTCGCAATGAACGATCTACTCGATCGCCTCGGTGCTGACGACAGACTGATGCTGACACGCGATGAGATCCAGAGCATCTACGATGCGAATGCTGGTGATACAGGCATGGCAGTAGAACAGGTTGCAGCCTTCCAGAAGAAGGTGAACGATCTGAGCGCCCTCTACCCACAAGCAGTGGGTTACACACCGGGCGCTATTTTATAAAGTCATTTCATTGAATGCATGACGTCCAGTAAGCAAGAGCGCGTTCTCTACGAGAATGAAAAGTTCACCCTGACGAGCCATCGTCTTAATCAGGGCATGGATGAGGCTATCCTCATCCATGAAGAGCTCTTGCAGATCAATCGTCCTAGCAAGCAGGTGCTGGGCGTCACGGAGGAACGCTTCGTAAGCATTTCTCCCGTTCCAGCAGGCACCCCGAACTACAGGGGGAATATCCCTGTACTCGGTGCCATGTACAAGCTAGCCATTCAGGAGCTGCAAAGCGTCATGAATGATGCAGGTTTGCTCACCGCAGGGGAAAACTGGGATGGTGTATGGACACGCGACATCTCCTACGCCATCATCCTCGGAGCTGCCATCGCGCAGCCTGAGGCCTGCAAGCGTAGTCTAGATTCACGCATCAAGGGCGGACTCATCACCCAAGACACGGGCACAGGCGGTGGGTGGCCTATCTCAACTGACCGTGTCGTCTGGATACTCGCCGCGTGGGTCTATGTACGTACGACGAATGACATGGACTGGCTGCGCGATCGCATCGACACCATGCTGCGCACACTAGAGCAGGACGACCGCGTCCTCGATCTGAAGAAAGGTATCTTCCCAGGGGAGACCTCCTTTATCGACTGGCGCGAGCAGAGCTACCCCGACTGGATGTCACCTGCAGATATAGGAGATAGTTATGCTTTCGGGACGAATCTCTTACACGTGGCAGCACGCCGAGCTATCGCGTCATTCCTCCGCATGCTCGATCGTCCAGACGAGGCTCTGCGTTACAAGGAAGACTCTTGCCGACTCAATGAAAAGGTCCAAGAGCATTTCTGGAACCGCGGCATGCGTCAGTACGGCATGATGATCACATCTGATGGTGCGCTCGATGACAGACCAGACGCACTAGCGACAAGCCTCGGTACGCTTTTCGGTTTTCTTAGCGACCATGCTCAAGAATCGCTCGACCATCTCCCCCGTTCCCCCTTCGGCACAGCCGTCTTCGGCCCTTGTAAAGTTTCACAGCCCGACAGCTACCATAATCGCAGCGTCTGGCCTTTTACAGAAGCATTCGTGCTTCTAGCCCACGCAGAATTGCAGGATATGCGCGGCATGGAGTTCTCCATGGCTAGCCTCTTGCGCGCAGGAATGCTCTTCGGCAGTAACAAGGAGAACTTCCACGCCCTCACAGGTGAAGCCACTGATACTATTCTGAATTCTAACGCCCAGCTCTGGAGCAGTGCCGGCATGCTAGGCATGTTCTACTCAGGGCTTTTCGGTATACGCTACGAAGGGCGTAATCTCGTATTCACGCCCTGCGTGCCCAAAAATTACGCAGGCAGCCACTGGCTCATGGGTGTACGCATCGGCAATATGACGCTCGATATCCATATCAATGGCTACGGTACTGAGATATGCAGCGCCCTTGTCAATGGAGCTATGTCTCTCCCTGTTATTTCACTGGATAGCAGCGGACACATCATGGTCGAGCTCGAATTACAGCCTAGCGACGATGCCCCCCCCGAGAGTATCTGCTATCCTGAACTGATAGAAGACTTAGCAGAGCCAGAGTGGGATAATCCCTGCAGCAATGAGCTCCGATGGCTCCCAGTAGATGGAGCGAGTGTATATCGCGTCTTCTGCGAAGGTCAGGCCATCGCGCAGACGGCCTCACTCAGCCACACCATCCCCGATGGAAAATGCTGCGCACATTACCGCATCCAAGCGCTCAATGAACGCACGCAGTCCTGCCTGAATAAGCCATTCTACGCGACAGCATGCTGCCGCGACATCCACTGCAGTGTGGAGCGCGTCGGTGAACACGGAGAATTCCCAGTCGAGAATGGACAAGCATGGCTGCACCCAAATGCCTGCACAGCCGAGCTTTACTTCAGCCCAGTCGAGCTAGCAGCGGGCAGCTACGACATCCAAGTCATTTACAGCAATGGAGCTTATTCACGTCGCGATGGTGATGGTTGCGCTCTGCGTGCACTCTACCTTGATGAGGAAGAATGCGGCTTTATCGCCCTCCCTCAGCAGGGCGAGCAAGACGAGTGGGATCACTTCGCTCCGACGAGCGCTTACCGCGTCGTTATCCCTGCTAGCGAGGAAAACGAAACAATTCGCACAAGACAGTTCTCGCTACGCTTCACACCTGATTGTGATAAGCCTACGACGAAAAATGAGTGCCTCGTGCGCGAGCTCATCATACGCCCTATCGCCTGATTTCTTTGTACCGACGGGATTTTCAGCTTGTAATAGCGGATTGGATTTGCTAGCATGATCAATGTGAATCACTTAACAAATTTAAATTGGAAACGCCTCAGCGATCTACCTGACATGGAAGGATTTGCAGGCAGTTATGCAGGCACGCATCAGGGCGTACTCCTCGTCACAGGCGGCGCGAACTTCCCCGAGAAGCCACTATGGGAAGGCGGCCCTAAGGTCTGGACAGATGAAGTATTCTACATGGCAGATCTTGCAGGAGGCTGGCACGAAGCAGCCCCACTTCCTAAGCCCATGGGCTATGGAGCTACAGCCTCACTCGCAGAAGGCGTCCTTCTCATCGGTGGGAGTAATGCCTCTGAAGGCGCGCTCGCTGACTGCTACATGCTCAGCTATGCCGACGGCATGGTAAGCTGCACTGCAAAGGCATCCCTCCCTTATCCTCTTACAGGTCATGCCGCAGCCGTCCTCGATGGAAAAGTATACGTCACAGGTGGTAGCCGCGCGGTCGGCGAGCAAGATGCGGAGAGCGCCCTGCTCATCTACGATCCCGCGACAGACTCTTGGAGTGAAGGCGAAGCCATGCCTGCACGTGGACGCTTCCTGCATCAGACATGCAGTGTGAACCACACACTCTATGTCCTCGGTGGCATCGGTCTGAAAGAAGGCGAAGAAGGCCGCATGGTGCGCGATATGCTTACAGAAGCATGGGCATACACCACTTGCACAGGCTGGCGTCGCCTCAGCGAGCTGCCACACCCATGCGCAGCTGCACCCACACCAGCACCAGCTTTCGATGGTCGTATCTTCCTACTCGGAGGCGACGACGCATCCGTCACTGGATTCACCCCACAGAATCACCCAGGCTTCAACAACCAGAGCCTCGCCTACGACATCGCACACGACCTCTGGCAAGATGCAGGTAGCATCGGTGCTGCACGCGCCGTCCTCCCCTGCGCCATGTGGCAAGGTCGCGCTGTCATCATCAATGGTGAGCAGCGCCCAGGAAAGCGCTCTAACGAAGTCTGGAGCATCCAGCCATAATTGATTTTAGAATGAAATCCTCATTCATCCTCCCTCTACTGATCTCCCTCGCGTCACTTGCGCAGGGAGGCATCAGTACCGCTACAGTTAAGGAAAGCCTAAGCATCCCAGATCGCATTGGCTTCGCTGGGATGGCGGCGGGCGTGCAGAGCACTTCCGCTGACCTCCAGACTCCCACTGCTATCTTCGCAGGCGGGGCGAACTTCCCCTACGCGCTGCCCAATGCAAAGACAGCAGAAGAGCGTGGCGAGAAAATATTCTCAAACAAGGTAGGCGTCATGCTCGCCCCTGAAGCTTGCGTCACCTGTGGTGTCAAGCCACAATGGGCAGGGAAGCTCCCCTACCCCGTCGGCTACGCAGCCACTGCCGCAGGTCCGAATGGTCTCATCATCGCTGGTGGGTGTAACAACAAGGGACACTTGCAAAACGTCACACGCGTCTGGCTCCTCGATGGTAACATACGCACAGAAGCCCTCCCCGACCTGCCACGCAGCGTCGCCTACCCCGCATTCGCGCAGATAGGAAGCAAGCTTTACGTCTTTGGCGGGCAGGAGAATCCCAGCGACACAGGCTGCCTCGCAAGCAGCTACGTCATGGACATCGACGACACGAACAAGGGCTGGACTGAGCTCGCACCTATGCCTGCAGGCCGCATGCTCGCTAGTGCCGCTCCCTATGGAGATAAGATCTATGTCATGGGTGGATGCAGCCTCCATCCCGATGCGGAAGGCAAGGCAGAGCGCAGCTACCTGAAAGACATCCTCGTGTACGACACAAAGGCAAATAGCTGGAGCACAGGTGCAGAGGCGCAAGTCCCCGACATGCCTGAAACTCTCGTTGCCATCCCTACCCCACTCCCCGTCGTTGATGGGAAGGCTTACGTCCTCGGAGGCGACCCAGGGAATTTCTACCGCGCGAGCCTGAAGGGCGAAGCCCCTGCGACCCACCCCGGTCAGAGCAAGAGCATTTATGTCTATGACTTCGCGAAGAAGAGCTGGACAAAGGAAGGCGAAACTGCCATCGCTGTCGTCACCGCGCCTACAGTTCAGTTCCTCCGTGCTGCACCTACCACTGTCATCATCATTTCAGGCGAGACCCACCCTGGTGTCCGCACACCTGTCATCAATACCATCAGCATCACACCTGAGTATTAATAAAAAGATCTCACACATCACAATACAACACACTCAACACATATGGAACTACTTTCTCCATTCTTTCACGCCATCGCAAAGCTCGTAGACTACACCCCCTACGCCGCTATCCTCATCGCCATTTACACCCTCATCCTCGGGATGAAGAAGGGCTTCAAGAACAGCCCCCTCGGTAAGTACAATGGCGAGAAGCCCACGAAGTGGGCATGGGCAGCCGTCGCCGTCCTCTGGGTGGTCGTCATGCTCAACTACTTCGACCGTCAGCTCCTCTCGACCCTGAACAGCTCCGTCACCGATCCCGAGACAGGCATCGACATGACACAGCAGGAATTCGGACTCATCGTCTCCGTCTTCCTCATCATCTACGCGCTGCTCAGCCCTGTCGGCGGTTATCTCGCTGACCGCTTCAGCCGCAAGCTCATCATCATGCTCTCCCTCGTCGTCTGGTCGGTGGTCACATGGTGGACAGGTATGTCTGAGAGCTTCGCCGAACTCATGTGGGCACGCGCCGCCATGGGTGTGAGTGAAGCCTTCTACGTCCCCGCAGCCCTCGCACTCATCACCGACTTCCACCGTGGCAGCACACGCTCCCTCGCGACAGGTCTTCACATGAGTGGTATCTACGCAGGTAGTGCCTTAGCTGGCTACGGTGCCCAGATCGCCGGTGAGCCCATCGGCCTCACATGGCAGATCACCTTTGAAGCCTTCGGCTTTATCGGTGTAGCCTATGCACTCGTCATCATCTTCTTCCTTCGTGAGCCAAAAGGTGACACAAAGGCAATCGAGAAAGAAATCAAGCTCGAAGCCCAGCCATCATCTGACTTCCGCGTCTCTACAGTCGTCCGTCAGCTTCTGACAAACAAGGCGATGCTCATGCTCCTCGCCATGGTAGCTTTCGCAGGCTTCGCAAACTGGTTCATCCTGAACTGGTACCCACGCCTCCTGAAAGACATGTTTGACATCACGGAAGCAGCCGCAGGTCCTATGGCTACCGGTCCTATTAACATCGTGAAGTACATCACCGTGCTCGCAGCCGCTGTCATCGCTGACGCATGGATGCGTAAGAATAAGGGCGCACGCGCGTACGTACCTGGCATCGCCTTCTGCATCGCTGGTCCCTGCGTCCTCATCGCTA
>CAYJLR010000055.1:0-12175 GCA_964370895.1 uncultured Akkermansia sp. | reverse complement strand
GGAGGTAGGGTGCTGTGGCATCATAGCCGCTCCAGTCTTCTTTATGGCTGAAGAGAAGTTCAGCAGACAGGGTGGAAAAGACGCTGGAGAGCAGCTGAGGCGATGCCTCATCAGAGAGTCGCTGAAAGAGGAGGGTGAAGACCTCATCAGCCGCTTTCTGGTGTGCATCGACCGTGTCTGTGACGCAGGTCTGTAGTAAGTCCTCTAGTACCTTACTTCCAGTCTCTGAGTACTGGTTCTTTTCTAGGCTGGCGAGCGCAACTAGCAACTCGCCGTGGCGGCTGAAGTTGCGCTCGGCATGATGCACGAGCGACTCAAATCCCCACAGCCTATGCCTATAGCCCCACAGAAGAGCTGGAAGCGAAAGCTCGTCTAGGTCAGCCTGACGTATGGTCGAGGGAGGTAAGTGGAGTTGTATGAGGCTCATGCTGCTGAGTATTTGGGATTTCTATTATCAATCAAGGGGCGTCCTTGCAGAGCCCGAGACGCGAGAAGGAGCGCAGCTGGCGGATGAGGTGGTCGGCTCGTCCGTCGTTGCACAGGATCTTATCGTAGAGATCGACGATGCGCGCGGCTTCGCTGGGGTTCTCGTCTAGGAACTCGATACGCAGCTGCTCAAGTCCGCGTCGACGCAGGGACTGGAGGTGTAGGGCTGCTGTCTGGCTGTTCTCATGGAAGAGGGTGTTGCGGCAGCCTTCGTCGCTGCGCAGGTAGTGCAGCATGTCTGCTCTGTCTTGTACCCTGACTTGATGGTACTCGCAGGGGCGACCGCAGTCGAGGTGATTCTTCCCCTGTGAGAGGAAGCTGCAATACACGCAGTGCTCCATATGGAAGAGGGGCATGTGCTGGTGAATGGTCAGCTCCATGAAGGAGGGATCGCACTGGCGCAGCAGATCGTCTACTTGCTCGGCGTTCAGGTCATAGGAGATGGCGCAGGAGGATAGACCTAGCTTCTTCCAGAGCTCACTGCTGAGACCGTTCGCGCAGTTCAGCGAGAAGTCACCTGCGAGGGTGATTCCCTGCTCGCGCAGGAGGTGGACTGCACCGAGGTTACGCGCGAGTATGCCATCAGCTCCGCTCTTAATCATGCGACGCAGTAATCCTTCTTCACGTGGCTTCATGATGCGCAGCGTCACGAGCCAGATGGAGAGTTTCGGGTTCATCTCACGCAGCTCGGCGACCTGCTTTTCTATGTCTTTTAAGGAGCTGAAGTCGAGGTAGAGTCGCTGGACGCTTCCCTGCTCCGCGAGTGCCTGTGCCTGATCCATAACGCGGCAGAGCGCATAGAGGCGGTAAGGGGCGAGCTTCGTTACGGGGAGTGTGTTTTTCGGCAGCTGGGGCGTCGGTGCCTCGCTGACGGCGATGCTAGTCACGGCACTGGCTGCGGTGGATGCTGGCGCAGGAGTATCAGCGAGCTTCGCGATGAGTTCACGACGCATGGCGTTTAGCTGGCTGACTGGGAGCATGGCGTTCTCAGGGATGGAGTAGCTGCATGTGCCCAGTGAGTAGGGGGTGTCCCCGAGGCGCGAGAGCTGCTTCTCGATGCTAGCGGGGCTGAGTGCTTGCTTCTCGGCTACTTGCAGTGACTGTTCGCTGCGTATGGTGATGCCACGGCAGCTGATGGACAGTGGTGTGCCTATCATGCCTGAGAGGTGCATGTCGAGCTGGTTTCCCTGCGCTGCATGGGCTGACTTGCTCTTCGGGCGTGGGAAGTTCGACCAGCTCTGCTGGAGTAGTTTGTCAAGGGCTGGGTCGGAGGTCTTCCAGACGAGCTGACCGCGCTCGACTCGCTCCCAGTCTATATTACTCGCCTTGCCGTGGAAAAAGAGCTGTAAGCCGTTTTCTTCTGTCTTCCAGATGCGACCGCCTTGCTCTTCATTGCGGTCTTCTCCAGCATCAAGGACGAAGCCGTCCCCCTTCGCGATGGGGATATCGGCATGTGATTCCAGCTCGATCGCGCTGTAGCCGACGCGTGCGACGCGTCCTGCGAGCGCGCCTCGCTTCTTACCGAAGCGACCATGCGTGAGGGCTGGGTGGTTCGAGCCGTCGAGCCAGCCTGTGTAGAAGCCACGTGAGAATGCCATCTGCATGGCGTAGAGGTCTTCGTGGTACTGGGCTTGGGCTTCGCGGCTGGGGAGTTGTGATTTTCCTGTCGCCTTGTCGAGGGCGTGGCGGTAGGCGCGTGTCGTTGCTGCGACGTAGGCGGGGCTTTTCAGGCGACCTTCGATTTTAAAGCTGCGCACGCCAGCTGCCAGCATCTCGGGGATGCGGTCGAGTGCGCAGAGATCCTGCGGTGAGAAGAGGTAGCGTCTCTCGCCCATGTCGCGGAGGCGACCGTCTACTTCGAGCTTGTAGGGCATGCGGCAGGCTTGGGCGCATTCGCCTCTGTTAGCACTGCGCTGTCCGAGGCTTTCGCTGGTGAGGCATTGTCCCGAGTAGGCGACACAGAGTGCTCCGTGGCAGAAGACCTCGATGGGCTTCGTCGTCGCAGCGGCACAGGCAGTGATGTTCTCAATGGAGAGTTCGCGTGCGAGCACGATCTGATCAGGATTGTAGAGCTCGTCGACGAGCTTTACGGCATCGGGGGAACTCACGGTCATCTGGGTGGAGAGGTGGAGTTCTAGCCTCCAGCGATTAAGCTTCTTCTGCTCAGCGATGAAGGCAGCCATCCCCATGTCTTGGATGATGACGGCGTCGACTCCCGCGTCATCCAGTGCTTGGACGTAGCGGCAGGCTTCTTCTATCTCGCGAGGGAAGATGAGGATGTTCATCGTCACGTAACCGCGCACACCGTGGGTGTGGAGGTAGTTCATGAGTGAAGGGAGGTCTTCGAGACTGAAGTTGTCAGCGCGCATGCGGGCGTTAAATTGTTCGAGTCCGAAGTAGATGGCATCCGCGCCGTTTGCGAGGGCTGCGCGGACGCAGTCCCAGTTACCAGCTGGTGCTAAGAGTTCAGGATGTGAATGTGACATGAATATGGTGGGGGGAATGTGATGGACGATCGCGTTACTTTCGTTCGCCTTTGGGGTCGAGCGCGTCGCGGAGACCGTCGCCGAGGAAGTTGAGCGCGATGAGCGTGAGTGAAAAGAAGAGCGCAGGGAATAGGAGCAGCTGCGGGGCTATCTCCATGCGGTCTGCACCCTCCTTGATGAGTGTGCCCCAAGAGGAATTCGGAGCCTTCACACCGAGTCCGATGAAGGACAGAGTGGATTCTGTGAGGATGATACCAGGGACGGCGAGCGTCGTGTAAATGATGACCGTGCCCAGTAGATTAGGGGCGATGTGGCGCAGCAGAATACGCGCATGTGAGAGCCCAAGTGAGCGAGCCGCTAGGACGTATTCTTGCGAGCAGATTTCCATGGTCTGCGTGCGCACGATACGCGCGAGAGTCAGCCAGCCTAGCGCGCCTATGGCGATGAAGAGCGGTACGAGGCTCATGAGAGGTGCGATGACGCTATGTGTCCAGCCTGTGAGCTCGATCACCCAAGCTGTGAGCTCGCGGCTCGGCTCTTCTATGCTCAGGGAGAACACAATGACAAGCACGATGAAGGGCAGCGCAAACAGCACATCGACCACACGCATCATGAAGGCATCGACACGCCCGCCCACATAGCCCGAAACTAAGCCGTAGAGCAGACCTATGAGTAGAGATACCGTACTCGCCACGAGCGCAACCAAGAGCGAAATACGCCCCCCGTAGAGCACGCGCGCGAGCAGATCACGCCCGAGCTGGTCTGTGCCGAAGGGATGATCCCATGATGGCCACTCTGCGATGCGCGAGAGCTGAGTCGCATTCGGATCAGCGATGAAGGAGAACAGCGGCAGGACATAGCAGAGCAGGAGCATCATCCCGAGGATGCCGAGCGACGACAGGGCGATGCGGTTGCGTCGCAGTCGTCGCATCGCCTCTTGGGAAGGTGAGCGACCGTGTAGAAACTGTGCTGGAGGGCGCGCTGTCATGCCTTGTTTGCCTGATGGCGCAGGCGCGGGTTGATGAGAATGATGAGGATGTCCACCGCGATGTTTGCCAGCACGATGAGCGAGCCGTAGCAGAGGACGAGGGCTTGGATGAGGAAGTAGTCTCTATCAGTCGTCGCATTGATGAAATGCGTGCCCATGCCCGGAACTTGGAAACAGCTTTCCACGACGAAAGAGCCCGTGATTAGAGCCGCGAAGGCAGGCCCGAGATAGGAAATAGTCGGCATGAGCCCCCCGCGTAGCGCATGCACAAAGAGCAGACGCGCCGTGCCCACGCCCTTCGCGCGCGCCGTGCGTATGTAGTCCTGCGACAGCACCTCCATCATGCCCCCGCGTGTGAGGCGAGCGAGGTACGCGCCATTGATTAGTCCGAGCGTGAGGCTGGGAAGCACGACGCAGAGCCAGTTATCCCAGCCTGCTACGCTGAGACCGGGCACATAGCGACCGAGCGTCCCACCCAGCAAAGGCGCGATGACAAAGGCTGGGAGGCAGATGCCCAGCATGGCGAGGAACATCAGCCCGTAGTCCAGCTTCTTTCTCTGGTAGTAAGCCGCGAGCATGCCCGCAGGAATGCCAATGAGGAGTGAAATGATCATGCCCACCGTCCCGACAAGCAGGGAGACGGGGAATGCCTGCATGAGAATCTCGCTGACCTGCACGCCTTCCTTCACAAGGGATGGCCCGAAGTCACCGTGGAAGATAATATTGCTCAGGTAATCGACGTACTGTGAGAACGCCCCCTGATCCATGCCGTAGAGCTTTTGCAGCTGCTCCATGATATGCGGAGCGAGCTTGCGCTCACCGAGGAAGGGATTCCCTGGGAGAAGACGCACGAGGAAGAAGGTAATCGTCACGAGGGTGAAGATCACAAGAAGCCCCTGAGCTAATCGCTGGAGGATGAGGCGTATCATGGTGCTACCTCCTTTTCATCCTGTAGGAGCTCCACCGCATCCAGTGGCTGTATCTCTAGCAAACAGGGGTAGAATCCCTGTACTAAGGGCGATACGAGATAGGTGCGATGTCCCCAGTACAGAGGGATAACAGGCTGCTCCGCGAGCATGATCTCCTCTGCATTTTCTAAGTGCTCCATGCGGTTCGCGCGGCTCACGCTGCGCTGGGCAGCTTGCAGCTCTGCATCGTAGGCAGGTGATGCCCAGCCTGTGTTATTATTCCCACCACCACTGCGCCACAGCTCGACAAAGTTCGAAGGATCGAGGAAGTCACCGCTCCATGAAGATGAAGATACCTGATAATCCCCATTCTGCTGCGCCGCCTTGTAAGCTGTCCACTCATAGACGCGAATCTCCGCTTGTATACCCAGTGTGTCTTTCCAGAAGGCCTGAATGGTCTCCGCCATGATGCGCTGCACCTCGCGTGAGCTCGTCATGAGCTCGATGGTGGGGAAGCCCTTCCCATCGGGGAATCCTGCTTCCTTCAGCAGCTGGCGTGCGAGTTCTTCACGTGCCTGCTGCGTCGCTGGCTGCGCGGGAAGAGTGGGGGAGAACCCTTCGCTGCGCGGCGTGAAGCCCATCGTAACTTCACCTGCTCCGCGTACGACCTGATTCACAAGAGCGTCTCGGTCGATGGCGAGCGACAGAGCCTTGCGCACGCGTAGATCGGTGAGCGGTGCGCGCTGCGTGTTCAGGCGGTAGAATACGCAGCTGTAGTAAGGGGATTGGATGAATTGCTCACCGCCCTGCTTCTTCGCGTAGGAGATCATCTCGGGGGGGACATTGTTCGTGATGTGGAGTTTCCCATCGAAGAACATGCGCGTCTCGGTGAAGCCATTCACGATGGGGAGGAAGCGTATCCCCTTGTTGCGCAGTTCTGCCGCGCGCCAGTAGTGTGGAGACGCTGCGACCTCAAGAAAATGATTATACCTATGCTCACGCAGCACATACGCGCCATTCCCCACCCAGTTTTCGACGCGCGTCCAGCTGTTCTTCCTGTCTAGCATGCCGCCATGCTTTTCCAGATGATGAGCTGGGATGGGAAACCATGTGTAGTGTAGCAGGAGCTCGAGTAGATGAGGAGTAGGTCCGACAAGGCGTATCTCTAGCTTCTTGTCACTGAGAGCCTTTAATCCTACAGAATCCCATTCGGCTGAGCCTTGGTTATAAGCCTGTGCGCCTTCTATAGGGTAGAGCATCTGCGCGTACTTTCCACCAAACTCAGGATGCAGAAGTCGCTGATATGCGTAGACAAAATCCTGTGCACGAACGGGCTGCCCATCACTCCAGCGTGCCGACTCGCGCAGCTGGAACTGCCACACGCGCGCCTCATCATCACAGCTCCATGACTCTGCTACAGCCGGATGAACCTGCGTGACATCCTTGGGATCGGGGCGCACGAGACCTTCGAGCAAAGTTCCAATGATACGGCCATCGGAGACGGCTGTCGCGAGGTGGGGATCTACGCTCTGTGGCTCAGAGTTATTTCCTATCAGGAGTATACCATCACGCGCTGCTTGATCCACTGAGCTCCCACCATCGTGGCAACCAGAGATACACAGCGCGAGCAAGAAGCTCCATAGTGTGGTAATCAAGCGCAAAGACATTCTAATAACGCTCGCATTTTATCATGAAGCGCACTATCTAGCAAGTCTAGGCTGAAAGACCCTATAAAATACAAAATCTCTCACCCCCATGATGGAGGTGAGAGATGTATTCATGAAACTACAGTATCTCTACTGTTACGCTGTTGTTGTTGCGGAGAAAGTAGGGCGCGCGAGTAACTCTTCGTTCAGGCGCAGCAGGGCAGAAGGGCTGTCTTTAGCCAGCTTCATCTCACCGATAATTTCGTTTAGGGTGTCTTCTTCTTCCACCTGTTCGCGGACAAAGCCGAAGAGGAAGTCCTGCGAAGCGTAGTCTTCAGAATCACGCGCGATGGTCATGAGATTGTTAATGCTTGCAGAGACGAGCTTTTCATGAGCGAGGGATGCTTCGAAGAACTCATAAGGCTCTGTAGCATTCACTTCTGGCTGCTCGATACCGAGAATCTGAGCTGCGACACCGCGACGCTTCATGTAATTGATGAAATCCAGACCATGTGAGAGCTCTTCATGGTACTGCTGGAGCATCCAGTGAGAGCAACCCTTCAAGCCAATCTCATCAAGTTGAATAGAAAAAGCTAAGTAAAGATTAGCAGAGAAAAACTCATTTTTAATCTGCACATTGAACTGCTGAATTAATTCGTTTGTCATATTAAGTATGATCCTATTTCACTCTTTTCTAACATGCAATGATTATTTAAGACATTTTTCTAATATTTATGAAATATTGCTATGTGATCAATCAAAAATAATTGTAGAAAAGTATAACAGTATGGCGTTCTCATGTATGTGCGATAATAACAGTGCACATTATTATTTATGAGAACACGAATTAAATTAGCTGCATTAATTTCGATGCACTATATGGTGATGTCATCAGCATTCGCAGAAACATCACTCAGCTACCCGCAGGTTGCAACTGGTCAGGTAAAAACATATGATAGCAATGGTGAAGAGCTATCAGGCCTGAAAGAAGGAGATCATTTTTATGGGCAAGATGCTCATTACTCTAAGGGTGCAGAAATGTCATTTAGAGATAATGGTGATGGCACAATCACTGATTTAAACACTGGTTTAACATGGCAGAAAGAGCCACCTACTGATGGCTATAGCTGGCAAGAAGCACACGACTATTGTGAAAACTTAGAGCTGGGTGGGCATAGTGACTGGCGCTTGCCTACAGCAAAGGAGCTTTTCTCCATTAGCGATTTCAGCGAAGGCTGGCCTTACGTTGACTCTGAATATTTCAAACTCGTCAATAACGAAAGGGTCGGAAAAGATGAGCAATACTGGACTAGCAATAAGTATCTCGGCAGCATCGCACGCGGTGGTCATAACGGAGCCTTTGGTGTGAATCACGCAACGGGTCATATTAAGACTTACTCCGCAGGCGGACAGGGTGGTGGTCGCGAAGGCGGTGGCGCACGCCCACAGGGTAGCGGTCCACAGGGTAGCGGTCCACAAGGCAGCGGTCCTCAAGGTGACCATGTGATGGGTGGAGAACGCAGAGGTCCTTCTCGTGGTCAAGGCGAGAATGGCGCTGGCGGATCTCGTCCACAAGGACCACCTCCACAGATGGATGCTCAGAATATGCAGCAGATCATGGAAAGATTCGACACTGATAAAGACGGAAAGCTCAATGAAACAGAACTTGAAGCAATGCAAGCAGCTCGTGCTTCTCGCGGACCTTCTGCTGGTCCTTCTGGTGGCACAGCACGTCGTAATCCAGCCGCGAAGCAAGTCCGAGCTGTACGCGGAACTCCTTATGGTGAGAATAAGTTTGTAGATAATGGCGACGGTACTATCTCTGATGCTGCTACAGGACTCATGTGGGCTAAGGTTGATAGTCAGAAGGGGATGGATTGGCAGAGCGCTCTTAACTATGCTGAATCTTCAGAACTAGCAGGGCATATGGACTGGCGACTTCCTAATGTTAAGGAACTGCAGGGGATAGTAAACTACGACCGCGCTCCTAACTCCTCAGATCCAAGCAAAGAAGGACCTGCTATAGATCCTATTTTCGAGTGCTCTGATTTCACTAATGATAAGGGTGTAAAAGATTATCCCTATTTCTGGTCCAGTACTTCGGCATTGTTCCGCAAAGGCTCACCTCATTACTATGCCTGGTATGTCGCATTTGGACGTGCTGTAAATAAAACTGGTGAAGATTCCCACGGTGCTGGTGGCGTAAGATTCGATACAAAGCATAAAGACGGCCCCGCTGGGGAAGACGCAGGTCGTGTCTTTAACTATGTTCGTATCGTTCGTGATATGAAGTAAGGCACAAGAGCACCTCTCTTAAGGAGCTCTTCACGAGGTGGAGAGTGAGCTAAGAGAGGTGCTTTATTTTTTTTACAAAAAATTATTCCACATCACTCTGCTTAGCCTTGTTTCCATAAGATATACATGCTAGCATAGCTCTATGCTAATCTGCACGACTAAGCAAGAGCTTTTGGATCGCCTCGCATCATGCCGCCGCGAGCGCGTTGTTCTCGTTCCCACTATGGGTGCACTTCATGAGGGGCATGCGACTCTTCTTACACAGGGGCGTACACTCGCTGGTGAGAATGGAACTCTCGTCGCCACCGTTTTCCTTAACCCAGTCCAATTCAACCAAGCGAGCGATCTCGATAGCTACCCCTGCACTCCAGAGGAAGACATCGCATGCTGTGAGACCGCGGGAGTAGATATACTCTTCATGCCGCAGATCTCAGAGATGTACAGTCCTGATCGCTCCATTATCGTCGAAGAACAGTCTCTGTCGACTAGCCTCTGCGGTGCGACGCGCCCAGGGCATTTTGCAGGCGTCTGCCTCATCGTACATAAGCTTTTCAATCTCATTTCTCCCACGGACGCCGTCTTCGGTAAAAAGGATTATCAGCAGCTTGCTATCATTCGTCGCATGGTGCGCGATATGGATATCCAAGTCCGCATCCATGGTGCAGAAACCGTGCGCGCCACTGATGGCCTCGCGCTTTCAAGCCGTAATCTGCTGCTTACTCCTGAGCATCGAGCACTGGCTCCTCGTATCCGCGAGAACCTCCTGCGCGCACGCCAGAGTTTTGCTGAGAGTATGACGGTAGAGGATATCCTGAGCTCGCTGCGCGCTGACCTCGAGTCTATCGAGGGTGTGCAAGTAGACTATGCCGAGATCCTCGATGCAGAGAACCTCCAAGCACTGAGCGCAGAGAGTAAAACCGCTCTGCTCGCTATCGCTGCCTTCTTCGGTAAAGTGCGCCTTATTGATAATATAGAAATTCCTTGCGCATGATTATAGCGAACAACCTCCACCGCAGCTACACGCTCGGAAGTAAGACTATCGAAGTACTCCACGGGCTGAATCTCCATATCAAGAAAGGGGAGAAGGTCTTCCTCTGCGGTCCTAGCGGAGCAGGTAAGACCACGCTCATGTACACGCTAGCAGGGCTAGAAGTCCCGCAGCAAGGTGAAGTCTTCATCGATGGGCAATCTGTCTATGCTCTCAGTCCACGCAAGCGTGCTCTGCTGCGCAACAAGACTATGGGCTTCATCTTCCAGAACTACATGCTTATGCCCGAGCTCACCGCCTTAGAGAATGCCTCGCTCGCGACGGCTATCTCGGGTGAAGAGGCTACTGATCGTGTCGCGGCACTCCTCGACCGCGTCGGGCTGGGATCTCGTCTCGATCACCTGCCAAACGAACTCTCAGGAGGTGAACAGCAGAGAGTCGCCATCGCGCGTGCTCTTGCGCATCGTCCTAGCATTCTTTTCGCTGATGAACCGACTGGGAATCTCGACTCAAAGAACGGGAAGCAGATTCTTGATATTCTTTTCGAGCTCGGTGAAGAGCAGGGCACGACACTTGTGCTTGTGACACATGATCCGAATGTCGCCGCTAGAGGTGACCGTGTTCTCACGATCTATGACGGTGTCGTCTCGAATGAGAAGATCAACTGATTTTATCACATCATTAATGAGAAAGGCCGAGGGGGATTCCCCTCGGCCTTTTCTATGCTCTATGGTGCAAAAAAAAGACCGAAGCATGTCGCCTCGGTCTTTAAAAATATGATGTACTGCTACGCTTTAGGCGAGAGGAGTCATGATGGTCTGCTCGCGGTCAGGGCCTACGCCTACTGAGCTCACTGGGCAGCCGATGACTTCACCGAAGCGCTTGACATATGCCTTGCACTTTTCTGGGAGTTCATCCCATGTAGTGCACTTGGTAGTGTCCTGAACCCATCCTTCTACTTCTTCGTAGATAGGTTCGCACTTTTCCCACTCTTCGATGAGGGCAGGTGGGTACTGAAGGATTTCATCACCGAGACGGTAAGCTGTGCAGATCTTGATGCTCTTCATTTCGTCGAGACCATCGAGGTTTGTCATTGCCATTTCGTCAAAGCCATTGAACATGGCGGAATAGCGGAGAACAACACCGTCAGCCCAGCCACAGCGGCGTGCGCGACCTGTAGTAGCACCGAATTCACGACCAAGACCGTGGAGGTAATCAGAGATTTCTGCGTCTTCTGTAGCGAATGGACCAGCACCTACGCGAGTCGTGTATGCCTTGCACACGCCGATGATCTTGTCGATGCGGGTAGGAGCTACGCCAGAGCCTGTGCAGCAGCCACCAGCACTCGTGTTTGACGAAGTAACGAATGGGTATGTGCCGAAGTCGATGTCAAGCATCGCGCCCTGTGCGCCTTCGAAGAGGAGAACCTTATTCTGCTTGATAGCCTCATTAACAAGAGGAATCGTGTCCGTGATGTGAGGACGAAGAACGTCTGCTGCCGCCATGATGTTATCGATGGTGACTGCTGGGTCAGCTGCTGGCCATCCAAGACGGACGAGTTCATCGTTTGCAGTCTTGATGCGTGCTTCCAGTACTGTGAGAAGACGGTCGCGGTCGACGAGGTCGATCATACGGATGCCAAGACGGCGAGCCTTATCAGCGTAGGTAGGACCGATACCCTGCTTCGTGGTGCCGATCTTCTGATCACCAAGAGCTTCTTCCTGAGCAGCGTCGATTTCGCGGTGGATAGGAAGTACCACGTGCGCGCGGTTCGAGATGCGAAGCTTTTCTGGAGTGACGCTGATGCCACGTCCGCGGAGCATTTCGATTTCTTCCACGAGTGAGGCAGGGTTAATCACAACACCATTACCGATGATGTTGAGCTTACCATCCCAGAGGATACCAGATGGGATGAGGTGGAGAACGTATTTCTCACCATTCGCAATGACGGTGTGACCTGCATTGCTGCCACCCTGACTGCGTACGACGCAGTCTGCTGTTTCGGTGAGATAGTCGATGACTTTCCCCTTACCTTCATCGCCCCATTGGGAACCAATTACGAGTGTATTCATATGGATTTTAGTTAAAATTGAATGTTAATATTAAGCGTAGTTGCCAGCCTTGAATTCTTCGATCAAGCCGCTGAACTCATCAAAGAAGTAGGTCGCGTCCTTAGGACCAGGGGCTGCTTCTGGGTGGTACTGTACACAGAAGACTGGAATCTTCGTGTGGCGTACACCTTCGATTGTGCCGTCGTTAAGATTGATGTGTGTGACTTCTACGTCTGCAGGAAGGCTGTCTGGATCGACGGCAAAGCCGTGATTCTGGGAGGTGATAGCCACCTTGCCCGTACGCAGATCCTTCACTGGGTGATTACC
>CAYJLR010000054.1:0-12236 GCA_964370895.1 uncultured Akkermansia sp. | reverse complement strand
TCATTCCCTCAAGCTACCCGAGAAAATCAGCCTATCAATTAGAAGAGGTAACTGGGGAAGTAACTCAGGATTTATTCTCTATTGTAAAGTATGTCTTCAATGAGGTGACAGGTGAAATCACACCAGTGTACTACAATGTTACCTTTACTGACACATTAGGTAATTATGGCGGAGGTGATACCAAAGCCGCGCAATACAATTTTGAGCTAAATGAAAACACAGGTCAGCTAATAACAGTGTGGAAGAGTACTGCTGATGAACCAAATCCTGATATTAACGGTTTATACACTCGTAGCTCACGCTTATCGCTAGGATCTACTGCTGTTGGATATACTGGAAGTATCTTTGGTGCCGCTTATAATAATTTGGACTTTGCTATATTTGGTAATGCGCTCACTGTGCGTGAAAATCTGACAGGTGGTGATATTAAGGGTGACTATATCAACAACGCTGCTATAGCTGATAATGTCAAAGGGGGAGCAGCTCATTTTCGGGGTAGCGTCTTGGGGGACTTGATAGGAAATTTCATCTCTAACCGTGCAACAGTGGAAACTAGTACGTTTGGTGGAGCTGTTCATATCGAAAATACGAGTTTCAATAACATAACCGGCGACTATATTGCTAATACTATATTTGCGGTGGAGGGCAAGGATGGCACTTTTAGCCCACGAGGTGGAGCTGTCTCTATGGATGGGTCTAGTGCAGAAACATTGACAGGTGACTTTATACGGAATGCCATTATATCTTATAATCATGGTGGTTCAAAAAATGGATATGGAGCAGCGTTGTATGTTAATGGAAAAAAAGCTGATAGCATTATGTCGGTTGCGATTATTACGGGCGACTATACAGAAAACTTTATTAAACTGAGTACAGGTGCTGATAAGTGGGTCTCAGGGCATGGGGGGGCTATCGCCATTAATGAGGGTGCTGTGGTTGGTAATATAGTGGGTGATTTCACTGGCAACTATGTGATGTCATATGGTATAAATAAAACAGCATTTATGACTTCAGGTGCAATTGGTGTCTACAGCTCAAGTCTTAGCACCTTGGAAGGGAACTTTACAGCAAATTACACGCACGCTGTTTCTCTTACCAAATCTGAAGCTATAGGTGGAGCGTTGCGTGTGGCTGGTTCTTATATGGACAGTATCACAGGTGATTTTCATAGCAACTATGTCTCAGCTACGGCGGATAATGAAGTTTCTTATTCCTATGGTGGTGCTATCATAAATACTGACGCTACAATTAAGAATATCATGGGCAGCTTCTACAATAACTACGCCGCTGCAGACTACATAGCCTCTGGCACTACCTCGCTCGCGCAGGGGGGCGCAATATACAACGCGGACGCCTCTATCGGTTTACTGGCTCTATATGACAGGATCATCTTTAAGGGGAATTATGTTATGTCCCTCAAGACAGGAGAAAAGGTGTACAATGCTATCTATAATAAAGGGAATTCAAATATTCATTTTAACGCATACAGTTCAGACGATGATGGGGTAGGAGAGATACACGTCTATGATACGATCAGTGGTGACGCAGCCACTCAAGAAACTCAGAATATTCACATCAACTCGAATAAAGACGGAAGTGGTGCGCTCATGCCATTCCTTTTCTCTGATCTTTCTGATGTATTATTCTATAATGAGGTAAGTAATCAGAATATCACCGTATACGCTGGTACGCTTAAACTGAGGGACTTTACGGGCAGTGGTGACATCCCTGCGGCTCACGCTATGCTCATCAATAGTAGTCTTACTGTGGACTCGGAGGGGTATGTGGATGCCGGCAGCGCAAGCTACCTTGGTAGCGGTAACTCTATCACAAACAATGGGAATATAACCCTTGGCGCAGGCACACTGAGCAGCACCATCGCAGGTAGCGGTGATCTCACCATTAATTTGGGTAACAGCGTGACTGCCGACATCAGTAACATTGCTTCAACGGGCTCCACTAAAATAAATGGCACTCTCGAACTGACAGGTACTGGTGATTCGACTACTAGTTACACGGGCGATGGTACATTAAGAATAACTACTGGTAGTAGCATGACAAGTTCAGTTGAAAAAGTGAGTGTCGCTAACGTCGATGTAGATGGCACTTTCGAACTGACAGGTACGGGTAATTTGACCAGCAGTTACACGGGCGATGGTACCTTAAGAATCGCTACTGATGGTAATATCACAACCGCAGCAGACAAGCTCATTATCGATGATATCAATGTAAATGGTACATTAACGCTGAATGGTGGTACGCTGAATGCTGCTCTAATGTATGGACCATCATTCACAGGAGACGGTAAGTTGGTGATAGCTGCGGAGCAGACAGTGACTATGGAAAAGTCGCCGTTTACATCCAGCCCTTCCTTAAATGTAGCTACAACTGAAGTCAACGGCACATTAGCACTAAGCGCCGCTGATGTCTATACAAAAGATGATTTCACCATAAACGGGACATTGTCTATTGTAGGCGGAGTTAGTATCTCCGGTTCCTTGAAAGGCGAAGGCTCGATTAATATCAGTGCTAGTACGCAACTCTCGATGGATGCGAATGCTATCGCTTCTTCTGAGGGTTTAACAATCAACAACTCAGGCACGCTAAAACTTAGGGGTACGGGGTCAATTGATAGAACAATAGGAGGCTCTGGTCTAATCAGTCTTCTCTCTGGTGACGATCTTACGACTAGAGCTGATTTCTATGGTACAACGAACAGGATAGACAGTAGTTACGGTATCCTGCGACTCACAACTGGTACCTTAACACACCTTATTTCAGGAAGCACTGATATTTATATTCACTCTGGAAACACAGTCACGACGTCGATTGATACGTTTAACTATAATACGAAAAATGACTTCTTCATAGAAGGAACACTGGCTCTCACTGGTACTGGTACTTTGTCAAAGATTCTTGATGATGATGTTTACTTCGCCACTTTAGGTGCAGGTACAGTGCAAATCACAGAGGGAAGTGACATCACAGCAGATCTCTACTACCTTAAGTCGAATATCGAGCTCGACGGCGACCTCACCATTACAAACATTAATTACGAGAATAAGCTCATGGCAGCGGTGACGGGTACAGGTACCTTGACCGTGAATGAGGGAACGCAGAAATTCCATACGTCTGCCGATTATCTCCGTATGGATACTCTGCATAACGATGGCACTATTACCCTATCAAACGATATAACAAAGGCGACGACAGCCGGTACATTAGATACGATCTTGCTAGGTACAGGCGAAGTGATCATCGAGGATGAAGTCGCGATGCATGCTGATGTGCTCAATACGACGAACACCATCACGAATAAAAGTACAATCGTCCTGACGGGAGGTACGCTTAATAAGAGTGTCGAAGGTGGAGGTGCTCTAGAGATTCTAAGCGGTGCTAGCGTCAGTATGGGGCGTCAGTATCTTGATGATTATTATAAAATAACAACTGATGGTGCTCTTCTCATTACGGGAGGTGGAACTATAGCTAAGAATATATCAGGTGAGGGATACGTCACAATAAACGCTCCTACTACCTTGGGCAGCACCATCACATCAGGTTTCGGCGCCATTATCGACGAGACGAACTCAGGTAGCTTGCACGTGACATCCACAGGAAGCATTATCGGCATCGGTAGTTATGCGCTGAATCTTACAGGCGATATTAGCCTAGCTGACCGTTTCATCACATGGGATGATAAAGCAGGAATGCTCGATAGAGAGTCACTTCAGGCTAGTTTCCAGCTCACCTACAATGGGCAATACAGCCCCTTTGTAAATATCACACAGGATGGAAACTCATACAGCCTGTCTGTATATGAGGTCGGAGCATATAATCCTCTATCAGGCTATTACCTGGAGGACAAGGCTGATGGTGTAAGTGGAAACGCATTCGTCCTGAGTGATTATATATATGGATCTGCCGCTGATGCTGAGTCCTATGTGAAGTTTAGAGGTACTATGGGTGATGATTACAGCCAAGGGGTTGATCCTTCGCTTAAATCACGCGCTGCTAGCTACGTATGGAGGACTGATGCCGAAGGGAATGTCTACCTAGATGAGCTTAGCACGCACTCTGATGCTGCTGATGTTTACGCTTTCTCGCGGAATAACGAAGAAGTGGCTTTCTGGAAATGGAAGACGGCGGATTGGGATGAGAATCCGACCCCAGAGTTTAAACGGAGCTTTATAGGCTTCAAAGATGGAGATTTACAAGCCTTCTTTTTCGCGAGTGAGTGGAGAACGGTAGGTCTGGTTGATGGTGACTTTATTGATAATTCTCATAGTAAATATAGTTTATATTCACCGGCTTATGGTGGTGCGATGCACCTGTCCAGTAATGTGACGGTAACAAAGGTTAATAGTAACTTTGTAGGTAATCGTGCGCACCATACCGATAGTACTACTACGGGTGGATTTGATACACGCGGTGGCGCTATCTACGCTCATAGTTCTAACATAGGGGATATCGTAGGTAACTTCATCGGCAATGCTGCGTACTCCTATTCACAACATGAGACAGGTACAGTATTGACAACCAATCATCAAGCCGAAGGCGGTGCGATCTTTCTTGATGAAGATGCCTCGATAGGCACAATAACGGGTAACTTCGTCGGAAACTATGCAGTTTCGCGAAACGACAATTATAGATTCGAGTATTATAAAGCGTCTGGTGGAGCTTTAAGACTTCAAGTCGGCGCGACTATAGATAGTATAGAAGGCAACTTCACACAGAACTATAGCTCGGCAGGGCACTTTGCCACTGGTGGTGCTATTTCGCTTATCAGTAAAGCTAATATTAAAAACATCACAGGTAATTTCTATGGAAACTATGCTACGACGCAGGTTCCTGGATCCGAGAGTATTCTCCCGGGCGGTGAGTTCGAGGTAAAATGGGCGAAAGGTGGTGCCATATCAATGGAGGACGGGCATATTAGTAATATCGCAGGCGATTTCGAAAAGAATAAGGCTATATCTTCACAAGACTCACAAGGTGGTGCTATTCATATGGACGATCTGAAAGGTGAACAGCGAGATATTACAATCGTCGGTGACTTTAAAGGAAATGCTTCCATAGCTGATGAAGATGCATACGGCGGTGCGATGTTCTACCATGATTACCTCATAAGAAGTATATCCTACGACGCAACTGTAGATGACTACATGGATCTTCAATACGTAGCTGGCTTAGTAGAAATAACAGGTGATTTTATTGGGAATTATGCCTCAGGTAAAGATAACGCATATGGTGGTGCTATTTATAACCATGGCGGAGAGATCAGTATCCTAGCTGAGGAAAAGGATAGCTCAGTACTCTTTGAAGGGAACTACACGACACTAGATGGTGGTGTGACAAAGGAGTATAATGCTATACATAATACAGCACGTAACAACGAATACGTCGATGCTGCTCCTGCTGTTGTAAACTTCGAAGCAACAGGGGACAATGTTATCGTTGTCAACGATAGCATCAACGGTTATAGTACTGAATTAGCCTCAGATTTACACTTGCGAAACTGGCAGGTTCTCAATATTAATCTGAAAGCGAATGCAGCGGGAGCGAAGGGGGATTACTCACGAGTCGAGTTTAACAACCATGTCTCAGACCAGACGGTCAACGTGTACGGCGGAGAGCTGCGACTGGGGAATGATGGAAGAACTCGTACTGCGACACCTAGCTCTATGCTCCAGCGAGTCAACCTGACAGTATTTAATACGGCTAGAGTCGAAGCGGTCTCCGCCGAGTCACTTGGCAATGGGGATAATAACATCCTCGTCACGGAGAAAGGTTATATAAACTTACAAGCAGGGAAGCTTAGTAATGATATAACCGCGGATATGGAAGGTATTATTCAGATTCAAAAGGGTGTTACAATTGATAGTATATTGACGATTAAAGATTCTGCGAACATAAAGGGCTCGCTTAATGAGGTCGCAAAATTGCAGAATGTTACGCTTGGTGTGAACTCTGAAATTAATGGACAGGCTATCGCCATGGAGCATGGCATTCTTGAATTAACTACTACTGGAGCAGTCGCTAGTACTACAGTAGATGGACATTCAATGGATTATATCACAGTCTCAGCTAAGGCCGATATTAGTGAAATTAGCGGTAGCCTGACGCTTAGAATTAACTCTACAAGTAAAGAATCAGCGTTTAATGATTTCATCAATGGATTACACGGACGAGCAGTCGTACTAGAGGACTATTTCGGCATCTCGACTGACGTGTTTACTTCTAACTTTGATATCGAGAAATCATTATTTATTAATCTTAATGGTAGCTCTATTTCAGTGTCAGCTGCTCATAATCAGGGTGGAAGTTTGCTCCTTGTGCTGATACCCGAGCCTAGTACTGCTACCTTGAGCCTACTGGCTCTAACAGGCTTAGTCATGCGTCGACGTCGTAGTCGAGCCTGAGTCTCTTAATAAGACCTTAATGGGAATAATACAGGGATTTGATCACTTATGATCAGATCCCTGTGTGCGTATAGATAGGTGTCTATTATAGATCTTCCTCGTCGTCATCAAGAGGATAAGTATCATCGTAGATCTCCTGCAGACTACGCCCTTCATAACTCCAATAAGGAGTAGGCTTGATAGCGCGCGAGAGACCCTTGATTTCCGTTGTTACTGATGTCAGTGAACGTATCTCATCCAAATAGTTAATTTTACGTCCTGAGATTACTTCTACGCTGATGGAAGGGTCAGGAACGTAGTAGAGCTGCGCCCCGACTGGAATGCCCATTTCCTGATAGTGGAGGGGCTTGCGCGAGACTCGTTTCGCCTTTTTCTGTGCTACTTTGTCATCATCTATCAAACCAGCTTCAATCTCATGGCTGAACTCCTGCGTCGCCTCGATCTTATCATCAAAGAGCGATAGAATAGCAATGGCTTGATCGGGCTTGATCTCGAAGAACTCACGCTGCTTGTTGATTCGCTGAGGTCTAAATGCAGTATGGAGAGCTGTCTCTAGCTTCGCGCAATCATCAATGGATACCTTACATGCGTACTCCACGTCAAAGGGGACTGGTACGCCTGTGCTATAGAGCTCCTACGCGCGCCTTTCAGCATCGCCGCGCGTAGTCATGCCTATTTTTACGATACCGGGCATGTAGGAATTGCTCAGTACGTAGACATAACCAGTGTTTTCATTGTTTTCTTGCATGGGTAGTTATGATAAAAAATGAGGCTATAGATGTCAATAAAATTACTTTAGGAGAGAGGCATAAGAAGCGTAATTTAAGAGCTTAGAAACCTAAAAGAGCATCCCTCGGGTAGAGGGATGCTCTTGATACTTTAATGAGATGAATAATATATCCTATCCAGTCGCCATTACTTGCGACGGCGACGACGTGCCAGCATACCTGCTAAGGCGAGGAGACTCATCGTCACTGTGCTAGGTTCAGGAATGTAGAATACAGCTGTGCCTGTGCTTGACTGGGTAACTCCCAATGCAGTGTTGTTGAAGATTGTTTCGTCTCCGTTCATTACATTGAGTGTGATATTGTTATAGTCGCCTGTGTAGTCCCCGTAGTTTAATCCGAGAATTTCAAAGCCAATAGGATTACCAGCGGTCATCGCAGTATTGAAGAGATCGACGAAATCTGCACCACTCGTAGCACCTGCTAAATCAACGGTGAGGGTGAGTTCACCAGCAAACAGATTATCTGTAAGCGTGATAGAGGTAAGGGAGTAGATGGTTTCTATTGTCTCTCCAGAGCTGCCTTCTGTCATCGCTGTAGCTGAGGATAGCGCGACTGTATTATCGCTAGCTGCATAACTAAGTGTAGTCATACCAGTGAGTGAGAGTGTACCACCAGCAGTATTCACAGAACTATTAGCATGGAACGTAGCATTGTTAAGAGTTAAGTCTGCTCCAGCTCCCAGTGTCAGGTCACTTCCTTCGAAAACGAGATTCGAGAGTGTAGCTGTTTTACCAGCTTCGACGTTCACGGAGAGGTTCGTGAGGGTCTTGTTGTCAAGATCGCTCACATTGTTTGTCTCTCCAGCTCCAGCTGAGATCGTGCCACCAGTGCTATTCTTTGCTGTGATGGTCAACTTGTCACCCAGAACAAGTTCGGATGATGCCGTATTCAGCGTCACTGTGCCTGTGCCCAGTTGCGCTGCAGTATCTGCCGTGACCTTCGTGTCAGTGTTAATCACTGTGCCGCCTGCGTAGCTGTTGTTCGCACCCTTGAGTTCAAAGGTCTGACCAGCTGCGCCGACGATATTAAGACCTGCAGTGCCAGAGACGCTGCCTTCGATACTTACTGTAGCATTAGCTGCCTCTGCGCTCAGGTTTACCTTGCCATCACCATTGAGGACGAGATTATTCCCAATGGCAGTTGTCGCGTCTGCCGCGACGATGTTCGAGTTCGAACCGAAGTTGGCATTGATGGTGGCGCTAGAGGCTGTGGTTTGATTACCAAGCTTGAGTGTCGCTCCGTTGTTCACATTAAGGGTGAGTGTACCACCGCCTGTACTTGTGCTAAGACCGCTTGAGAGAGCGAGCGTCGCACCGTTATTCACTGAGATGGATGCTGTGCTTGCGCTGCCTTCAAGGCGAAGATCTGATGTACTTACTGTATTACCAGCAATGGTCAGGGTGCGCCCGTTGTTCAGGCTGATAGAAGCAAGATTCGCCGCTGTCGATGTGTTGAGTATGGCATTGCTACGGCCTACCTGAAGGTGACCTAGGAATTCGGAGAAATCACCAGTGAATGTGAAGGGATTACCCGTATCAACCGTTCGGAGTGTGCTCGTGGCGCTACCTTTTACCTTCGCCCCAATGGTGGGTGTACCTGAGTCAGCGGCGAAATAGCCTGTCGAGTTATCGGCGATCTCTATGGTGATAGAAGAGCTCATGGTGCCTCCATTGTAATAGATACCGCTATTATCAAGACGCAGTGTGTCAGCTCCGCCAAAGCCAGAGTAACCACCGTTCACAAAGCCTTGCGTGACATGGACAGTTCCGAGGAATGCGCTATTCAGATTCAGCACGACATCTTGTTGTCCTGGGGTATCCGATACGCTACCATCAAGCTTCAGCTGGAGAGTAGAGTTTAGCCCACCTTTGATATTTGATAATGCCGTACTAAGACCAGTTGCATTCTCAATGATGACACTAGCGACGCTGTAGGTCACACCTTCTCCAATCATGATTTCTGCAAGAGCGGAGTGTGTATTGTAAGCTTCAGCTGTATAGGTGCCAGATGTAATAGCGAGCTTGCCCGTGTAGGCTGACAGATCGAGATTACCTGCATTGAGTATATCTCCCGTCGTGCTCAGTGTGCTGCTCGCCACGCCAGTGATGGCAGTCGAGGCTGCGAAGACATCCGAGTTCACGATTAAGGTGGCATCGGAACCCAGGTTGATACCCGTAGCCAGACTGAGCTTGTTCGCTCCTGATTCTAGGAGCGTGACGTCGGCATCTGTCCCGAGAGTGATGCTCGCGACGCTGATGTTTTCTTCGAGAGTGACACCGGTGGTAGTGGTGAAGAGCACTTCACTGTCGGCGGTGAAGCCAGCGCCAGTGCTGTCTGTCGATGCAGCGGTCCAGTTTAATACTGGTGCATCGATGGACCATTGGCCTAATTTTGCAGCGATGGATAATGTACCATCAGTATTAAAGCTGAACGTGTGCGTTGTCGTATCGTAGCCTGTGATACCTGCGAGGTTGCCAAAAGAAAGGTTGCCAAATGATACGGACTCATTGCCTGTGAAAAGCACGTAATTGCCTACGCCAGCGAATATATCGGTGATATCGAGCGTGACGCCACTTCCGAAGGTGAGCGTGCCGCTATTAGTAATGCTGTTTTCAGCATTGAAGTCTAGCGTTCCATTCAGCGTGAGCGTGTTTCCTTCATTCACGGTGATAGCCCCGCCTACGGTGAGGTTCTGCGCAGCTCCGAGAGTGACATTATCATTCACCGTTAGGGCTGCAGAAGCACCGATGGCAATATTATCAAAGGAGGAGACGCCGATCTTGTCACTCGTGATCGCTCCGCCAATGTTGAGGGTCTTAGTCCCATTCGTTACCGTGGCTCCTGCTGTGCCGTAAATCTTAAATCCTTCTCCGATAGTACCACCGTTATAATTGATCACGACATTACCTGAGTGACCATTCGTGCCTGCTGAGCCTGCACCGTAGACGTTTCTGTATGTACCACTATTGAGCGTGATGTTTATATGTCCCTCAACGGAGCCTCGATGTCCATTACCCGACGGAATGACCAGACCGCCGTAGATATCGCCATTAAAGGTGGGACCAGATGATCCTACAGCTCCGAAGCTATAAGTGACATTCCCATCGTAATTAACCGACTTGCTACCCAGCATGACGCTTACGTTCCTGATGCCACCTGCTGTATTAGTGCCTACTATTCCATCCAGAATGGTCAGGTTCGTGTTACCAAAGTATTCGGTGCCTCTATTGGTGTTGTTATTGACTTCACCTGTGAGACCAATGAAGCTCACTGAGCCTGTCGTGTCGATACTAATGTTTGTGTTCGCGTATACTTTGAAATTCTGACCACTAGCCCAGTTATAGAGACCATAGGCTCCGCTGCCAAACGAAACATTCGTGCTGCCTGATACATTAATGTCGAGGGCGACTTTCACGTCGTTGGTACCGACGTTACCGAAGGTATTCTCACCTCTGTTCATGACGTAGAGATCATAAGTGCCGCCTGTTAAGGAGACGCTCATGTCGCCTGTGATACCGGGGGTGATGCTAGGATTGTTCTGGAAGTAAATAGTCCTGTCTGAGGATACGAGTGTTACTTCTTCTCCACCTGGATTCGTATAGGTGTAGCTATCCGTTCCATCAAAGGTATAGCTACCAGCTGCACCTGCGAGGTCGAGAGCGTAGAGCTGAGAAGTCATCCCAGCCATGAGTATAGCACCAAAAATTGGTAAGGTGAATGCGGAGGATCGGTATGATAAAAGAGCCGTGCGAAGTGTACGATTAATCTTAAGTTTCATATTGAATACGTTTTTCTGAGTTATTGATGTTCAGGATGTCTCTATGCGGTAAGTTTAAATTATACTGCAAGAGAGGTATGTATGGTAGTCAGGTGTATACTACTGCCTAAAAAAACAAAGCTGAGTAGAAATGTTAGTCAGGCAAGTGTATTCTCTATATGCTAATGTCTAACGAGATATCTGTCAAACTCATTTTTCAATTTATATGTCATATGGTATGTATAAATACCATGTATTAGGTGCACTGCTCTAAAATGCCTCCGGGATCTGATCCCAGTCTGTGGTGTAGCAGGGGGAGCTAAAGGAGCGGTTCCACAGGGGCTTGCTACTGTGATTGGCGAAGTGTACCTTGTGCCCCGCGCGCTGGAGCTCATCGAGCGTTTTCATGAGGGGAGATGTGCTCAGTGCTGGCTGATCGAAGGTAGGGTGATACTGCTCTGAGGGGATGAGTCCACTGAGGATGACTCCTATCTTTTTATATGCGTAGCCAGGTCGGTACACGCGCTCTAGGAGTGCGACTGCTGCTGCGGTGTGGTCACGCGTATCGGCACTGGGGTGGGGGAGGCTCGTTGCGAGGCTGCTCGAGTACTGCTGACTCAGCTGCTCAAAGGGGGAAGTGCGGAGAATGACCTGCACATCACGCGCGAGCAAACCCTCCTTGCGCAGGGTACGAGATGCCTTCTCAGTGAACTCGCATAGCACGCCTCGCAGGCTATCCCTGTCATCGATGCCTTCTTTTAGGGAGCGGCTGACCATGATCTGTCCGCGTGTGCTCTTCGGCTCATCTTCGATGCAGGACTTACCCTGTAATTCTAGCGCGAGACGCTCACCACTGACACCGAAGCTGCGTCGTAGTAGGTCTAGACTGTTATGCGCGAGCTCATGTGCCGTGCGTATACCTAGTGCTCGCAGGCGTGGAGCTAGCTTTCTACCTACGCCCCAGATCTCATCGACAGGGGTACGCTTTAGCAGCTCTTCCCAATCTTCGGGACTGCGCAAGGCGTAGATCCCATTTCGCTCGGGATCTTTCTTCGCACATTCGTTAGCGAGCTTTGCCAGAGTTTTACTCGGGGCGAGCCCGACGCTGACGGTGATACCTGTCCATCGACGTATGCGGCGGCGCAGTGCGCGTCCTTCTTCTTCCCAATTATGGTAGAGCTCATCATCGACATGGGCGAAGGCCTCGTCTATGCTATACTGCTCCATATGTGGCAGGCTCTCTTCGATGATGCCCATGACGCGGTCAGAGAA
>CAYJLR010000053.1:0-12828 GCA_964370895.1 uncultured Akkermansia sp. | reverse complement strand
TCTTCGAAGTGAAGGCCTCCGACGGTGACACCCACCTCGGTGGTGATGACTGGGATAACGCCATCATCAACTGGATCCTCGCTGAGTTCAAGAGCAGCGAAGGTATGGACATCTCCAAGCAGATGGACGCCCTCCAGCGTATTAAGGAAGAAGCAGAAAAGGCGAAGATCGCTCTGAGCTCCACCCAGAGCTACGACATCTCCCTTCCTTTCATCACGATGGATGCTACAGGTCCTAAGCACATCATGCTAAACATCACTCGTGCGAAGCTTGAGCAGCTCACAGCAGGACTCCTTGAGCGCACCTCACGCCCAGTGAAGGAATGCATCAGTGCCGCAGGCATCAGCTCCAGCGAAGTGAACGAACTCGTGCTCGTCGGTGGTATGACCCGTATGCCAGCCGTTCAGGAAATGGCTAAGCGTCTCGCTGGCAAGGAACCTCATAAGGGTGTGAACCCTGACGAAGTTGTCGCCATCGGTGCAGCCATTCAAGGTGGTGTGCTCATGGGCGATGTGAACGATGTTCTCCTCCTCGACGTGACACCACTCACACTTTCCATCGAAACGATGGGTGGCATCGCTACCCCCATGATCGACCGTAACACGACCATCCCAGTCCGCAAGAGCAATGTGTTCTCCACCGCAGCTGACAACCAGCCAGCAGTAGACATCCAGATCTGTCAGGGTGAGCGCAAGATGTTCTCCGATAACAAGCCACTCGGTAACTTCAAGCTCGACGGCATCCAAGCAGCACCTCGCGGTGTCCCTCAGATCGAAGTGACATTCGATATCGACGCAAACGGTATTCTTCAGGTCACAGCGAAGGATAAGAACACAGGCAAGGAGCAGAATATCTCCATCCAGGGTTCATCCGGTCTCTCACAGGACGAAATCGAACGCGCGAAGAAGGACGCAGAAGCACATGCTGAAGAAGACCGCAAGCGCGCCGAAGACATCGACACGATCAACAAGGGCGACTCCCTCGCACACAATGTCGAGCGTCAGCTCAGCGAGCAGGGCGAGCAGATCCCAGCCGAGATCAAGCAGCCTATCGAAGAGAAGATCTCTGCTCTGAAGGCAGCTGTCGAAGCAAAGGACATCGAAAAGACTAAGACTCTGACCACAGAACTCGAAGGTCTCCTCTCCAGTCTGAATCAGGCAGCCCAGCAGGCACAAGCCTCTGGTGCAGGAGCAGCACCTGAAGCAGAAGCAGAAGCTGACGGTCCTCGTAAGGCAAAGGGCAAAGTCGTAGACGCCGAAATCGTCGACTAATCACTAGTCTAGTAAGCACCCCCATCCATGGGGTGCTTACTAGCTCAACCATTTCTAGCATACAAACTAAAAACTAAAGAACAATACCATGATTAAACCATTAGGACAGCGCGTACTCATCCAGCGAGTAGAAGCCGAAACACAGACAGCCAGCGGACTCTTCCTCCCTGACTCCGCACAGGAAAAGCCACAAGAAGCCATCATCCGCGCCATCGGCACAGGTGGTCGTGATAAGGACGGCTCACTCATCCCTTTCAGCGTGAAGGTCAATGACCGCGTACTCATCACGAAGTACGGTGGCACAGAAGTTACTGTAAACGGTACAGTCTACACCATCTTCAACGAAAGCGACATCCTCGCCGTCATCGAAGACTAATTTTAAACCCTCCCACATTTTACCCCCTTTTAATAGAACATAATCATTATGGCAAAACAAATTGAATTCGAAGAAAGCGCACGTCAGAGCCTCCTCAACGGTGTCGTTAAGATCGCTAAGGCAGTCAAGAGCACACTCGGACCTGCTGGTCGTAACGTCGTCATCGACAAGAAGTTCGGCTCACCCACCATCACAAAGGACGGCGTGACAGTCGCGAAGGAAATCGAACTCGAAAACCCATACGAAAACATGGGTGCTCAGCTCGTCCGCGAAGTCTCCAGCAAGACAAACGACATCGCAGGTGACGGCACGACCACAGCTACCGTACTCGCAGAAGCCATCTACCGTGAAGGTCTTCGTAACGTCACGGCTGGCGCGAACCCAATCATGCTCCAGCGCGGTATCAACAAGGCAGCTGCAGCCATCGTCGCTGAGCTTAAGAACATCTCCAAGCCAGTAGACTCCTCAAAGGAAATCGCACAGGTCGCTACCGTCTCCGCTAACTGGGACGAAGAAATCGGCACCATCATCGCCGAAGCCATGGACAAGGTAGGTAAGGACGGCACCATCACTGTCGAAGAAGCTAAGGGTATCGACACCAGCCTCGACGTCGTCGAAGGTATGCAGTTTGACAAGGGCTACCTTTCCCCTTACTTCGTGACAAACGCAGACACGATGGAAGTGGTGCTTGAAAGCCCCTACATCCTCATCTTCGAAAAGAAGATTTCTAGCCTGAAGGACTTCCTCCCTGTACTTGAAAAGGTAGCTAAGTCTGGTAAGCCATTCCTCATCATTGCTGAGGACATCGAAGGTGAAGCTCTCGCAGCACTCGTTGTAAACCGCCTCCGTGGTACGCTCAACGTCTGCGCCGTGAAGGCTCCTGGCTTCGGTGATCGTCGCAAGGCCATGCTTCAGGACATCGCCATCCTCACAGGTGGTCAGTGCATCTCCGAAGACCTCGGTCTGAAGCTCGAAAACGTCGAACTCAGCCAGCTCGGTCAGACCACACGCGTCGTCGTCAGCAAGGACAACACCGTCATCATCGAAGGTGCTGGTGCATCCGCAGACATCTCCGCCCGTGTGAACCAGATCCGCAAGCAGATCGAAGACACCACAAGCGACTACGACAAGGAAAAGCTTCAGGAACGCCTCGCTAAGCTCGCTGGCGGTGTCGCTGTCATCAAGGTAGGTGCAGCCACCGAAACCGAGATGAAGGAAAAGAAGGACCGCGTCGATGACGCCCTCCACGCCACACGCGCAGCTGTCGAAGAAGGCATCGTACCAGGTGGTGGTGTCGCTCTCATCCGCGCTCAGCACGCGAGCGCTAACCTCGCGCTCGCAGGCGACGAGCAGACAGGTGCTGACATCGTCACACGCGCCATCGAAGCTCCTCTTCGTCAGCTCGTATCCAACGCAGGTCGCGAAGCCGCTCTCATCGTAGAGAAGGTCAAGGGACTCGCTACAGCAACAGAAGGTTACAACGTCGTCACTGACGCGTACGAAGACCTCCTTGTTTCCGGTGTTGTAGACCCAACGAAGGTTACCCGTTCTGCACTCCAGAACGCAGCATCCATCGCAGGCCTCATGCTCACTACTGAATGTCTCATCGCTGATCTCCCTGAAGCAAAGGGCTGCGGCTGTGGCACAGGTGGTGATCCTATGGGCGGTATGGGTGGTATGGGCGGCATGGGTGGCATGATGTAAGCCTCCAGCTGCTTATCGCACACCGATTAAGCAATTATTAAAAGCTCCCTGCTGCATGTGTAGCAGGGAGCTTTTCTTGTTATAGTGATGAAATTTCTAAACTAAAATAAACAGATAGAGTAACTTATTTCATTTCTTCTTTGGTAGATCTATGATGACATTTCATTCAACCAAATGAATCATATGTCTAAACCATCATTCACCACATTCCGCGCAGAAAGACAAGAAGGCGTCCTAACTGTAACATTCGATCACCCTCCTGTGAACATTCAGGACATCGCCATGCTCGATGAGCTGAGTATTCTGATCGAGCACCTCCGCGTTCACCGTGAGATTAAAGTCGTCATTTTCGAATCAGCTAACCCCGATTTCTTCGTCGCTCATGCAGATGTGAACTTCCTGAAGGATATGTCCACGACGGCTATTTCTCGTGAAGAGGTCGATCTGCTCTACCTCCAGAAGGTTCTTCAAAACATCAGCACGCTTCCACAGGCTACTATCGCAAAGATAGAAGGCTACGCGCGCGGCGGCGGTCATGAGTTCGCGCAAGCTTGTGATATGCGCTTTGCAGCTCGTGGGAAGGCCGTCTTCATGCAAATGGAAGTAGGTATGGGTATCCTCCCATGCGGTGGTGGTGCATCACGAATGGCGCGTCAAGCTGGCCTCGGACGCGCGCTGGAGATCATCCTGAGCGCTCGTGACTTCAGTGCAGATGAGGCTGAGCTCTACGGCACGATTAATAAAGCACTGGACCCAGATCAGATCGGTGATTATGTGCGTGACCTCGCGCATCGAATTTCGCAGTTCCCATCAGCTTCTATTGAAGCTTGTAAGAGAACGGTGCAGGCCTCCATTGACCTTGATATCCAGTCCGCACTACGTGAGGAAGCCTATCAGCTCTACCAAGCGACCAGCCAGACACCTGCTATCAAGCGATTCACCATGGCTGATGAGACTGGCTTCCAGTTCGATCTCGAGAATCAGAGACTCTTTGCAGAGAAGTTGATCGACTTGCAGCAAGTCAAATAGCTTAAGACCTTCTCAAGTCTTGTGATTTTGCATCCTCCTTTGCTTGTTTCAGCATTGGAGGATGCGTAGTCAATAATTGTTATGAGCGATAACAATAATCTTGACATCTTTGCTACGTTTGCTATAAAACTAACATGCGCAAAGCTATCACTTTAAGCTCATTTCTATTCAGTGCTACTCTTTTTTACACAGCACACACCGCATTGGCTGCTGATCACGTGATCGAGACTGATTACTTCGTGTTCACGATGAAAGGAGCTGATACTTGGGGTACTGTCGGCTACGGTGATGCAAGCGTAGATCAGGTCATTGCCCAGACCACGGAAGTGCTAAATTACTGGGGTGATTTATTAGGGAGCGCTCATAAACCAAAGAATGCTGAACAAAAAGTTACAGTATCCTTCAACTTTGAAAACATGCTCATAGAAGGCACGCAAGAAGCAGATAAGCATGTGATAGGTCACGCTAGCCCCGAGACGCTGATATACACGGCTGGTTCTAATTTCTATCCTTTTACGGCTTCCACTACATCTAAGAATTTTAACACCTTGTCGGCTGCAGAGGCGAAGCTTCTAGCGAGAGACCTAGTCTCGGATTATGGGAATGAAGCGAAGGCTGATATTGATATCACCTTCAACAGTAACTTTAACTTCTTTTTCGGTACAGAAGCAGAGTTGGCTACCGCCGTTGTCGCTGGTGCCACTGTAGTGGATTTCAATACCATACTCCTGCATGAGATGGCGCATGGCATAGGCTTCTTCTCAGCCATGATATACAGTGCTCAGAACTCAGAGGGCTGGGCGAAGAATAGTTTAACATACATTGATAGCGGTGCACCAGTGCTCGACGCGGATGGTAAACCTGTTTACTCTATCTCGAATTGGGATGCTATGATGAATATAGATCCGGATACTTTCGCACCAGGGGAGACTATCACGCTAGGTGAGGGGCTGGATCTAGAGGTCTTTAATCCCAGCATCTGGGAAGCCGGCTCTAGCATGAGCCATATCTCGGAAGAGTCAGACAAGAATGCCGTCATGAACAAGAGTATCAGTAATGGCGTAGCTTACCGCGAGTTTTCAGAAAAGGAACTCGCCTTGTACGAGCAGATGGGATGGAGTCTTTTTCAGGTTGTTCCTGAGCCTTCTTCTGCAAGCTTGAGCCTCCTTGCACTTGCCGCTTTGATGCGTCGTCGCCGACGACCTGTAGCTTAAAAGAAAGAAGCTACTCTGGGTATCCTCGCCTCGTAGTAGGCGAGGGCAATGAGCGATTATCACTCAGCATAAAAAATGCGGTATCACTCGTGAGAGTGACACCGCTTTGAAATTTTACCGCGAAAGGCGAAGCTTTTTTACTTCACGCGATAGTACTGATAGTGAACGCGCTCGTCGATAGCAAGTGCTTCACGTACGGTACGGATAACGGATGGTTCTGCGTCAAAGGAGAACTGCATGTATTGACCGTGGGTCAGGTGCTGTGATTCATAAGCAAATTCACGGCGGCCGAGGTTTTCAGTGCCTGTGACTGTTGCGCCAGCTTCCTGAAGTTTAGCTGACATTTCAGCTGTAAGTTCTTCGAGGGTGGCTGAGCCTTTCATATTCAGAACGATTAATGCTTCGTACTTTCTCATAATTTTCTTAAGTCTTTTTTTTCGCTAAACGCGGTCGCCTATGATGCACTTATTTGCTAGCGAAAGCAAGTCTAAAGTGTCATTTAATGCTATTTTTTTCGTACTTTTTGTAAAAATGCTCTCAAGTCTTTAGATGAGCTTCAGTCGCACGAGGTCTTGAGTGTCGATGAGACCGACTGGCTGCATGTTAGAATCGAGGACGACGAGATCGTCGATGCGCTTGTCGCGAAGAGCTTTTACTGCTTTGATTGCGAGCTCGTCAGCTTCGACATAGACAGGCTGTACCGTCATGAACTGCGCTACAGGCTGGCTACCACAAGAGGCATCTGCCTGATAGGCGCGTGCGAAGTCTCCATGCGTAAAGATACCTGCTAATGATCCGTCATCTTTTACGAGTACACAGGCCCCTACGCGAGCTGAAGACATGGAAATAATACAGTCAGATACAGTAGAGTTCTCAGATAAGCATGAGAAGTCAGTGCGCATGATGTCGCGGATACGAGTGAGGAGGGCGCGACCGAGTGAACCACCGGGATGGCTGCGCGCGAATTCTTCTTTTGTGAAGCCACGAGCTTCGAGTAGAGCCATCGCGAGCGCGTCGCCCATGACCAGCATGGCTGTGGATGAAGATGTAGGAGCGAGATTCAGCGGGCAGGCTTCTCGCTCGACTGCTGTGTCGAGAGCTATATCTGCGTGCTGAGCTAGTGTGGAGCTCATCTTGCCTGTCATCCCGATAATCGTGATATCATAGGACTTCAGGAATGGAAGGAGGGTGAGGAGTTCTGATGTCTCACCTGAGAATGACATGGCTATGCAGGCATCGCCATCTTGGACGATGCCGAGATCACCGTGGAGCGCATTCATCGAATCAAGCACGATGGTTGGTGCGCCTGTTGAGGTGAGTGTCGCGGCTATCTTATCACCGACGAGTCCGCTCTTACCTACACCTACGATGACGATCTTATGACCAGCGTCGATTGCTTTCTGCATGGCGTCCACTGCTTTAACAAAGGAGTCATCAAGTCGGTTAGCGATGTGGTTGAGTGCTTCGATTTCGTCAAGAAAGACTTGCTTTCCGCGGATAGTATGGTCTGTCATATGGGGGAATGGATTAGTAATAAGACTGAATGATGGGAGGATTTTATCACATAGAAACGCTTGCAGCAATGGCTATTATTGCTCCGTAACTAATAAAATATAGCTCGAAGAGGCAAGGTGAGGAGGGCTGCCTGCGGGTGAGAAAGCTTAGAGGTCAAAGCTGATCACAGTCGTGTTATCCGCGTAGTCTTCGTCTAGATCGCGACAAGCATCGACGATGCTAGGGGCGAGACTGCTATCACGCTGATTAAGCATACTTGATATATGGGGTGGTAAGTAGCGCTGGTGCAGGAGATCTTCTATGCCATCAGATGAGAGAATGATGCGATCACCTGGTAAGAGAGCGTAGGCTGAAGATGGGCAGTCGATGAGGGTGATGGGCTCACCCATGAGGGCTGAGCGTAGCATATGCCCGCAGCGCATGGACTCTTTACGCTGGGTCGCGCAGCAGTCATGTGACATCGCAAAATATGCGCGCATCGAGTGATCTTGATTCAGACGGATCAGCTGACTATGGCGCCAGAGGAAAAGTGGAGAATCACCGACACTGATCCACCATAGTGCGTGTGGTGCGAGGAAAACAGCAAGCAGTGTACAGCCACCCTTTTCTTCTTTTCCATCGAAGAGTGCGCGTACAGCTTCATTCGCATGATCCAGCGACTTCTGTAGCGCGGCTGTGATATCAGAGATCTGCTCGATCTTAAAGTTGTCGCGGAAGCTTTCCATTGCAACACGCGAAGCATCAGCGCCTTCGCAATGTCCACCCATGCCGTCACAAATGATAGCTAGACTACCCTGCTCGAAATGCTTTACTCCGTAAGCATCCTGCTGGTCTTCGCGTTTTCCTATCCACTGGGCTACGTGCGCGTCCATAAGACCTATATATTAGCAAAAAAAAGCCCCCAACTCAAGCTATAAGCTCGCGTTGGGGTTTTTTTTATTAGATTTAGTTCTTGCTCTCTTCGCTTGACTCTGCTTGTGGTAAGCTCTTGAGCTGCGGGAAGAGGATGACGTCGCGGATAGAATTCGCACCTGTGAGGAGGATGCAGAGGCGGTCGATGCCGATACCGATACCACCTGCGCTAGGCATGCCGGACTCGAGAGTTTCGACGAAGTCGAAGTCGATCTTCTGCGTTTCTTCGCCAGACTGATTCTGGAAGCTGATGAGCTGCTCGACTGGGTCGTTCTGCTCGGAGTAACCAGGGCAAAGCTCCTGACCATTCATGACGAGTTCGAATACGTCGACAACGGAAGGATCTTCTGGGTTGCTCTTAGCAAGAGGGACGAGACCGCGTGCGACGTGGGTGACGAAGAGGGGATTCGCCTGCTTTTCTTCGACGAGCTTTTCGTATACTTCCTGTGTGACTGCTGTGTCGTCTGCATCAGGAGAGACAGAGACTCCTAGCTCCTGTGCGCGGGCACGACGCTGGTCGTCGCTGATATCGTACCAGTCAGCTCCTGCTGCTTCGCATACGAGCTCGCGGTAGCTAGCGCGACGCCATGGACGGGTGAGGTCGACTGTCCAGCGGAGATTACCTTCTTCGTCGAACTGATCGAACTGAAGCTTACCGAATACCTTCATGGCGATGCCTGTGATGAGTTCCTCCATCATGGTCGCCATTGTTTCGAAATCACCACCTGCTTCGTAGATCTCTAGGACGGTGAATTCAGGATTGTGACGGCGAGAGAGTCCTTCGTTGCGGAAGTTTCGGTTCAGTTCGAAAATCTTGGTGAAACCACCGACGAGGAGACGCTTGAGGAAGAGCTCAGGAGCGATGCGCAGGGTGACAGGCTTCTTGAGTGCGTTGAAATAAGATTCAAAGGGCTTAGCCGCTGCACCGCCAGCGATGTCTTGGAGCATGGGGGTTTCCACTTCGAGGAAGCCGCGATTAGCGAGCTCGCTGCGCAGTTCTTGGATGATGAGGGAACGCTGGACGAAGCGTGTTGCGCTGTCCGTGTTGCTCATGAGGTCGAGGTGACGCTTGCGGTAGCGGAGATCTGGATCGCTGATGCCATGGAACTTGTCCGGCATGGGGCGAAGAGCCTTCGAGAGAACCTTGAAGTCCGCGACGCGAACGGAGGATTCTCCTGTGCGCGTGATGAAGCATTCACCTTCGATGCCTACCCAGTCACCGCGCTCGAGCAGCTTCCAGAGAGACCATTGCTCAGGCGTGCAGCTCTTCTTCGTGAGCATGCACTGGATGCCACCACGTACGTCGGATACAACGAAGAATTGTGTATTACCCATATCGCGCAGTGCGCTGATACGCCCAAGGAATTTAACCTGTTTACCTTCTTCGAAGTTAGAGATGATTTGCTCAGGAGAGCTATTAACATCGTAGCGACCACCGTAAGGATTCACCCCGAGAGCGCGGATCTTTTCCACCTTCTCGCGGCGTACGGCAATCAAGTCTTCTTCAGATGAACCTGGTGCTTGTTGATTGGACGTATGTTCTGACATAGGTGGGCATTATATCGATTTTTGTAGAAAATACCAGACTAATTTTACGTGAAAATTTAAAAATAACATAGTGACAGCCTTCCTAAATTTGGCTGGAATTGTGAGGGCTAGCATGATAGACTGCTCACATATGGCAGAAAAGTTCCAAGAGTTACTCCATTGGTTTTCCACAAGCAAGGCATTGCATCAGTGGGTGATTTTCATTCTATTTCTTATTGCAGGCTGGATACTCAATAAGATCATGCGCAAGGTATTCGACAAGGCGACACTCGCGCTGCATCTCCCCCTGCCTGTCATCTCTATCTTGCGTCCCACCACCGCGGTGATCATCTGGTTTATAGTGCTTTCGCAGGGGCTCAGCGCACTAGGGATTAACATTACCAGCATACTCGGTGCCGCTGGTGTACTCGGTGTCGCCATCGGTTTTGCCTCCCAGACCTCGCTGAGCAATGTGATAAGCGGCCTCTTCATCATCACGGAAAAGCAGCTGAAGATAGGCGACTACATACGCGTCGAATCCGTGGAAGGCTCAGTAGAAAGTATCAACCTTCTCGCCGTCTGGCTGCGTCAGGTGGACAACTCCCTCGTGCGCGTGCCCAATAGCACCCTCATCCAGAGCCCAGTCGTTAATATCACAGGGGATAAGCTCCGTCGCTGCGACTTCCTCATCGGAGTCGATTACGGAAGCGATCTCAGCAAGGTACGCCGCGTGATGCTCGACGTGATTAATATGCAAGATAAGCTAGCTGATGATCCCGCCCCAGCCGTGCATTTCAAGGGCTTCGGAGACAGCTCACTGGATCTACTCATCGGTGCTTGGTGTAAGACCTCCGACTACCATGATGTGCGATATGATTTCGCCGTCTCCCTGCTCGCTGCATTCAAGCGCGAAGGCATTAATATACCTTTCCCCACACGCACACTACTCATGGACGACAGCGCAAAGAAGCCTGAATGATCCTTATATCTTTCTTATAAAATACTATGTGGACGAATCCCCCAGCCATGAGTCTACCGCGTAACTTCTCCGTCATGGTGAAGCCCGTCGGCAGCCAGTGTAATCTCCGCTGCGCTTACTGCTACTACCTCGATAAGTCGCTCTTCTACCCCTCCGATGATGGGAAGTTCAAGCAAACGCTCATGAGCGACCGCGTCCTGCGCGAGTATATAGAGCAGTACTTCGACGCGAACGATTCTGAAGTCGTCACCTTCTGCTGGCATGGTGGTGAACCACTCATGGCAGGCATGGATTTTTACAAACGCGCATTGAAGTACCAGAAAAAGTACGGCAAGGGGCGCAAGGTGGAAAACGCCCTCCAGACAAATGGTCTCCTCATGAACCAAGAATGGTGTCGCTTCTTCCATGACAATCAGTTCCTCATCGGACTCTCCCTTGACGGTCCAGCTGAGATCCATGACAACTACCGTCGCACCCTAGGCGGCGGGCCTACCTTCACCCGCGTCATGCGTGCCGTGGAAAACATGGCAAAACACCGCGTCGAGTACAACACCATGACCGTTGTAAACCGCCTCAGCGAAGGCCGTGGCGCAGAGCTCTATAAGTTCTTTAAGTCCATAGGCAGCCACTACATGCAGTTCATCCCTGCCGTAGACCTTCTATCCGATGAACAAGTCGCCCACCTCGGCGATCGAAAGCGACTCCTAGGCGCGCACCAAGCCATCGCCATGCCAGAGAACTCCCATCTCAGTGAATGGAGTATCAGCGCGGAAGGCTACGGACGCTTCATGTGCGAAGTCTACGACGAATGGATTAAAAAAGACGTAGGCAGCTACTACGTGCAGCTCTTTGATGCCACACTGGCGAACTACTATGGCGCGATGCCCGGCCTCTGCTCCTCTGCGGAGACCTGTGGAAACGCCCTCGTCGTCGAGCATAATGGCGATGTCTACAGCTGCGACCACTTCGTATTCCCAGAATACCTACTGGGTAATCTCAAGAGCCGCCCCATCACCGAGATGCAGAGTTCTCCCGAGCTCTTCAACTTCGGCATCGCGAAAGCGGCGAATCTCCCGAGCAACTGCCGCAGCTGCTCCCATTATAAGGCCTGCAAAGGCGGCTGCCCGAAGCACCGCTTCGTCCCCGTCGAAGGTGAGAAAACACCGCACAACTACCTCTGCGCAGGATATAAACTCTTCTTCGCGCACGTACGTCCCAGCATGGAACGCATGTGCGCGCTGCTCCACCGTGGAGAATCTCCCATGAAAATCATGGAAGAGCGCGGCACGCTCTAAGCGATCGCTAGACCTTAGATCAGCTGCGTTGCGATCTCATCGACGAGAAGCTTGCCGCGGCTCGTCAGGATGAGTCGCTCCTCAGTCATCTCAGCATAGCCCTCGTCACAGAGAGCTTGGAGTAAATGATCATAGCCATCGCCTAGTAGATGAAGAGGCAGCCCCTCATCCGTGCGCAGCGTGAGCCCGATGAGCTCCGTGCGCCTCTGCTCTGCGTCGATACGCTCGGCATGGCAGGGAGGCAGTTTCCCCTCGAGTAGGGCTGCGGAATAAGCCGCGGTGTCGCCATCATTCTCATAGCGCACACCATCCACCGTACCGACAGCACCAGGTCCTAGACCTGTGTAGTCCTTCCCCTCCCAGTTCGCGAGATTATGAAGAGATCGGCAGCCCACGCGCGCGTAGTTTGACACCTCATAGTGACGGAAGCCTGCCTCAGTCAACAATTTATCCGCCAGCTGGAACATCGCGACATCCGTATCCTCATCACCCGCCTTCGCCCCATACATCTCAAAGAAACTCGTGTCCTCTTCATAGGTGAGATTGTAGGTAGAAATATGCGAGGTCTCTAGCGCAATCGCCGCGCGCAGACTCTCCTCCCACTGCTTCAGACTCTGCTGGGGGAGTGAGAACATGAGATCAATATTAATCTGCGCGAAGCCAGCCTGTTTTAGAATCTCCACACTATCCTGTGCCTGCTGCACAGAGTGCGTGCGCCCGAGAAGCTTTAACATGTCTGCATCAAAGGACTGAATGCCCAGAGAAATGCGCGTCAAGCCCAGCTCGCGCCACAGCACCGCCTTCGGCAGATGAAAAGTAGCAGGATTCGCCTCCAGCGACCATTCTTTCACCGCGTCGAACCGCAGCCCCGCGCCACCCTCTGAGCGAGGAGCTCTCAGCCCCTCCACCAGACGCGTCATGAGGGTAGGGGAGAGCATGCTCGGTGTCCCCCCACCCATGAAAATAGTCTCAGGCGCATAGCCATCAGGCAGACGCAAGCGCGCCT
>CAYJLR010000052.1:0-12855 GCA_964370895.1 uncultured Akkermansia sp. | reverse complement strand
TACTTCATTTTCTACATCCACTTTTGTGGAAAACGAATTGCGAGAACTTGCCTTAATGGTAAGGAAATTGTAAAAAGCTTCCTTTAATCGTTCAGCTTATGATACACAGGATAACTGTATATTTCACTAACGCGTTCGGTATGCACTATAAGCGGTAGCTGACTTCTCTTCTGGGCGGATGCTATAGCGCGCCTCTGGACGTAGCGCACGTCCTTTTCTTGGAGTTGATCAGGGTACTTATGCAGCAAAGAGCTGGAGCTCTGATTACGATCCAAGCTTTCGTGAATGATGCGTCCTAGCTCTGGGCGTGCAGGTAGCGGTAACTCGCTAAAGTAACCAGGATAGTCCTTAGAAAGGTGCTGTGAGAGCAGGTAGAGGTCTATTTCATACAGACTGCCTAGGGGCAGCATATTCGCGCAGTTTTGTGCATAGAGCGTGAAGCTACCGAGGACGAGTTCTTGCCTATTGAGCGATGAGAGAAGGAGTAGATGATGCTTCTCTGCTACTCCTGTAGTGAGACAGGCCTGCACCCTCTGGCTGAGGCTGAGTAGATGCTGCTCGTCGAGATCTGAGCGCTCACCGAGCTGATAAGGGATATCTCCGAGCTCTATCTGGTGGCATTTTAGACCGAGCTGATTAAGAAAGGCATTCTCACCGCGGAAGGAGATGCCCTGCACCTGCTCCCTACCTAGAGCCTCAACGGTGAGGAGCAAGAGTAGTGGAGCATAAGTCTGATCCATCGCAACGCATGCACCACGGAAAGCACCGAGCTCAGCGGCTTTTTTAATACTCAGCACGAGGGCTTGGCGCAGCAGCTCTTCTTCACTAGGCAGTGGCTCATCACTCCCCTGCCTCGTGAGTGAAAAAACCTGAGCATCTTCATCGAAAAGAGCCAGACGCTTGATCAGCTTCCCCTTGGCGTCATAGGCGCAGGATGCACCCGCATAGACGAAGCCTTCTGCCGCACCGACAGGATTCACGCATATATGAGGAGTATGGCTGAACTCAGCCTCCCAGCTGCGGGATTCATGCTCCTTTTTACAGCTACCTGCATACCACGCCTGCGTGCCAAAGCGTAAGATAAAGTCGAGATCTTCGAGATCACTAAGACTCTCTTCATGGCCTAATTCGGCACAGAAAGTCAGACCAGCATGCTCGATGAGCTCTGCTTCTTCCAGCTGGCTGATATTACCCTCTTCGAGCAGAAAGAGACCGAGGCGGCTCTCTATGGAGTAATCCATCAGCTCCTCGTCTTGCATACCTAGAAGCTCGAGCTCCTCTCTTTCACTCAGCTCATTGCTATAGGCGGCAAGTATGAGTGGCGCACAGTTAATTTCCTGAGAAAGTGCGATGAGGGCATTCTCTGTTTGCTCTAAGAATGATTCGCGACGAATGAGATCCTGAGGCTCTATCCCACAGAGGGCATAAGCTGAGGCTATGACGAGATCAGCCCCTTGGTCAATGCAGCTACGGTAGCCCTGAACCAGAGCACGTAGATTCTTAGAGAAGTCTCCAGCAATGGAGAAATTTTGAATGATACCTATTTTTTTATTCATACTCATAATAAGCTGGCTAATCGAATTTTATAATAAATTACGATTTATTGCAAGAGGAAAATTTGTATTTCATTATATTAAAACAAAAACATTCAATCAGTTAAAAAACCGCTGCATACATGTTACCCCTCACTACAAAATTACCTTGATGATAAGAATGCGACTACAGTTAGACATACTTTTTTTATCTTTTTTACACGAAAAAAGAAGGCGGAAGCATTCGCTTCCGCCTTCATCAAAGTCTCTATTCAAGAGCCCTCTGTATACTTATTTGTACTCTATCAGATCGCTCTTGCTAAAGCGGACCTTCGGGTCATTCGCGTGCTCATCTGCGCTATCGCGATAGCCAAAGGCTATACCGAGAACGGTACGATAAGGGGTATCATTCAAACCGAGGATCTCGTCATACTTCTCTGGTACCATACCTCCTATCATGCAGCTATCTACACGCCATTCTGCGGCAGCATAGCTCACGAATCCCGCAGCGAGGTGAATCTGGCTCTCAACATAGCTTTTCAGCTTCTCTGGACTATCCCAGAAGAAGGAGTAGCCCATGTAGCGCTCAAGGGCGATAGCTGCGTCCTCATCACTGAGTCCCAGTATATCTTTCTTAGCTTGCACGAGGCGCTCGACATCGCAGTTTTCAATATTACGCAGCCCGCAGAGAACGACGTAGTGCGAAGCGTCTGTCACCTGTGGCTGACCGAAGGAGGCGCCGCGGAGCTGCTCACGCAGCTCAGGTGTCTTCACGACGATAAAATGCCATGGCTGGAGCCCTATAGAAGAAGGGCTCATGCACAGAGCATCTTCGATGGCTGTCCACTGATCGTCGGGAATGATAGCTTCAGGGTTAAACTTCTTCGTGGCGTAACGCCACTGCATTGCTTCATTGAATTTATTCATCTTAGTATTTCTATTTGTTTTATTAGAAGAACTCTATTGGTGCGGTTGTAGCTGTTTCTATGAGGGAGAAGGAGACGCCGAAGCCAGTTTCCTTCACCCCGCCATTATCTCGGAAAAAGAGTGTGCCACCCATATGCCATGCGCCCATGTTGCGGAAGACAGAATACTGCTGGAGAGGAATATTATTTAGCGACATATCCACATACATACTACTCGATAAGCTGTAGTTCTCGTTGATACGCATATTCAGTCTCCAGTTGAACTGCTGCGACTCATACTGCAGCGCATCATTAGAATTAAAACGGTGCCCTAGCTCTACCTCAAGCCAGCGTAGCGCCTGATACCGGACTGTGTGAGTCGTCGTCACATAATCACTATCGCTAGCAATGATAGGTACCTGTATGTCGGATTCAATTCGCAGTCGCTCAGAGGGTCTGAACTCGAGAACAGAGTAGAGATTAGAGTACTCACCGAGCGTATCATTGTCTTGTAAATTGATATTAAAGAAGGTATTCCAGCGTAGGAGTCGGCGCACTTCTCCATCGTACTTTGTCGTAAGGTAATTCTGAAAACCGAGACGCACCGTGCTCCAGTCGCTCCAGCCATCCATACCAGAATAACCATTGAGGTCAAGTGGCATAGGCACACCAGTACTACTACCTAAGGATGTCGTCCACGCATTTACCTGCGGTACTAATGGATCACTGGATGACATATTATGATAGGAGTAACTCACGTAGGGCTGGAAGATATGGGTCAAGCCATCAATTTTAAAATAACTCGATCGTATGCTGCGGAAATGACGCTGCATCTTCATGCTGATGTCCGTCGCGAAGTAGGCGCTAAAACGCGTATCATCCGAGAGATCTTGGAAACCATAGTAACCATTGTAGGCGAACCCTACCTTAGGAACCACATTAAAGATCTTCGCTAGCTTAAAACTTGTTGTTAACTCATGAATACTGCTGATACGCAGATAGCTATCTTCATTGAGAAGGCGGGTATAATACTCACGCGCACCAGCATCCGTAACCTGAGATAGCTGCTGCTCGTAGAGTAGCTTCTCATCGAGAGGTACATTCTGTCGCATGTAGGAGATAGAATTACGCGTCTCATAGCTAATAGCGCTTCGCTTGATAGGCTGACGAGCTCTGTAGTAGCTCATCTCAATGCGCTCATCGGTCGTGTAGTAATTGTTCGGGTCAAAGCGCATAAAGACACTGGCTTCCGAATAGGAATTACGCTTCACCAGTGCTACTGTATTATCTGGCTTATCATTGACCATACTCAGATCCTCATCAAAATCGCTTAGGAAGCGCGAATCACTAAGTACATTGATATTTGATTTTACTCGCCAATGGCTATTCTTATCGAATAAAGGCGCGATCTCCCAGATATCCTGATAGGCTACGCGATAGCGCTGCGAGTCAATATAGGGGCGTGGCAAGGAGGTGGGATTATTCTGAGGATCCTGGTCATCTATATAGTACAGAGACAAGCCAGTAGCATTCACGAATTTCTTAGTATGACTCTCTTGCTCAAGGTCAAAACCTAAGCCCAGCCCGCGAAGCTCGCGGTAATCCACCTTAGTAACTAAGGTGTAGTCAGCTGTGGGCATGTAGTTCTCTACACGCCTATTTCCGAGGAGTATGCCGTATCTATTCAGCAGATAGAGACCCCATATACTGCGAGAACCGGGGAGAGGGAGATAGCCCTCTTTAGGGTTCAAAGAATGTGAGATTGGAATGTATGATAGCAGAGGCACAGGTGAGAGTCCATCTTCGTCACCTATACTGAGCCCCTTTGCTTTGAAACGATCTCCTGGGTAGATAATCATTTCCTCAAAACCTAACCAGAAGCTGGGGTCTTTGATATCATGAGTGCTGAAGACTACTTCCTCCAGCTTCATATACTTCACCCCTTCTTCATCCGTTAAATAGGCACCACTCTTCGCCTTCACGAGTAGATCAAAGGTCTTGATTCGTACGCCTGTGAAGCTCCCCTCCGACTTCTTCCAGTCGAAGTTAGCGGAGTTCGCGCGCGTGAGGCTGTTATGGCTATAGATAGTCAGGTCATCATGCAGCTGGAGTATACCATCTTGCATGTCCACGTCGACCACCTTTGATTGGAACTCACTTCCTGTATCCGTGGTGATTTTAATGGGGGTACGTCTTCCTTCATAACGGATAGACTTGTCGTCTGAGCCCATTGTAAGCTTAGCATCGCGTGCTTCTATACTGATCGCATCGGGGATCTCTGAAGCATCAGGCTCTGGTAACTTAGGAGCACCCTTTTTCTGAGCTACTTTATCACCTAGAATGATAGGCTTGGGTGCAGACTGACGCTCACGTGGGAATACATCTTCAGGCAGGGGCATAAGCTCCCCAAGGGCATGATGTGATAAGAGTACGAACAGAGCAAGCGGTATCCCTCTTACTCCTCCTATGCGATGCTGAGCGATGTCATATTTCACGGTATAATTCTGCAAAAAAGATCTTCGTTATCAAATACATGCCCCTGCGCTCAACTATCAGTATTAGTCAAGCCCTGATAGCGACGTAGTATACGAGCGGGTGTTTTTTCTAAATCTACTAGAACAAGACAATCAAGGGTATTTCCAAAGCTCTCATCAATCCCGAAGGAGAGCATCTTACCTGCGAGACGCATGTAGTGCTTCAGTAGGATAGGCACAGCCACATCCTTGCCTTCCATATCACTGATCAGCTTGGTGAGCTGCTTCATATCGGTGATGGTCGTCTTAAGCATCGCTTCCTCCGAAGGCAGGAGCCTCTCTTGGCGCGGTGGGTAGAGAGCAGAAACATGAGGTGCGTATTCTTCCTGCATCTCATGAACCTGAAGGTAGCTATGCATCAGAGCTCGTGCGCAGAGCGAATACTCTGGGGATATACTCACTGTTCCATAAAGATAGCGGTACTGAGGATGACGCAGAGCGTAGCGACCTATGCCCATCCACAGGGTGTCTAAGGAAGCAGCTAACCCCTGATAATCAGCCGTAAGAAAGGCTCTCCCCATCTCAATCCCCTGTGCGAGGACAGGCTGCATCTTCTCGTCAAAACGGAAGAACTGCCCATTGTAGATACCCTTGATACCATGCTTCTCTAAAATCTTATCCGTAAGCCCCATGCGATAAGCGCCAGCTAAACGCTGCTTCTTGCTATCCCACATGAAGAGGTGGTGGTAGTACTCATCATACTCGTCTCGATCGAAAGAATCACCAGTCCCCTCACCTACGGCGCGGAAGGTGCGCTCACGCTCGATGGCGATTTGCTGCATGACGAGAGGGATCTCATCGGCCTGTGCTACATAGATCTGTAGCCCTGTGCTGGAGCCTTCATAATAGAGGGCATCCTCTGGCAACTTGCTTATTTCTTCATACAAACTCTGCTGAGCTATATCCTCTGCCAGCTCAGAAAACTGCGAGCTTCGACTCTGCATATCATGAGAGTCTGCCTTCGTAGAATAAGCTAATAACAGGGTGCGGAGTTTCAAGTAATCGGTTAATGATTCATCGGAAGAGTAAGTGTCATGCATAGTGGGAGAGATAGTAGCGCCTATCCTGATATCATGCCTTGTGCGACCGTCACGAGATATCTCGCGTGGGAGGAAATTCCCTCGAACAGGTTTATGGATACGGCTTATAAATTGGAAAAAAGGACTGGTGCGACCAGAAATATGAAGAGGGACGACCTGCGCATTCGTCTTACGGATGACGGAGATCATATTCGTCTGCCACGGATCTTCGATAACGCACTTATCTCCTCTCGAATAGGTAGAGACTGAACCGCTGGGAAAAACGAGAACACAGTGTCCCGCTCGCAGCCACTTGATGAGATCGCGCATCGCGCTCATATTAGCGCGCTTCGCCTTATCTCCACCATACACATCTACGGAGATCGTGTAAGGGCGCATTCCGTCTATGGCCTCGAGGAATTCATTCACAACGATGCGAATATCTGAGCGAACCTTCATCGCAATGTCTCCAAACATGATGCCATCTGACAAGCCATGAGGATGATTAGCGACAATGACGCAAGCTCCCTGCTTAGGGATATGATCAAGAGCTCCTTCGTTCAGATCATACTGAAGATTAAAATGCTTGCAGGCGAGTGCGAAAAAGTTATTCTCATCCCCCTGAGCCCAATCAGACTCAATATTGCGATGAGCCTCATTCAGATAGTCTAATCCCAGAGCACGCTCCCCCATATTAGCAAGCCACTGAGGCAAGCGAACTTTACCACCAAGTAACTCATTGAGGTCGTATATTTTCTTTTTCATAGGAGAATGCGTAATATGCGTGACATACAAAATATCATAGGTCACACAATTGGTCAACTATAATTCAAAATCTTAACAGCGCATTCCGCACGACTACTCACTCCCTAAACGAGTGCGGAAATCTTCATAGCCGAACTCTCGAAGCAGCTCGACTGTACCATCCTGACGCAGCAGTGAAATATCAGGATGCATCACCCCGTTAAAATGAGAGGTCTTCACCATAGTGTAGTGACTCATATCATCAAACACTAGCATATCTCCCACCTCCAGCGGCTGATCAAAGCTGTAGTCTCCGATGACATCACCTGCAAGACAGCTAGGAGCACCTAAGCGGTAGAGATAAGGCTTCTCGCCCTGCCCAGCAGCGAGCTCGTAGTACTCACCAGCTAACTGGACAGCGGGGAGCTGTGCCTCCGTAGCGCGTGGCGCACTGTGCGCACGGAAAAGATCGGGACGATACGGCATCTCTAGCACATCAGGCATATGTGCGGTAGCACTCACATCAAGGATAGCATGCTGATGCCCCATGGATTCGAATACATCTAGCACTTGCGCGCGCAGGACACCTGTATGGATGCACCATGCCTCACCAGGCTCGAGGTATACTTCGAGTTCATAGCGTTCACGTAGATCGCGTATGAGTGAGATGAGAGCTTCTCTATCATAATCTGGCTTTGTCACCCAATGGCCACCCCCTATGTTGAGATAACGTATCTGTGGGGAGCGAAGTAGATCACCGAAGTTCTTCTCGACAGCCTGCACCGTATCGTACAGATCATCAAAGCCCTGCTCACAGAGCGTATGAAAATGCAATCCCGATATACCATCAAGTTCATCCCACCTGATCTGATCAAGCGGGATACCGAGGCGCGACCCAGGTATGCAGGGATCGTAGAGTGGGGTATGCCCTGTAGAGTGCTGCGGATTAATACGCAGGCCCGCCTGTAGGAATCCTTCTTGATAGCGAGGATGAGCCATCACCGTGTCACGATGACGCAGCCACTGGCTCATGCTATTAAAATCAATATGATGAACGAAGCCGCAGAGATCCTCTATCTCATCAGCTCGGTATGCAGGAGAATACACCGCCACCTCACCTCCGACGAACTCTGCACCCAGCCTAGCCTCGTAGAGGCCAGAAGCGCAGCAGCCAGAGGCGTAAGGACTCAGCAGCTGAAGCCCCCTCCATACGGAAAAGGCCTTCAGTGCGACGAGCGCATGCCCTCCACTCCTCTGCGCTAGGTCGGCTAAGATGCGTCCTTGCGTTTCGAGTGCTTCTTGAGCAATGAGGTATTGCGCCATGGCAAGATAGGATATATCTAAGAAGTATTCTTCCCTTTACCCAGATTACTCCGCAGAATCTGTGCTTTCTACAGCTGCGGCCTCTGCTTGGGCTGGCTGATGACGCTGAATGATAGGAGCGAGGCGATCGACAATCTGCTTCGTCTCCATCTTCACGCGTGTATCAGAGGACTGCTTATTGAGCTGAATGGCAACCTGAGCTGCCGAGGTCAGGCTCTGCACTGCTTCCTTTTCCTTATCCATCTTCAGTTGCAGATCTCCCAGTGAAGAGAGAATTCTGATAAGCTGGAGGGTAGGCTGCTCGGATAGCTTCTGAACACGCTGGGCGATTTTCACACCTTCGAGATAGGCCGCGAGTGCGTCTTCATTATTCCCCGTCAGCAGGAAGCCATCACCGACGCAGCGATAAGAACTAATCAAGTCATTCGTAGCTCTATTGATATCATCGCTCCAGCTACCTGCAGGCAGGGCATCACCTTCCTTAGGACCGACAGCATTGAAAATAGACAGGTCGCTATCAAGCTGCTCCTTGAAGTAATTCAGGGCTGTCTGTCGGTTTTCATCGGTGTTGCTAGAAGCGTTAGAAGTGCGTGCGAGTAGAGTGAAAGCTAGACCATTATAGATGGAGCTCTTTAGACGCTGTATGCGGATCTCAGTTTTATCCTTCATGGCGAGAGCCTCCCAGTCCTTTAAGGCTCGTTCGTAACTAGCATAGGCGCGTTCCCATGCTGTAAGCTGACGCTGGCACTCAGCTATATCTACAGCGAGTTCGAGGCGTGCAACATCGAAAGGACCTTCACTAATAGCTTGGTAATGATTCTCTAACTTCTCAAGAAGCACAGTAGCCACGTCACGGACAGCAGAACTATTAGCGGATTTGATAATAAGATCCATCACTTCACCATTAAGGTAGCGATTAAGCTCTTCTTGGGTTTCTTCTGCCGCGTTTTTTGCAGTTTCTACCGCTGGCGGAGCAGTCTCTGTCACAGGTGCTGGAGCTGGGGCAGCGGTCGCAGCAGGAGCAGGAGTCTCTTCGGCTGCCTTCACCTCAGCAGCGGGAGCGTCAGTGTCTGTCTTCTTTTTATCTTCACCTTGGCAAGATACTAAAACGCTAGGCGTCAGCACAAGCGCTGCCAGAGCAGCCATAGAAACACGGGTGTGGGTACGAGCCATAGTAGACTTCATCCCCTTGAAAGGTAACAATGCAGCATTCATTTTCATAACTAGACATATTTAAAACGCAAAAACACGATTCGTCAAGTTATTTTCATGACCTCAGAGAGCTTTTAGCTTAGCTTAAATTGTTAGACGCGAGTAGATCTCACACTCAGAGCTGAACAAGAAATATCATTCTTATAAATTTCATTACTCAGGCACATTTCATTCTTGAACTCTTGCAAAAGTTGTGCTTAAATGAAAGCGTGATTCCTGATCAAACATCCTCATCCTCGCCTAAAAATGTATTTGACTGGCAGATGGTCCGCACGGCTCTCCGCGCGGCTGAGGAAGGCGTGTACTGCTGGGATATTGAGAATGACAACATCCATTACACGGAGCAATGCCTGAAAATGCTCGGTGTTCACTTCGATGAAATCGCTCCTAATGTATTCACGCAACCTGAACTGACCATCCACGAACAGGATCTAAACTTCTTCAAGACAGAACTCACACGCTATCTCAACTGGGTGACAGACACCCCCATGCGTCTCGAGATACGCCTACTCAATATCCGATCACGCTCCTGGAAATGGATTCGTATCAATGGATTAGTCGAGCGCGATAAGGACCACAAGGCAAAGCGCCTCGTCGGCGTCTGGATAGACATCACGCGTCGTAAGATGACAGACATGCGCGCGAATGAGGACAGAGAGCTCTTCCGCACATTGATTAACTATCTTCCCGATAGCATCTATTTCAAGAATAAGGAATCTCGATTCGTTGTTGCGAATGACTCCACGGCGAAGAAGATGGGCGTAGACACACCATCTGACCTCATCGGCTGTACCGACAGAAACTTCTTTGATGACTCCATGAGCGACATCTCGCGCAGTGAGGAACTCAGCATCATGGAGACTCGCCAGCCCATCACCACTCGTGTACATCGCGAGACATGGAAGGGGAAGGATAGCACATGGAGTCAGATTTCGAAGTTCCCATGGTTTGATTCTACAGGAGAGGTCAAAGGCATCGTAGGTATCTCTTCTGATGTGACAAAACTCATCCAAGCGCAGAAAAAATACCAAAAATTAGCCAAGTATCTCGATGAGCGTAATCAGACTCTCGAAAACGAGATCAAACTCGCACGAGAAATTCAGCAGGCTCTCCAGCCCCTAAACATACCCTCTCGCTGCTTCCCTGTGGAAGATAAGACGCGCTGCGCGCATTTCCACCACATCTATATGCCTTCAGCGGGTGTGGCAGGCGACTGCTTCGCCGTCTTCCCTGTCAGCGACAAGGGCATAGGCATGCTCATCTGCGATGTAATGGGGCATGGCATACGCGCAGCCCTTATCGCCTCCATGTTACGAGGACTGATGGAGCAAGCCTCCTCACTCGCAGACACACCTGCCCTCATCCTATCTTCCCTGAACCGCCAACTATTCCGCATCTTCAACCAGTCAAACATCACCATGTTCACGACTGCTTGCTATGTATATCTTGATTTAGAGAAAAAGCGACTCACCCTGTCAAGCGCAGGACACCCTGCCCCCCTCGTGATTGACAAAGATAAGACACCTTATCTCCCAGTCATCCCTCGCTCCCCTGCCCTCGGTCTCTTGGACAACACTCTGTACCGCGAGACAGAGATCGCTGTACAGTCAGGCATGAAGCTCATGCTCTACACGGACGGCATCACGGAGGCCAAGAATCAAGCCGATGATGAACTAGGAGCATCACGTTTAATAGAATACTACAAAGAACACCAACCTTCCAGCATCAAGGAGATGCTCAACTCCAGCCTCCAAGCAATGAAGGACTTCGCAGGAGGGGTAGCCGTCGATGATGACATCTGCCTCATCGGGGTAGAGTTCGAAGAATACGACAGAGCTACAGAGAATGAGGCTAGTAAGGATCAATAAAATGATAGATAGCCCCCTTCGACAATAAAAAAAATATTGCCAATAGCACAAAATAAGTTTACTCTAAATTCAGAATAAGAAACGACCTATGAACAAAGATTCTCAAGATAACAGCAACTCATTTGACCTATCTGAACTTGCTGGATTCCAGTTTGGCCCTGCTTGGGCGCGCCCTCAGGACAAAAACTCCTCTAGCTCCCGTCAGGACAGCAGCTACTCACGCGAACGTCGCCCAGCGCGCTCCGGTGGCTCCAAGCCTTTCAACAAGCGTCGCGACAGCGACTCCCGTGGTGATTCTCGTGAGCGCCCACAGCGCGACTTCCGTGGTCCTCGCGATTCCCGCAGCCCTCGTGACTCACGCGACCAGCGCGGAGGAGGTCGTTTCTCTCGCCATGGTCAGCGCCCTGAACGCGAACGCATCGAACGCCCCGATCCTACGGAAAAGGTACGCACCGAGCTTCGCCCTGCAAACACTATTCTTGAAGTCATCGCACAGCAAGTACACAAGAACAAGCGTGTACTCCCCCTGATGCGTCTTGCTAATCTCACACTGGGCTCACCAGAGCGCTGCGACCTCGTCTTTATGAAACTCGAAGACGGCCCATCCTTCATTCATAGCAAGAAGGGCGACTTCTCCTGCTGGCTCACCGAAGCAGAGGCACTGCAGCATCTCTGGGATTCCACATGGTTTGCAGACTTCTACCGCGAAGAAAAGGTCGAAGTAGAAGCACCTAAGGGTAACTTCACCGCCATCGCTGTATGCAAGCTGGGCAAGGAGCTCATCGGACCTGTGAACTGGCACGGCTACCAAGCAGCAGTCACGCAGCTTTATAAGAACAAATACTCGAAGCGCATGAGCATCGAGCGATTCCGCGAGAGCATCAAGGTCGAGAAAGATGAAGAAACCATCGCCAAGTGGCAGGAGAGCGCATCTCATAGCATCGTATGGAAGCCTGTCCGTGAGGGCGCGGAGGACATCACACTCGCGGACATGAAGTCCGTCGAAGCCGACTTCCTCGCAAACCACTATGCCGAAGCCTTCGAAAAGACTGATAAGGTATTCGTTAACTGCGCTACCCCAGCCGACAAGCTTTCCCCCGGACTAGCTGCACACCTCAGCATTCAGCATGACCGTGCCCGCCGTTTCCCACAGATGATCATCCCGAACCTCTGCCACGGACTCGCACGTCACCACATGCCTATTTTCAAGTGGAACGGCAGTCACTTCACAGGACCTAGCCGTATCCGCGTCATCCCTACAGAGACTGTTCTTGCCGATAGAATGAGCAGCATCGTTGCCTGGGTGAAGGAAAACTCAGGTCAGAAGGTAGACGCCATGTTTGCGGCACTCACTGGCGTAGCAGCGGGCGAAGAAGCAGCGACAGACGCACATGCTTCCTACACGGTCGACCTCATCTGGCTTCTTGATCAGGGCTACATCGTAGTCACCGATGATAATGCCATCTGGGATCCTAAGGGTGAAGCAACCCCTCAGCCAGAAAAGACAGCTGACAAGCGCAACAAACAAAGAAAAACCAAGCCAAATGCTCGTCAAGGAAAGGCATCTAGCAAGCCTCAGCGTCCAGCTGCAAGCGAAATAGCAAATACTGTAGAAGCATCTGTAGAGACACCTGCACCAAGCAGCTGCGATAACCCTCTTTGTAAGTGCGATCCTTGCACCTGCGAGCCTCCCTGCACCTGTGGTACAGAAGAAGCAC